>JBAUYI010000087.1:0-34155 GCA_049584715.1 Xanthobacteraceae bacterium
TCTCTACATCGCGGTGTTCGGCATCGGCTGCCTTACCGCCGAGATCCTGATTCCGTATCATTCATATTCGCGTTACCTGAAAACGCTGACGCTCGTTCTCTTTGCTTATGTCGCCACCGCTTTCACCATCCGGATTCCGTGGAGCGAGGTGGCGGTTGCGACTCTGCTGCCGCGGGTGTCGTGGGATCGCGATTACATGCTGATGCTGGTGGCGATCTTCGGCACCACAATCAGTCCCTACATGTTCTTCTGGCAAGCCTCGCTGGAAGCGGAGGAGCGCAAGCTGCGCGCCAAAACGACAAGCGACACAGCTGCTTCAACCGCCAAGCGCTTCGGGCAACGCGAGGGCTTGCGCATCGGGCTCGACACCACGACCGGCATGCTGCTGTCGAACATCATCGGCTTCTTCATCATCGTCACCACGGCGGCCACGCTGCACGCCCACGGCAAGACGCACATCGACACCGCCGCCCAGGCCGCCGAAGCGTTACGGCCACTCGCCGGCCCGGCCGCATTTTTCCTGTTCTCCTTGGGGATCATCGGCACCGGGCTGCTCGCCGTGCCAGTGCTCGCCGGTTCTGCCGGCTATGCGGTGGCGGAGACGTTCGGCTGGGAAGGCAGTCTCGAAATGCCGGCCCGCAGCGCGCCGGGTTTCTACCTGGTGGTCGCCGCGGCGACGCTGGCCGGATTGGGCGCGGCGCTGACCCCGCTCGATCCGATCCGCATGTTGTTCTGGAGCGCCGTCGTCAACGGCGTCGTCGCCGTGCCACTGATGATCGCCATGATGGTGGTTGTCGCCAGCCGCAGCATCATGGGCAAATTCGCCGCTTCGCGCGCCCTGATGGTGTTCGGCTGGTTCGCGACATTCTTGATGGGCCTCGTCGTCGCCGCGATGTTGATTACGAGTATCGGAAGTTAGGTCTCGACGATACCGGCGGACGACGCGGACTCTTGCGTGTGCGCGGCGCCGTGCGGTCGTGCCAGATAGGCCTGCGAGCGCATCTCGATCAGGCGCGAGGCGGTGCGCTTGAATTCCTGCGCTTCGAAACCTTCGTCGGCTTGATAGAGCGCGTCGGGCTCCGCTGCTGCCGAGGCAATGAGCTTCACGTTCATGTCGTAGAGCGTGTCGATCAGGATGATAAAGCGCTTGGCCGCGTTGCGCGTGTCGTAGGTCATCGCCGGCACATGGTCGAGGATGATGGTGTGATACTCGTGCGCGAGGCGCAGGTAGTCGACGGCCGCAAGCGGCGCCTCGCACAGATCGTGGAAGGAAAAGCGCGCCACCCCCATGAAGGCGCGCGGCACATGTACGCTGCGTCCCTTGAGCGGCAGCTCTTGCGCGGTACCGTCGTGGCCGCCGGCGAGCCGCCGCCAGGCATCGTCGAGGGCGGCGTCTGCCGCCGCATCGGCCGGCACATACCATACCGGGAGACCGGCGATTTTCTCCAGCCGAAAATCGGTGCGCGCATCGAGCCGCACCACGTCCATGTACGTTTCAAGCAAGTGAATGAACGGCACGAACAGCGCGCGGTTCAAGCCGTCCTTATAGAGATCGTCCGGCGCCACGTTCGAAGTGGCGACGACCACGGCGCCGTGCGCGAACAATTGCGCGAACAGCCGGCCGAGGATCATGGCATCGGCGATGTCGGTGACATGGAATTCGTCGAAGCAGAGCAGCCAGGCCTCCTCGAACAATTGCCCGGCGACAAGCCGGATCGGATCTTCGCCTTCGTGCTCGCCGAGTTTCATCTCCTGGCGCAGTGCGAAAATGCGTTCGTGCACGTCGAGCATGAATTCGTGAAAATGCGCGCGACGCTTGCGCGTCACCGGGCTTGCCTCGAAGAACAAATCCATCAGCATCGTCTTGCCGCGGCCGACGTCGCCGTAGATGTAGAGGCCCTTGAGCGGCGGCTCCTTGCGGTTGCCGAACAGCCAGCCGAGCGACGAGGATTTGCGCGCCAGGCGATGCTCGGCGATCCGCACCTCGAGCCGCTGTAGCTTCGCGATGACGGCGAGCTGCGCGTCGTCGCTGCCGACGCGCCCCGCGGCGACGCCGGCGGCGTATTGCGTTGTGATAGAGCTCGCCATCGGCGGATTAACCGTTGTGGACGAAACGTGGCGGGAACGCGCGGACAATTAGCACTGCATTGCGCATGCCAATATTCGGCAGTCAAACAGTCGTGAACGATTCACGAGCCATGCGTATACGGAATGTAGGCATGTTGCTCAATGCTTCACCTTGCCAAACTTTGGCGCCGCACGACATGATGATTTGATTCGGCGTACAGGTGAAACTGCCTGCTACGCCAATTTGCTGCGCGGAGGAAACGATCGGGAGGGTCTCACAGACGACAGTGTCCTTACCGGGACGACAATGTCAGGAGACCCAATGCAGGATGTTCTTCCAGAAGGCGGCGTGATCCGCAAATTGTGGGTCGGTGAAGCGGAAAAATACCGCGATCATATGCTGCGCCTAGACCCGGACAGCCGCAACAGCCGGTTCGCCGGCGGCGTATCCGACGACTTCATCCGCAAATATGCCGATCTGTCGCAATCGCTGGACGCCGTGATCCACGGTTTTTTCATCGGCGGGATGATGCGTGGCGCCGCCGAGCTGCGGCCGCTGGGCGTGCGCTTTCCGCGCCAGGCTGAAGCCGCGATCAGCATCGAGAAGCCGTGGCAGAGCCATGGCGTCGGCTCGGCGCTGCTGCGCCACACTTTGCTCACCGCGCGCAATCGCGGCATCCGGCTCCTGCACATGGCGTGCCTGGCCGAGAACCGGCGCATGCAGCAATTGGCGCGCAAATTCGACGCCGAGCTGTCGTTCGATTTCGGCAGTGTCATTGGCGAGGTCGAGTCGTCGCGGCCGACGCCGCTGTCGCTGATGCGCGAGGTCATGGCCGACGGCCATGGTTTCGCGACCGCGATGCTCGATCTGCAGACCAGAATGCTGCGGGCGTGACCTGAAAACTTAAGCCCGCCGCAGCGCCGGCTCGCCGAGCGGATAATCGGCCTCGACGATATAGGGGCCGCCACCTACCGACGAGCGTGACGAGAACAGCACGAAGCGCGAGACCTCGAACGACGCCGAGCGGTAATGGCCGCGGGCGCTGAGATATTCGGCGACCTGGTGGCTCGACGAGTCGCGCAACCGCGCCAGCGTCACATGTGGCGTGTATTTGCGGCCCTCGGGCTCGAGCCCGAGCCGTTGCAGCAGCCGCTCGTGCTCGGCTTGTAGCTCCATGAGCGGCGCGATCGGCGTGGCCGCAGCGACCAGCGCCCGCGGCTTGCGGCCGCCGAAGGACGACAGCCCGTCGAGCCGCAGCTCGAACGACATGCGCCGCCCGCGGCCGAGCATGCCGGCGATTTCATGGGCCAGCGCGTCATCGATATCGCCGATGAACCGCAGCGTCAGATGATAATTTTCAGGATCGATCCAGCGCGCGCCCGGCAGCCCGCCGCGCATCATGGCAAGCGACTGGGCGACATGCGGCGGAATTTCGAGAGCAGTGAACAGGCGGGGCATGACGACCTGCTTTTCGGGACGAATCGCCGCATCAACACAATGCGGTGATCGGGCGCAGTATGCAACCCTTACGACGGATGTTGCGTGCGGACGCGGGCGATGAGCTCCTCCACCTTCGGCAAGATGCGCGCGACGATGACGTCGACGCCGGCGGCGTTGGGATGCAGCCCGTCGTGCTGCAGAAGTTTCAGATCCGCGGCGGCGCCATCGAGGAAGAACGGATAAATAAGCACGTCATATTTCGCCGCAAGGTCCGGATAGATGCGCTCGAACGCAGCCCCGTATTCGGGCCCGAGATTCGGTGCTGAGCGCATGCCACAGAGCAGCACCGCGATATGGCGCGCGGTGAGACGGCGCAGGATGGTGTCGAGCGCGGCGCGCGTCACCTCCGGCTTGAAACCACGCAGCATGTCGTTGGCGCCAAGCTCGAGGATGACGGCCTCGGTGCCCTCAGGCACCGACCAATCGAGCCGGGCGAGCCCGTCCGCGGCGGTATCGCCGGAGACACCGGCGTTCTGGATTTCCGCGGCAATGCCTTTGGCGACAAGGGCTGCTTGCAGGCGGGGCACGAAACCTTCGTTGTCGGGTAGCCCATAACCAGCGGTCAGCGAGTCGCCGAAGGCGACGATTTTCACCGGGGCTTGGGCGTGCGCCGACTGCACCGCTGCCGCGCCGACGAGCGCCACGCTACAAACCGCCGCACCGGCGATTTGGAGCAGCGCGTGCCGCCACCCATATGATCGGGCACGAGTCGATGAAGGGTGCGGGTCAGCCGGCAACATGAACGACATTTCGGGCTATCCTTCCGCTGGCAACGCCATCTCGCTTTCCGGCGTCAACCTGGCGCTCGGCCGCGGCGCCGCCCGCGTCCATATCTTGCGACAGATCGACCTCAATATAGGCCGTGGCGAGGCGATTGGCCTCCTCGGCCCATCGGGCTCCGGCAAATCGACACTGCTGATGGTGATGACCGGATTGGAGCGCCCGGACACTGGCTCCGTTATCGTCGCCGGACAGGAATTGCAACAACTCGACGAGGACGCTCTCGCGCGCTTCCGCGGCAGGCATATCGGCATCGTCTTTCAGGCCTTTCATCTCATTCCGACCATGACGGCCTTGGAGAACGTCGCGGTGCCGCTTGAATTCGCCGGCGCCCGCGACGCGCTGCGCCGCGCCGAAAAGGAACTGGCGGCCGTCGGGCTGGCGCAACGCCTGCACCATTACCCGGCCGAATTGTCCGGCGGCGAGCAGCAGCGCGTCGCGCTGGCCCGCGCGCTGGCACCCGATCCGGCGCTGATCGTCGCCGACGAACCGACCGGCAATCTCGACGAGGCGACCGGGCGCGAGATCATCGAGCTTCTGTTCCGCGGCCACCGCGAGCGCGGCACCACCCTCGTTCTGGTCACCCACGATACCGAGCTCGCCGCACGGTGCGACCGCGTGGTGCACCTGCATTCGGGACGGCTCGATACGGCGATGCGGCACGAGGCGACATGACCGCGCTGGCCGATACGCGACAGGTGTGGCGCCCGGGCGTCGGGCAAAGGGCGCAGCTCGTAGGCCGTCTCGCCTGGCGCGAATTGCGCGGTGGCTTGCGCGGCTTCGGCATCTTTATCGCCTGCATCGCGCTCGGCGTATTTGCGATTGCCGGCGTCGGCTCTGTGGCGGCGAGCCTTGCCGACGGCATCGGCAGCGCCGGGCAATTGATCCTCGGCGGCGACGTTTCCTTTGCGCTCATTCAGCGCGAAGCCAGCGACGGCGAACGGACTTTCTTCAACGACCACGGCACGGTCTCCGTCGCCGCCACGACGCGGGCGATGGCCCGCACCAGTGACGGCCGCTCTAGCCTCGTCGAGATCAAAGCCGTCGACGACGCCTACCCGCTATTCGGTTCGGTCGTGACCAATCCGACTATGCCGCTTTCGGATTTATTTGCACAAAAGGACGGCGCGTTCGGCGCCGCGGTCGATCCGGCGCTGCTGACGCGGCTCGATCTGAAAACCGACGACCGCGTCACCATCGGCAATATCGCCATCGAGTTGCGCGCCGCGCTGACCGCCGAGCCGGACAAGCTTGCCGGCGGCCTCGGCCTCGGGCCGCGTCTGCTCATCAGCGAAGCCGCGCTGCGCGCCACCGGGCTGTTGCAGCCCGGCAGCCTGGTGCGCTGGCAATACCGGCTGCGGCTGCCGCCGGCCGATAGCAGCGACCGCGCCGTGACGGCGGTCGAGAAAGCGGCTCAAGCCGCGTTTCCTGACGCCGGCTGGGAAGCCCGCACCCGCAACAAGGCGTCGCCGCAGCTCGAACGCAACGTCGAGCGCTTCACCCAATTTCTGACCCTGGTCGGCCTGACCACGCTGCTGGTCGGCGGTGTCGGCGTCGCCAACGCGGTCGCCGCGCATCTGGCGCGCAAGCGCGATGCCATCGGCACCATGAAGGCGCTCGGCGCCTCCGGCGGCACGGTGTTCGCCATCTATTGCGGGCAGATGCTGCTGGTCGCGCTGCTGGCCGCTTTGATCGGCGCCGCGTTCGGCGCCGCGCTACCCTATGCGATCACGTGGGCGTTCGGCGCCATCATTCCGCTGCCGGTGGCGCCGTCGCTGCATCTGGGCACGTTGGCGCTGTCGATCGTGTACGGACTGCTGACGGCGCTGGCCTTCGCGCTGTGGCCGCTCGGCCGCGCCCACGATATTTCGGTGTCGATGCTGTTTCGCGACCAGATCGCCGCCGAGCGGCGCTGGCCGCGCCGGCGCTACGTCGTCGCCACGGCACTGATCGCCGCGGTACTGGCCGCGCTCGCGATCTCGACAACCTACGACCATCGCATTGCGGCGATTTTTGTCGCCTCCGCAATCGGCGTCTTCGTGATGCTGCGGCTCTTGGCGATGCTCACCATGGCGATCGCGCGCCGCCTGCCGCGCCCGCGCTCGGCGGTGCTGCGGCTCGCCATCGCCAACATCTATCGCCCTGGGTCCCTGACGCCGCCGGTGATGCTGTCGCTCGGCCTCGGCCTTGCCTTGCTGGTGACCGTCATCGAGCTCGACGGCAACCTGCATCGCCAATTCACCGCCGCGCTGCCGGAAAAAGCTCCGTCGTTCTTCTTTCTCGACATACCGGCGGCCGATGCCGGCCGGTTCGACGCTTTCGTGCGAGACCGGGCGCCGGCGTCCAGCCTCGAAAGGGTGCCGATGCTGCGCGGCCGCATTGTCGCGGCGAACGGCGTCAAGGCGGACAATCTCAAACCCGCTGCCGGATCGCGCTGGGTGCTGCAAGGCGACCGCGGCATCACCTATGCGTCCGCCGTGCCGGCCGGATCGCGCATCGTCGCCGGGCAATGGTGGAGCGCCGATTATTCCGGCGAGCCGCTGGTCTCGCTCGAGAGCAAGACGGCGCACGACCTCGATCTCAAGATCGGCGACTCCGTTACCGTCAACGTGCTCGGCCGCAACGTGGCGGCGCGCATCGCCAATCTTCGCGCCGTCGATTGGGAGAACCTCGGCATCAATTTCGTCATGGTGTTCTCGCCCGGCACCTTCGGCGGCGCGCCCCACAGCGACATCGCCACGCTGACTTTTGCCGACGGCGGCACGCCGGCCGAGGACACCGCGGTCATCAAGGCGCTGGCCGACGCGTTTCCGACGGTCACCGCCGTGCACGTCAAGGACGCGCTCGATACGCTGGACGGCATCATCAAGAACCTGGTGCTGGCGCTCGGTGGCGCCAGCGCCATCACCTTGATCGCCGCCGCCCTGGTGCTCGGCGGCGCGCTCGCCGCCGGCCAGCGCTTTCGCATTTACGACGCCGTGGTGCTGAAGACCTTCGGCGCGACGCGGGCGCGGCTGCTTGCCGCCTACGCGCTCGAATATCTCCTCATCGGAGCCGTCACCGTGCTGTTCGGCGTCGCCATGGGGACGCTCGCGGCCGGCCTGATCGTGACGCGGGTGATGGAGTTTCCCTTCGTCTTTGTCGCCGGCCAGGCGGCCGGCGCGGCGCTTGCCGCCCTCGTGGTGACGCTGGCGCTCGGCCTTGCCGGCACCTTCACGGCGCTTGGCCGCAAGCCCGCGGAGGTGCTGCGGAATCTCTGATAAAGCGGGCGGCGGCGGGCATAATGAAAGAATTGTAACCATAGCGAATATGGCGCCGCACCCATCTGGCGCCGCCGTGGCTTTCGCACTAGATTCCGGCCAAGCGAATTCGGCGTCCTATCGCCGAACGCCAAGGCCCGGCTCAGACCGGGACAACCCAGGGGTATTTCCATGTCCGACTTCGATCGGAATCTTGCGGCCGCGAGACCCGGCTATCGCACGGACCAGGTCGCGATCGATGCGGGTCTGCGCGCCTATATGATCCGCGTCTACAACTACATGACTGCCGGCGTGGCGCTGACCGGGCTGGTGGCGTGGTTCACGTTCTCGGCCGCCGTGACCGATGTCGGCGGCTCGCTGCAGCTCACCTCGTTCGGCCAGACCATTTTCCAGGGCCCGCTGATGTGGATCCTGATACTGGCGCCGCTCGGGCTCGTCTTCCTCCTGAGCTTCGGCATCAACCGGCTGTCTGCCAGCACGGCGCTGATGCTGTTCTTCGTCTATGCCGGCCTGCTCGGGCTGTCGTTGGCTTCGATCTTCCTGGTCTATACCGGGGCGTCGATCACGCGGGTGTTCTTCATCTCGGCGGCGACGTTCGGCGCCATGAGCCTGTACGGCTACACCACGCAGCGCGATCTGACCGGCCTGGGCTCGTTCATGTTCATGGGCCTGATCGGCGTCATCATCGCCAGCGTCGTCAACATGTTCCTGAAATCGAGCGGGCTCGACTGGGCGATCTCGGTGATCGGCGTGCTGGTCTTCGTTGGCCTGACCGCCTACGACACGCAGCGGATCAAGGAGATGTATAACGTGCAGGACGACGGCACCGTGACCGGCCGCAAGGCGGTGATGGGCGCGTTGTCGCTCTATCTCGACTTCATCAACCTGTTCCTGATGCTGCTGCGCATCTTCGGCGACCGCCGCTGAGCGCAAACGGATTGCAATCGAAGCGCCCTGGGATCATTCTCCCGGGGCGTTTTGTTTTCCGGCCGTGTGCCATCTGAACGATGAACGACGTCAGCATTCGCACCGCCACTGCCTCTGACATTCCCGCGATCACGCGCATCTACGCCCACGCCGTCGACTACGGCACGGCCTCGTTCGAGCTTGAGCCGCCCGACGAAGCCGAAATGGCGCGCCGCCAAAATGCGCTATTGGCGCGGAACTTTCCTTATATCGTCGCCGAGCTGGCTGGTGCCGTCGTGGGCTATGCCTATGCGGGCCCCTACCGCGACCGTCGCGCCTATGATTGGTGCGTCGAGGATTCGCTCTACATCGCGCCGGAATTGCATCGCCGGGGAATCGGCCGGCTGTTGCTGACACGGCTGGTCGCCGAGTCGGAGGCCCGCGGCTTCCGTCAGATAATCGGCGTGATCGGCGACTCGGCCAATACCGCGTCGGTCGCGGTCCATGCCGCGGTCGGCTTCCGGCTCATCGGCAATTTCCAATCGATCGGCTTCAAGCACGGCCGCTGGCTCGACACCGTGCTGATGCAGCGCGCGCTCGGCAGCGGCGATGCGTTGCCGCCGTGACGCCGCTTACCCGGCAACCACCCGGATCGATCGATCGAGCGCACTGAGTACGCGGTCGAGCTCGTGGCCGCGGCGCAGGATGTGACCGGTCGCCGAAATCACGCTGTAGGCGCCCTGGCGCCGGCCGAGCCGCGGATTTTTCTCGATGCGGTAGATGGGGACTTCGGCAGCGCGGCGGAAAACCGAAAACACCGCGCGGTCTTTCAAAAAATCGATTGCGTAATCACGCCACTCGCCGGCGGCGACCATGCGGCCATAAAGACCGAGAATGCGGTCGAGCTCACGCCGGCTGAAGGTCACCACACTCGCGGGGGCGGGCGCTCGAAGCTCGCCCCCGCGCCACGCGCTCGGTTCGATTTCGCCGATATCCATCCGGCGCCTCCTTTGTCATGTTCGCTTCATGATCGCGCCGGACGGCGGCGGCGGCAAGAGGCTGCGGAGCGGCAAATGGCCGGTCATCGGAGCACGAAAACGAGGCGGTCCCCGGCCGATGCCCATAGCTACGGCACAGCTGCGACATTTGTGACGGCCGGAATCACGGCTTCGTTAGGCGAATCATAATACGGCCCTAATTCGGCCCAGCACACGCCAAGCTGGCTTGCGAAATGAAACCTGTTGCCTCAAGGCCCGGTCCGGAAGGCGTTCCGGATTCCTCAGCCCCCCAGCCCCCCGGGGCGTTGACGGACCGGGCCAGAGTTCCGCGTACGGTTCAATCCCCAATACCTTTAAGGCCGGCAGTTGCCGGCCTTTTCTTTTTGTCGGAGGTCGGATGACAAAGGACAGATTGGGAAAGCAGGACGACAGCGAACCGAACTCGTCTTCGATTATTTGCGTTCCGTCGTCTGTCGTCCGTCGTCCGTCGTCTGCAATGTCGTGTAGGCCGCGCCGAGGATAATGCCTGGCTTGTCATGGGTGCCTTCCTGCACCATGACGGCAGCGGCATCGATATCGTCGGTCTTGATCTCCGACATCGGAACATTCCAGGTCGAATCAGTCCCGGTCCAGTCGCCGAGCTTCACCCAGCGCCGCACCACGTTGTGGTAGGTGATCGTGTGCCCATGATTTTCGCCGCGGCCGATCGCGACCGACACGGCTTTGGCAAGCGGACACAGCCACACTTCACCGCCGGTATGGTCGCCATCCTTGGCTTTGACGGTGACGTTCAGATTGCTGGCCGTGACGGCCAACAGCACCGGCAGCGACATCACCGAAGCTTTTTGATCGGTCTGCGCGATCATGCGATCGACGGCGGCGCGGTCGCTGCCGAGCACGTGCATGCTGCCGTTGACGACGATTTGCGGCGTATAGACCTGCCGGTCGCCGCGCACGCGCGAATAAGCGCGCTGCCGCGCCGAATGCGCCGGATTAGCCAGCGTATCCTTCCAGCCGAGATAATCCCAATAGTCGATGGGCACGCTCAGCGCGACCAGCGATGGATCGTTGGCGAGCTCGCCGAGGAGCTTGTCGGCGGCGGGACAGGATGAACAGCCTTGGCTGGTGAACAGCTCCAGCAGCGCCCGCGGCTCGGCGCGCGCAATGCCATAGGTCGTGATCAGAAGCCCGGCGATGAGGGACGCCGACGCATAGCGGCAGCGTAGCATTTTGATCTCCACCCCCGCCGACCCCTCGACGGTATTATCGCCCGCGCCTGTGTTAGCGCCGGCGCAAGTCACCCGCCACTCAATTCGAAGTGAGGCCGCCGGCTTTTCTCTCAGATCATGCCGAATGCTGATGAGAGCATGATGTTTCGGAAGCGCCGCCTGCTCCGGATCGGATCCGGAGACGATTTTTTTCTAATTCACGCTTTCAAGCCGCGAGATGGCGCAGCACGTACTGCAGGATGCCGCCGTTCTTGTAGTAGTCGAGCTCATCCACCGTATCGATCCGGCAAACCAGCGGCACACGCTTCAACCCGCCGTCGGACGCTACAATTTCCGCGAGCAGCCGCTGATGCGGCTTGAGGTCGCCGTGCAGGCCGCGAATGGTGACCTGCTCGTCGCCTTTGAGGCCTAGCGTCTGCCACGACGTGCCTTCCTCGAAGGTCAGCGGCACCACGCCCATGCCGACCAGATTGGAGCGATGGATGCGCTCGAATGACTGCGCGATCACGGCGCGCACGCCGAGCAGGATCGTGCCCTTGGCCGCCCAGTCGCGCGACGAACCGGTGCCGTATTCCTTGCCGGCGAACACAACGAGCGGCACGCCTTCGTTCTTGTAGCGCATGGCGGCGTCGTACATCGTCATGCGCTGCTTCGACGGATAGTGGATGGTGAAGCCGCCTTCGACGCCCGGCACCATCTGGTTCTTGATGCGGATATTGGCGAACGTGCCGCGCATCATCACCTGGTGATTGCCGCGCCGCGTGCCGTACTGATTGAAGTCCTTCGGCCGCACCTGATGATCGCGCAGATATTCGCCGGCCGGGCTTTCTTCCTTGATCGAGCCGGCCGGCGAGATGTGGTCGGTGGTGATCGAGTCTAGGAACAGGCCCATCACGCGCGCATCGACGATATCCTCGATCGGCTGGCTGCGCTTCTGCATGCCTTCGAAGTAAGGCGGGTTCTGCACGTAGGTGGAACGGTCGTCCCATTTGAAGGTCAGCCCGCCCTTGACCGCGATCTTGCGCCAGCTGGCGTCGCCCTTGAACACGTTGCCGTATTTGCGGCTGAACATCTGCTTGGTGATGTTCTTGCGCACGAATTCGCCGATCTCGCGGTTGCTTGGCCAAATGTCGCGCAGATAGACCTTGCGGCCTTTCTGGTCGGTGCCGAGCGGCTGCTTGGCGACGTCGATCTGCATCGAGCCGGCGATCGCATAGGCGACGACCAGCGGCGGCGAGGCGAGATAATTGGCGCGCACGTCGGCGTTGACGCGGCCCTCGAAATTGCGATTGCCCGACAGCACGGCGGCGGCGACCAGATCGTTCTTGTTGATCGCTTCCGAAATCTCCTCCGGCAGCGGCCCGGAATTGCCGATGCAAGTGGTGCAGCCGAAGCCGACCAGGTTGAAGCCGAGCGCGTCGAGATCCTTCTGCAGGCCGGATTTATCCAGATATTCCGCAACCACCTGCGAGCCGGGCGCCAGCGAGGTCTTCACCCACGGCTTGACGGTCAGGCCCTTTGCGATTGCCTTGCGTGCCAAAAGTCCCGCCGCCATCATGACGTTCGGGTTCGAGGTGTTGGTGCACGAGGTGATCGCGGCAATGACGACGTCGCCGTTGCCGAGCGTGTGTTTGCGGCCTTCGACCGGCACGCGCTTGTCCATCTCAGCGGCCTTGTTGAATTCCTTGTCCATCGACCAGGCAAAGCCGTTCTTGACCTCTTTGAGCGCAATGCGGTCCTGCGGCCGCTTCGGCCCGGCGAGCGACGGCTCGACGGACGACAGTTCGAGCTTGAGCACGTCGGTGAACACCGGATCCGGCGTGTTCTTGGTGCGGTACATGCCCTGCGCCTTGGCGTAGGCCATGACCAGCGCGATGCGGTCCGCCGAGCGGGCGGTGTCGCGCAGATAGCGGATGGTGTCGTCGTCGATCGGAAAGAAGCCGCAGGTCGCGCCGTATTCCGGCGACATGTTACCGAGCGTCGCCCGGTCGGCGATGGTCAGGCTGGCGAGGCCCGGACCGAAATATTCGACGAATTTGCCGACGACGCCGCGCTTGCGCAGCATCTGCGTCACGGTCAGCACCAGATCGGTCGCGGTGACACCTTCCTTGAGCTTGCCGTTGAGCCGCATCCCGATCACTTCCGGCAGCACCATCGAATAGGGCTGGCCGAGCATGGCGGCCTCGGCCTCGATGCCGCCGACGCCCCAGCCGAGCACCGAGAGACCATTCACCATGGTCGTGTGCGAATCGGTGCCGACCAGGGTGTCCGGATAAGCCAGCTCGGTGGCGACCGACTTGTCGGGGAAAGTGACCTTGGCCTTCGCGGACCATACCGTCTGCGACAGATATTCGAGATTGACCTGGTGGCAGATGCCGGTGCCCGGCGGCACGACGCGGAAATCCTCGAACGAGTTTTGCGCCCATTTCAGGAATCGATAGCGCTCCTGGTTCTGCTTGTATTCCTCTTCGACGTTGCGCTTGAACGAATCCTTGTGGCCGAAGAAATTCACCGCCACCGAGTGGTCGATGACCAGATCCACCGGCACCAGCGGGTTGATCTTCTTCGGATCACCGCCGAGATGCTCCATGGCATCGCGCATGGCGGCGAGATCGACCACCGCCGGCACGCCGGTGAAATCCTGCATCAGCACACGCGCCGGGCGGAACGCAATCTCGCGCTCCGAGGTCTTGGTCTTGAGCCATTGCGCGACGGCCTGGATGTCCTCTTTCGATACCGAGCGGCCGTCTTCGTTGCGCAGCAGGTTCTCCAACAGCACCTTCAGCGAGAACGGCAGTCGCGAAATCCCCTTGAGCCCGTTCTTTTCCGCCACCGGCAGGCTGTAATAGGCGTAGGTCTTGGAACCCACCTTGAGCGGCCGCAGGCACTTGAAGCTATCGAGCGAATCCATGATTTTTTTCCCATTCCTCCGGCCGGGCGCCGGGGCAAACAGCAGCTAATTTATTGCCGAAACAGGCTCCAACGGAGCGTTGGCGGTCGGGTGCCGGAGGCGTCGCCGGCGCGGCGCAGCCCGACTTGCGGCTTATAAGGTCTTTTCCGCAAATGTGCCAGATCAGCAACAAATAGCCGATAAATTCCCCCTGCAACCCGCCATTGTTTGCGATACCGAGCAGGTTGCCACTGCGCTTAGGAACTTGCTGATGCGGCTTTCCGCTGTCGATCTGGCCTGTCACCGTGGCGGCCGCGACGTATTCGCGGGTTTGAGCTTTGCCGTGGCCTCCGGCGAGGTTTTGACTGTCACCGGCCGCAACGGCGCCGGGAAATCGTCGCTGCTGCGCACCATCGTCGGCCTGGTCCGCCTCGCCCAAGGCAAGCTCAGCCTGGAAGGCGGCGATCCGGAACTGACCATCGCCGAGCAGGCGCACTATCTCGGCCACCAGGACGCCCTGAAACCGTCGCTGACGGTCGCCGAAAATCTTCGATTTTGGGCCGGATTTCTCGGCACACAGGCCGCCGATATCCACCCCGCCCTCACCGCCGTCGGCCTCGACGAACTGGCCGACCTGCCCGCCGCCTACCTGTCCGCAGGCCAACGCCGGCGACTGTCAGTCGCCCGCCTCTTGGCCGTCAAACGCCCGATCTGGCTGCTGGACGAGCCCACCAGCACCCTCGATGCCCCCGCCCAGGACCGCCTCGCCGGCTTGATGCGGGCCCATCTGGCCGAGGGCGGCCTCATTTTGGCGGCCACCCATGGCGCCATCGGGCTCGAAACCGCGCGGGAGTTGCGGCTGGGGGAGGCAGACTCATGACCGCCCTCGCCGCAATCCTCATCCGCGACATGCGCATAGCCGTCCGGGTCGGCGGCGGCGCGCTGATCGGCGTGCTGTTCTTCCTGGTCGTGGTCACGCTGATCCCGTTCGCGGTCGGCCCGAATTTGCCGCTGCTCAAGCAAATCGGCCCGGCGATCCTGTGGCTCGCGGCCCTGTTGGCGAGCCTGTTGGCGCTCGATCGCCTGTTCGCCGCCGACCATGAGGACGGCTCGCTCGATCTCATCCTCACGGGCCGCGCGCCGCTCGAACTCGTGGTGGCGATCAAAGGCCTTGCCCATTGGCTCACCACCGGCTTGCCGCTCGTCATCGCCGCGCCGCTGATCGGGCTCCTGCTCAATCTCGACGCGCCGGCTGAAATCACCTTGGTGCTAACGCTTCTGGTCGGCACACCGGCGCTGACCTTTATCGGCCTGATCGGCGCCGCCATTGCGGTGACCTTGCGGCGCGGCGGACTGTTGCTTGCGGTGATCGTGCTGCCGCTGACGGTTCCGGTGCTGATCTTCGGCGTCGCCGCCGCCAACACCGTCGGGCCTGTGCCGTTTGGAACGCCGTTCACCATCCTCTGCGCGCTGACGCTGGCGAGCCTGGTGATCGGTCCATTTGCCGCGGCAGCAGCGCTGCGGCAGGAAATGGAATAGCCATTGTGGTCATGCAAACGTGAGAGACGCTCAAAGCCCGCGGCATTGCGCCGGCGCCGTAACGTGAACTAGGAAGCTGCGAACGAGAAATAGAACATGGCCATCGCCGATCTCGCCAATCCGACGCGTTTCCTGAAATTCGCCAATCGCACGATTCCGTGGCTTAGCGGCCTGACGGTGCTCGTGTTCGCCTACGGCATCGACCAGGCGATGCTGGCGCCGGACGACTATCAGCAGGGCGCCACCGTCAAGATCATGTTCCTGCACGTGCCGTCGGCCTGGCTCGGCATGCTCGGCTGGGGCGTGATGTCCGTCGCCGCGCTTGGCACGCTGGTGTGGCGGCATCCGCTCGCCGACGTCGCGGCCAAAGCGGCAGCGCCGATCGGCGCCGCGTTCACGCTGCTGTGTCTCATCACCGGCTCGCTGTGGGGCCGGCCCGAATGGGGCACCTATTGGGTCTGGGACGCGCGGCTCACCTCGGAGCTGGTGCTGCTGCTCCTCTATCTCGGCGTCATCGCGCTGTGGCGCACGGTGGAGGACCCGTCCCGCGCCGCGCGCGCCGCCGCGATCCTCACCCTGGTCGGCGCCTTCGATCTGCCGATCATCAAATTCTCGGTCGATTGGTGGAATACGCTGCACCAGGGCTCGTCGGTGTTTCGCGTCGGCGGCTCGACCATCGATTCGAGCATCCTCGTTCCGTTGTTCATCATGGCGGCGGCGTTCACGCTTTTGTTCTTCACCTTGCACCTCGCGGCGATGCGCAACGAGATTTTGCGCCGCCGCGTGCGCACGCTGCGGCTGATGCAGGCGAGCGCGGCGAGCTGACGATGGACGCAGCCAACCATATGGGATTCATCGTCGCCTCTTATGCGGCGGCGGCCGCCATTGTCGGCGTCTTGATCGCGTGGGTGACGCTCGACTACCGCACCCAACGGCTCAGACTCGCCGATCTCGAAATGCGCGGCGTCACCCGGCGCTCCGCACCGCCGCGATCCGAGCCCGCGATCGAACAAGCGAAGGAAAAGGCGTGACCAGCGTACCGAACGAGAGCGCAAATGTCGGCCGGCGTCGCATCGCGGTGTTGGTGCCGCTCGCGGTTTTTCTTGCGCTAGCGTTGCTGTTCCTGTTCCGCCTATATTCTTCGGGCGATCCGTCGCTCATCCCGTCAGCGCTGATCGGCCATCCGGTGCCGCAAACCAACCTGCCGCCGGTCGCCGGCCTCGAACGCGACGGCGCGCCGGTGCCCGGCATCGATCCGGCGAGTTTCAAGGGCGCGGTGACAGTCGTGAACGTCTGGGCGTCGTGGTGCGTGCCATGCCACGACGAGGCGCCGCTGTTGATGCAGCTCGCCCAAGACAGCCGCGTGCGCCTGATCGGCATCAACTACAAAGACCAGCCGGACAATGCGCGGCGTTTCCTCGGCCACTACGGCAATCCGTTTTCCGCCGCCGGCGCCGACGAAAGCGGCCGCGCCGCAATCGAATGGGGCGTCTACGGCGTGCCGGAAACCTTCGTGGTCGGCAAGGATGCGCGCATCGCCTACAAGCTGGTCGGCCCGATCAGCGCCGACAATTTCGAAGCCGTGCTCAAGCCGCAGATCGAAAAGGCGCTGGCGGCGGGATCGTAGCCGTCATTGCGAGGAGCGAAGCGACGAAGCAATCCAGCTCGGCGACGCCGCACTGGATTGCTTCGCTTCGCTCGCAATGACGAGCTACTCCGCCGGCTCGACCGCGTATTTCCGCAACAGCGGCACTTGCAGTGCCCCGAACAGGAAGGTCAGCGGCATCACGCCGAACACCTTGAAATCGACCCAGACATTGGTCGAGGTGTTGCGCCAGACGATTTCGTTGAGGATCGCGAGCGCGAAGAAGAACAGCGCCCAGCGCAAGGTCAGCTTGCGCCAGCCTTCCGCGGTGAGCTGGAACATCGAATCCAGCACGGTGCCGAGCAGCGACTTGCCGAAAAACAACCCGCCGAGCAGCACGCCGCCGAACAGCGCATAGATGATGGTCGGCTTGATCTTGATGAACATGTCGTTGTGCAAAAACAGCGTCAGGCCGCCGAACACCAGCACGATGACCGCGGTCACGATCGTCATGATCGGAAAGTGCCGCGTCAGCGCATAGGACACGACCATCGCGACCACCACGGCGACCATGAAGGTCGCGGTGGCGACGAAGATGTCGTAGTGCGAATTGGCGAAGAAGAACAGCACCAGCGGCCCGAGATCGAGGGCGAGCTTGAGGATCGGGTTGAGCTGCGGCTTCGGCGTCATGAGCGGCGTGTGTGTAGCGCGGCGGGCGCTTTTCGCCAAATCACGAATCGAGTCCGACATCGAGCCCGACCATGGCACGGGCAAAATCCCGCGCCGAGAACGGCGCCAGATCGTCGACGCCCTCGCCGACGCCGATGAAGTGCACCGGCACTTTGAACTTTTCGGCGATGGCGACCAGAATGCCGCCGCGGGCGGTGCCGTCGAGCTTGGTCATGACGAGGCCGGTGACGCCGACGATCTTGCCGAAAATCCCGACCTGCGACAGCGCGTTCTGGCCGACGGTGGCATCGAGCACCAGCAGCACGGCATGGGGTGCCGACGGCTCGACCTTCTTCATCACCCGCACCACCTTTTCCAGCTCGCCCATCAATTCGGTGCGGTTCTGCAAGCGGCCGGCGGTGTCGATCAGCAGCACGTCGACGCCTTTTTGTTTCGCCGCCTCGACCGCCTCGTATACCAAACCGGCGGCATCGGCTCCGGCCTCGCGCGCAATGAACGAAGCGCCGCTGCGCTCGGCCCAGATCTTGAGCTGGTCGATGGCCGCGGCACGAAACGTGTCGCCCGCCGCCAGCATCACCGTGCGGCCTTCGGCGCGTAATTTTGCCGCGAGTTTGCCGATAGTCGTGGTCTTGCCGGAGCCGTTGACGCCGGCGACCAGGATGACGAACGGTTTTATGGCCGGATCGATGGCCAGCGGCTGCGCCACGCCGCCGAGCACCTTCTCGACCTCCGCCGCCACCGCGGCTTTGATTTCATCGGGCGTGATCGCCGTGTCGAAGCGCCCGTAACGCAGCTCGGTGGCGATCCGGCCCGCGGTCTCCGCGCCGAGATCGGCACGGATCAGCTCGTCCTCGATCTCGTCGATGGTCGCCGCATCGAGCTGGCGCTTTGCCACCACGTGCGCGATGGCGCTGCCGAGCGCCGACGAGCTGCGCTTGAGCCCACCCGCGAGGCGCTGCCACCAATTTCCCGTTGTTTTCGTCGCGCTGTCGTCCATGAGGCGCCCGTGATAGCGGTTTCGGCAATGTACGCAACAATGACCCCGGAACAGATGGTGTCGCGGCTCTTGTATCGCGACGGGCTGATGCTGGTGATCGACAAGCCGGCTGGCCTCGCCGTGCACCGCGGCCCGAACGGCGGCGAAAGCCTCGAAGACCATTTCGACGCGCTGCGCTTCGGCCTGCCGCGGGCGCCGGCGCTGGCGCATCGGCTCGACCGCGACACCTCCGGCTGCCTGGTGCTCGGCCGCCACCGCAAGGCGCTGGCCCAGCTCGGCAAGCTGTTCAAGAACGGCGCCATCGACAAAACCTACTGGGCCGTGGTCGAAGGCGCGCCCGACGCCGACCAAGGCGAAATCGCGCTGCCGCTCGGTCGCCTCGATGTGACCCGCGGCTGGTGGATGAAACACGATCCAAATGGCCAGCCGGCGGTGACGCGCTGGAAGGTGTTGGGTTGTTCCCCTCCCCCTTGTGGGGAGGGGTTAGGGGTGGGGGTCGAGAGGTCAGGCACGCCCGTCGACGCATCGCGTAGCCTCACCACCCCCACCCCTGCCCCTCCCCACAAGGGGGAGGGGAAAATAACTTGGCTCGCACTCGAACCTCTCACCGGCCGCACACACCAGCTTCGCGTGCATTGCGCGGAAATGGGCTGGCCGGTCCTCGGCGATACGATCTACGGCACGGCGCCACGCAGCGGCGGCCCGGGCCTGCAACTGCACGCCCGTGAAATTGTCGTGCCGCTCTACAAGAACCGCGCGCCGATCCGCGTCAGTGCGCCGGTGCCGCCGCATATGCGCGAGCAACTTGCAGCATGCGGCTGGCCGGGCGAAGACAGCGACGCGTTCTACATCCGCTCCCGCGAAGCGGCGGCCGCTCAGTAGATCGTTTCTTTGATGCGCTCGGGCGCCAGGCGATCGTGCTCGGGGCCGCCCATCCTGCCGTCAGTCAGTTCGGCGAGGATCGAGCCGGGTGTCGGCAAGGTTTTGCGATCGACTTTGCTCGCCGGGTCCCACAGCTTTGAGCGGATGATCGCCTTGGTGCACTGGAAGTAGGCTTTCTCGACCGTAACGACCAGCACGCATTTCGGCAGCTTGCCGTTGACGGCGAAGGTTTCGGTCAGCGTCGGATCGGTCGACAATTTGGCGCGGCCGATGATACGCATGGTCTCGCCAACGCCAGGGATGAGGAACAACAGCGCGATGCGCGGATCGCGTACCAGATTGCGCAAGCTGTCGATGCGATTGTTGCCGCGGCGGTCGGGGATGAGCAGGGTGTGTTCGTCGACCACGCGGACAAAACCGGGCGGATCGCCGCGCGGCGAGCAGTCGAGGCCTTCGGGGCCGTTGGTCGCCAGCACCACGAACGGCGCCGCCTCTATCAGCTTGCGATATTCCGCGGTGATGTGGTCGGCTTCCTTGATCAGCGCCGGGCCGTAAGGCGCGTCGCTGTATAGACTCTCGAGCGCCTCTGTTGTCATGATCGTGTGGTCTTGCCCGTCCATCGCACGGTCTCCGCTTTGCCGCGAGATTAGCTAAGCCGCCAGCAATTGTCTGCCGTCGTGCGCGGCCATTGTCAGGTCGAGGATTTTTCCCGGCTCGACCGGCCTCGAAAACCTGACCGGCGTGAATTGCTCGGTGCGACCGATGTCGTGCGATTCGGTCAGGACGCGCCGCGTCGCGCCGACTTCGCCGTCGAGATGCTGCCGTAGCGCCAGCGCGCCGCGCTCGCGCAAGCGCCGTGCCCGTTCCTTGACGACCTCGCGCGGGAGCTGCGGCATCCGCGCCGCCGGCGTGCCCGGCCGCGGCGAGAACGGAAACACGTGCAAATGCGTCAATCCGCACTCATCGACAAGGTCGAGCGAATTTTTGAACATGCTTTCGGTCTCGGTCGGAAAGCCGGCGATCAAATCGGCGCCGAGCACTACGTCCGGCCGCAAGCGGCGCACCGTGTTGCAGAACGCAATGGCCTCGTTGCGCGAATGCCGCCGCTTCATGCGCTTGAGGATGAGATCGTCGCCTGACTGCAACGACAGATGCAGATGCGGCATCACTCTAGGTTCATGCGCCAGCGCGTCGAGCAGATCGCGATCGGCCTCGACGGAATCGATCGACGACAGCCGCAGCCGCTCCAGCTCCGGCACGCGCTTGAGGATTTGCTTGACCAGCGTGCCGAGTTTTGGCGCGCCGGGCAGATCGGCGCCGTAGCTGGTGACGTCGACGCCGGTCAGCACAATCTCGCGGTAGCCGTTGGCGACGAGCCGGCTCACATCGTCCACCACCGCGCCCATCGCCACCGAACGCGAATTGCCGCGGCCATAGGGAATGATGCAAAACGTGCAGCGATGGTCGCAGCCGTTCTGCACCTGGACGAAGGCGCGGGTGCGGCCCGAGAAGGCATCGACGAGGTGCGCGGCGGTTTCCTTGACCGCCATGATGTCGTTGACGATCGCCTTCGGCGCGTCTGCGAGATCGAACGCGGCGCGCGCCTGCGCCCAGGATGCGGCGCTGAGTTTTTCGGCATTGCCGAGCACCTGATCGGCCTCCGCCATGGCGATGAAAGTCTGCGGCTCGGTCTGCGCCGCGCAGCCGGTGACGACGATTTTGGCTAAAGGCCGCTCACGACGCAGCGCGCGGATTGTTTGGCGCGCCTGGCGCACCGCTTCCGCGGTGACGGCGCAGGTATTGACCACCACGGTGTCGTTAAAGCCGGCGCGCTCGGCTTCGCGGCGGATCACTTCCGACTCGGCTGCGTTGAGCCGGCAGCCAAAGGTGACGACTTCGACGCTCACGACTGCGCGTCCGCGGCGGCGAACAAAGCCGCGTCGAAATGGCCTTTGTGCTCGTATTCGGCCGGCCCGGTCATCAGCACATGGTCGTCGCTCTCGCGCCAGTCGATGGCGAGATCGCCGCCGGGCAAGGTCACCGTGACCTTGCGGCCGGTGCGTCCGATCCGGGCGGCCGCGACCGCGGCCGCGCAAGCCGCCGAGCCGCACGCCTTGGTCAGACCGGCGCCGCGCTCCCAGGTGCGGATCACCACGCGATCGCGCAACGGGGTTGCCGCGAGCGTGATATTGGCGCGCTCCGGAAAGATCGGATCGTGCTCGAGCCGCGGACCGATGCTGCGCAGGTCAAAACTTTGCGGATCCTCGACCCAGAAAATCGCATGCGGATTGCCCATGCTGACGACCGACGGCGACTGCAAGCCCGGCACGCCGGGCACCTCGAGATCGATCGCGCGCGTGTCGGGAACGTCGTGCAAGAGCGGAATCTCATCCCAGCGCAAGCGCGGCCGGCCCATATCGACCGTGAACAGCCCGCCATCCGCCCGCCAGCATGGGATGAGCCCGGCCGTGGTCTCGAATTCCAGCATCGCCTTGCCGGTCTCGGCACTGATCAGCGCCGCCACGCAGCGCATGCCGTTGCCGCAAGCGCCGGCCTCGGAGCCGTCGTTGTTGAAGATGCGGATGGAGGCGTCGGTAGAGCCGTCCGGCGGATAGAGCGCCATGAGCTGATCGTAGGGCTCGCGCTGTGCCGCCGCGCGCGCTTCGGCCGCAGAAATCGGGCTCGGCGCGCGGCGCAGGTCGACGATGACGATCTCGTTGCCGAGACCGTTCATCTTGACGAAATCCCTGTTCGCCAGCGCGCTCATGATAATGCCCGAATGTCAGGGACTTATATGAGGACTCAAGGGCCGAGCGCCAGTGTCCGGTTGCAACCGAGCCGCGCGGTCGCAAAATTGGCCGCGGCGTGTACTTTCCGTGTTAGAGTCGCGGCGGGGCGACAGGATCAAGAAAGCGGCGACCGCGAAACAGCCGGCAGCGCGGATCACCGAAGCTGAGGAGAATCGGATGTTGCTGCGCTTTGCGCCGTGCATGGCCGCGGCGGCCCTGTCCCTTATCGCTACCCTCGCCGGACCACAGTCCTCATGGGCGCAAACACCGCCGGCGCCAGCCGCGACAAGCCCCGCAGCCGAACCATTCGCCGAGGACACCACGCTGACGGCGAAGACGATCGTCTACGTCAAGGGCAGCGGGGTGTGGGACTCGGCCTTCGACACGATCAGCGGCGCGTTCAAGAAGCTCAAAGTCTATATCGACAAGGAAGGGCTGAAGACCGACGGGCCGCCGATGACAATCTTCACCCAGACCGACGACACCGGGTTCCAGTTCCAGGCCGCCATACCGATCGCCGAGCCGCCGAAAAACCCGCCGCGCGGCGATATTGCGATCGGTCAATCGCCGGAGGGCCACGCCCTGAAATTCATCCATCACGGCTCCTACGACGAATTGGACAATACCTACGAGGCGATCACCAATTATCTCGACGAGAAGCGGCTCGAGGCCAAGGACCTGTTCATCGAACAATATGAGACCGATCCGGTCACGGCCGATGGCAAAAAGCTCACCGTCGACGTCTTGGTTTTGCTGAAATAGCGCCGATTACAGTTGCACCACCTCGCCGGGCCGCAAGGCGCGGAATCGCTCGGCCGGAATACCGGCAGCCCTCAAGGCGTCGGCAAGTGCGGCGACCGGCGCATCGATCGCTTCGTCGGTGAGCTGGAACGTGCCGTAATGGTGCGCGAGCGCCAGCTCGGCGCCGCAATCGCCATAGGCTTGCACCGCCTCCGCCGGATTCATGTGCTGGTCGCGCATGAACCAGCGCGGCTCATAGGCGCCGATCGGCAGAATGGCGAGCTTGAACGGGCCGTGGCGCTCGCGGGCACGGCGAAACAGCCGGCCGGCGCCGTAGCCGGAATCGGCGACGACATAGATTTTGCCGCATGGCGCGTCGATCACGAACGACGCCCACAGCGACATGTTGCGATCCGACAGGTTGCGCGCCGACCAATGGCTTGTCGGAACGAGAGTCACCGCCGCCGCGCCGAGATTTACGCGGACATCCCAATCAAAACCTTCGGCCGCGATCGCGGCATCATGATTGCGCATGATCGTGTCATTGCCGAGCGGCGTGATGATTCTGGGGCGATGCCTGGCGGCGAGCTGGGACAGCGTGGCGACATCGAGATGATCGTAATGGGCGTGCGACACCAGCACGACGTCGATCGGCGGTAGCTCGGCGAAGGCAATGCCGGGATCGTTGACCCGTTTCGGGCCGACGTAGCGGAACGGCGACACGCGCTGCGACCAGACCGGGTCGAGCAGGATATTGAGACCGGCGGTCTGGATCAGCCAACTGGCGTGGCCGACATAGGAAATGCGGCAGGCCGCAGCTTCGACGCGCGGCGGCGGGCGATCGGTAAAAGGCGACGGCGCCCAATCCGGCCATTTTGCCTTGGTGCCGCGCAGCCGGCGCTGCAGGAACCAGCGCAAGAGATCGCGCCGGCTCCGCGGCGGTGCAGCCTCGACGTCGAAAAACCGCTCGCCGTCGAAATGATCGGAGACCGGACCGTCGTAATATCGCGACATTCTGATGCGATTATACAAGCTAAGCCCCACAAACCGGCAATACGTCCCGGTTGACGGGGATGGCCCCGGCCCCTATTTTCCGCCCGCTCTCGCAAGAGAACGATTTGCAACCGCCGACCGGCCCAGGAGGCCGGAGGTAACCGCCCGACAGCGCGATGCGCCCTCGGGCGCAAAAAGCGTTTTGAGGATGTTTGACAGTCTTTCCGAACGGCTGAGTGCGGTTCTCGATCGCCTGACCCGGCGCGGCGCCTTGTCGGAGGCCGACGTCGAGGAGGCGCTGCGCGAGGTACGGCGCGCGCTGCTCGAGGCCGACGTGGCGCTCGACGTCGCCCGCGCCTTCACCGACGAAGTGAAGAAACGCGCGGTCGGCGTCGAAGTGATCAAGTCGGTCACGCCCGGCCAGATGGTCGTGAAGATCGTGCACGACCAACTCATCGAAATTTTGGGCTCGGACGCGCAGCCGATCGATCTCAATGCACCGGCGCCGGTCGTCATCATGATGGTGGGCCTGCAAGGCTCCGGCAAAACCACCACCACCGCCAAGATTGCCAAGCGGCTCACCGACAACGCCAAACGCAAAGTGCTGATGGCGTCGCTGGATACCCGCCGGCCGGCCGCCATGGAGCAGCTTGCCGTGCTCGGCCGCCAAGTCGCGGTCGATACGCTGCCGGTGGTCGACGGCCAGACGCCGGTGCAGATCGCGGGCCGCGCCGTGCAGGCGGCTCGCCTCGGCGGCTACGACGTGGTGATGCTCGACACCGCCGGCCGTATCACGCTCGACGAAGCGATGATGGCGGAAGCTGCGGAGGTGCGCCGCGCCGCCGATCCCCACGAAGTTCTTCTCGTTGCCGACGCGCTGACCGGCCAGGATGCGGTCAATCTGGCGCGCTCGTTCGATGAGCGCGTCGGCCTGACCGGCATCGTGCTGACCCGCATCGACGGCGACGGCCGCGGCGGCGCGGCACTGTCCATGCGCGCCGTCACCGGCAAGCCGATCAAGCTGATCGGCACCGGCGAGAAACTCGACGCCATCGAGGATTTTTATCCCGCCCGCATCGCCGACCGCATCCTCGGCATGGGCGACATCGTTTCGCTCGTTGAAAAAGCCGCTTCGACCATCGACGCCGAGCAAGCCGCCCGCGTCACCGCGAAGATGCGCAAGGGTACCTTCGATCTGTCCGACCTGCGCGAGCAGATCGCGCAGATGCAGCACATGGGCGGCATGAGTGGAATGATGTCGATGCTGCCCGGCATCGCCAAGATCAAGAACCAGCTCGCCGAGCGCAATCTCGACGAAACCGTGCTCAAGCGCCAAGTCGCCATCATCGATTCGATGACGCCGCAGGAGCGGCGCAATCCCGACGTGCTCAAGGCAAGCCGCAAGCGCCGCATCGCCGCCGGCTCGGGCACCAAACCTGAAGACATCAATCGGCTCTTGAAAATGCATCGCACCATGGCCGACGTGATGAAGGCCATGGGCGGCGCCAAGCGCGGCCCGATGGCCGGCCTCGCCAATATGTTGGGCTTCGGCGGCGGCATGCCGAGCCCCGAAGAGATGGCAAAGCTTGCCGAAAAGATGCCTGGCGGATTGCCGCCCGGAATTCCCGGCGCGCCGGGCGCCCCTGGCCTGCCGCCGAATTTTCCCGGTTTGCCCGGCCGCATGCCGGGACTTCCGGGACTTGGTCCGAAACTGCCAGGCGGATTGCCGCCGGGCTTTCCGGGTTTCGGCAAGAAGAAATGACAACCCGGATTCAAACAAACACGCCGTTCAACGTTTCAAGAAAGGAAACCTGAAAAATGCCTCTCGTCATCCGCATGGCCCGCGCCGGCACCAAGAAGCGGCCGTTCTATCACATCGTGGTCGCCGACAGCCGCAGCCCCCGCGACGGACGTTTCATCGAGCGTCTCGGTTATTTCAATCCGCTGCTGCCGAAGGAAAAGACCGATCGGCTGAAGTGGGACATCGAAAAGGCCAAGGCCTGGATCGCCAAGGGCGCGCAGCCTTCGGACCGCGTGATGCGCTTCCTCGACGCCGCCGGCGTCATGAAGCGGACCAAGCGCAACAATCCGGAAAAGGCGGTGCCGCGCAAGGAGCGCAAGGCCAAGGAAGAAGCAGCCAAGGCCGCGGCGGCCGCAGCACCGAAAGCACCCGCAGCGCCGGCGGCACCGGCAACCTAACAGGCACGCACGATGGCAGGCGGCGCACGCATCTGCCTCGGTCAAATCGGCGCCGCGCACGGCGTGCGCGGCGAGGTGCGACTGTACTCGTTCACCGCCGAGCCTGAATCGATCGCCGGCTACGGCCCGCTCGAAACCGAGGACGGCCGCGTCGTGCAGATCGAATCGCTGCGCCGCGCCAAGGATCACTTCGTCGCAAAGCTTGCCGGCGTCGACGACCGTAGCGCGGCCGAGCAATTGACCAATGTAAAACTCTACGTGTTGCGCGAACGCCTGCCGGCGCCCGACCAGCCGGACGAGTTTTATCACGCCGATCTGATCGGCCTCACGGCGGTCGACCGCGCCGGCGAAAAACTCGGCACCGTGGTCGCGCTGCACAATTTCGGCGCCGGCGATTTGATCGAGGTGCGACCGACGGACGGCCACGTTACGCAGCTGCTGCCGTTTGACGAGGCCACCGTGCCGGTGGTCGATCTCGCGGCGGGACGGCTGGTGGTCGCCGCGCCTGACATGGATCAACAAGCGGCTCCAGCCAAGCGCAGCGATAGGCGGCGCTAGGCCATGTGGCGGGCGAGCGTCCTCACCATTTTTCCGGAGATGTTTCCGGGACCGCTGGGGTTGAGCCTTGCCGGCAAAGCGCTGGCGTCAGGCGCCTGGTCGCTCGACGTTGTCGATATCCGCAGCTTCGCCACCGACAAGCATCGCACCGTCGACGACACACCGGCCGGCGGTGGGCCGGGCATGGTGATGAAGGCCGACGTGCTCGGCCGCGCCATCGACGCGACAGCGACCGACACCCGCCCGCGCCTCCTGATGTCGCCGCGCGGCACGCCGCTGACGCAAGCGCGCATCGAGACGCTGTCCGGCGCTGCCGGCGTCGTCCTGGTCTGCGGCCGTTTCGAGGGCATCGACGAGCGCGTCATCGCGGCGCGCGGCCTCGAAGAGGTCTCGGTCGGCGATTATGTGCTGTCCGGCGGCGAAATCGCCGCCATGGCGCTGATCGACGCCTGCGTGCGGCTATTGCCCGGGGTCATGGGCACGGCGGCCTCGGGCGCCGAGGAGAGCTTTACCGACGGCCTTTTGGAATATCCGCACTACACCCGCCCGCAGCTGTGGGAGGGCCGGCCGATCCCGGAAATCCTGCTCTCGGGTGACCACGCCAAGATAGCCGCCTGGCGCCGCGCCGAGGCCGAGCGGCTGACCAGGGAGCACCGGCCGGACCTCTGGGCAGCCTTTCTAAGCCGCTTTCGTAGCGGCTCCCGGACCGGATGACCGGAGGGTGACAAATCCGGCGCGGTGGCGTAGAAGCTCCGCGAACCCGCTTAGACCCCGGTCGGAGCCGCGCGTCGCATAGCGCAGCCGATGGAGAATTCGTCATGAATTTGCTCAAAGAAATCGAAAACGAACAGATGGCGAAGCTTTCCGCCGGCAAGGACATCCCCGATTTCCAGCCGGGCGACACGCTTATCGTCAACGTCAAGATCATCGAAGGCGAAAAGAGCCGCGTCCAGGCCTATGAGGGCGTCTGCATCGGGCGCGCCGGCGCCGGCCTGAACGAGAATTTCACGGTGCGGAAAATCTCCTACGGCGAAGGCGTCGAGCGCGTCTTCCCGCTCTACGCGCCGATGATCGATTCCATCAAGGTCGTGCGGCGCGGCAAGGTGCGTCGCGCCAAGCTGTATTATCTGCGCGGCCGCCGCGGCAAGTCCGCCCGCATCGTCGAGCGGCAGGATCACACCGCCGCAGGCGGCGAGGAGAAGACGGCAGAGTAATTCTCTACGTCGTCATGCCCCGCGAAGGCGGGGCACCCAGTAATCGCCGAGCCGTCATCGAATACTGGATCATCCGCCTTCGCGGATGATGACAGTGTGTGTTTGATCATCGTCCCCAGAGCGTCTTCGAGGCGAGCCGCGCGCCCTCGACCGGCGCGTTAAGCTTCGCCTGAACCAAATTCCTCCTGCAGCCGCGTGCGATCTCAATCAAGCGCACATGCGCCAGCCACAACCTTCGATAATACAACTTGAAATCGAAATTTATGTGCGCAAAGATGTCTGGGCGCCCCCGGGCTAAATTGAGGAGACCCCAATGAAAAGGTTTTACTTGCTGCTCATCCCGGCCTTGTTGCTGGCCACGCCCAGTCTTGCCGAAGAAAGGGCAGGAACTGTCTGGACCTACCTCTATAATATTTTTGGACTCCACCCGAATGGGTCGCCCAATCCGGGGGCCGACGCCGCGTGCGTGGCCAAGTTTTCCGGTTACCGGGGCGATGCGTCAAACACCTACAAAATTAACACGAAGACGCTCATCATGTCTGCCGAAACGACCTTCCACGGCAAGACATACCGTCTGCATCCTCTCGGCATCGCTGGGAAATACGCGTTTGGACTCTACATGAAGCCCGCTAACCCGATTTACGGGGTCCTCTTCACCATCAGCACGGACTTCTTCAGTTGGAACAACCGAGTCACCTTCGTGCTCAATCAAAGCACGAATTGCGTGCTCACCAGTTTGCCCACGCTGTAATCGTTTAGATAAAAGCACCACCGCCACCTGGGCTTCGAGCGCAGAGCCGAAGTCCTTGTGGCGGCGATGCACTTACCGCCCCCACAGCCGCTGCGACGCGAGCCGGGCGCCTTCGGCGAGCGCGCCGAGCTTGGCCCAAACCAGATCCTCGTGCAGGCGCGAGCCGAGGCCGCAATCGGTGCCGGCAACCACGTTGTCGCGGCCGACCGCTTGCGCGAAGTTGCAGATGCGTTGCGCGATCAGCTCGGGATGCTCGACCAGGTTGGTGGCGTGGCTGACCACGCCCGGCACGATGATCTTGCCGGCGGGCAGCTTGACGTTCTTCCACAGCGTCCATTCGTGCTGGTGACGGACATTGCCGGCTTCGAAACTGCAGGCTTGGGCGCGCACCTCGAGCGCGAGATCGATGATCTCCTTGAGCGGCAAGTCGTGGGTGTGCGCGCCGTGCCAGGAACCCCAGCAGAAGTGGTGGCGCACGCGATCTTCCGGAATGCCGGCGAGCGCGTGATTGAGCGCATCGATGCGGCGCTTCAGATAGCGGCGGTATTCGGCAATGGTCGGCTGCGGCTTGATCATGTCCCATGACGTCATGACGCCCGGATCGTCGATCTGCAGGATGAAGCCGGCGTCGACCACCGCGCGATATTCCTCGCGCAGCGCCTCGGCAAGCGCGAAGACGAATGCCTCGTCGTTGCCGTAGTACTCGTCGAAAATGTGATGATCGAGCCAGCCCGGCGCGAACACGCAGATGAAAGCCTCCTCGGCGCCGCCGGCCGCCGCGAGCGCCGCCTTGAAGACATCGATCTCGCGGCGGATCGCTTCCGTGGCGCGGCCCTTGATCGGACCGGTCGCGACCGTTTTGGTCGGCGGCGAAAACCGCGGCTCCTCGCCGGGGACGCAGAACATGGTGCCGACACGATCCATGTCGCCATAGAGTTTGGGGAACGCATCGCGTTCGCGGGTCGCTTCCCGCCCGGAACCACGTTCGCCGGGCCGCAGCGGGCGCGTCGTGATGCCTTCGAACTGCCGCGCGTAGTATTGGAAATTCCGGCCGTTCCAGAACTCGCCGTCGCCGACGCAGCTCAATCCGAGCTGCACCTGCTTGCGGATCACCTCGGCCACCTGGCCGGTCACGGTGTCGGCCGCGCCGACCGGCGGCAACCTGCCGGCATGGGTCGTTCTGATCGCGGTCTCGCTGCGCTGCATGTCGGTCCTTTCCTTGGGCTGCCTGATCCTATCGCATGGCTCCGGTCGGCGACAGAATGCCCGCCCTTTTCCTCAGGCGCCTGAGGCGCTAAAGGACGGCGCTGCCTATATGTAAAACCGCCAGTGTGTAAAAAGGTACGACCAGGAGCACTTCGGGATGGCCAAGCCCCGCACCCTCTACGACAAGATCTGGGACGACCATCTGGTCGACGAACAGCCGGACGGCACCTGCCTCATCTATATCGACCGGCATCTCGTGCACGAGGTGACGAGCCCGCAGGCGTTCGAAGGCTTGCGGCTAAGCGGCCGCAAAGTGCGCGCGCCTGACAAAACCTTGCTCGTGGTCGATCACAACGTGCCGACCACCGACCGCCGGCAAAAAAATCCCGATCCGGAGAGCGAAGCGCAGATCGCCTATCTGGCCGAGAACGCCAAATTCTTCGACCTCGAATATTACGACGAGTTCGACAAGCGTCAGGGCATCGTCCACATCATCGGCCCCGAGCAGGGTTTTACGCTGCCCGGCGTGACGCTGGTGTGCGGCGACAGCCACACCGCGACCCACGGCGCCTTTGGCGCGCTGGCCTATGGCATCGGCACGTCGGAAGTCGAGCACGTCTTGGCGACGCAGACGCTGATCCAGACCAAATCGAAGAACATGCGCGCGGTGGTCGACGGCAAGCTGCCGGACGGCGTCACTGCGAAAGACATCATCCTCGCCATCATCGGCGAGATCGGCACCGCCGGCGGCACCGGCTACGCCATCGAATATGCCGGCGAGGCGATCCGCGCGCTGTCGATGGAAGGCCGCATGACGGTCTGCAACATGTCGGTCGAGGCCGGCGCCAAGGCCGGCTTCATCGCGCCCGATGAGAAGGCCTATGCGTTCGTAAAGGACCGCCCCAAGTCGCCAAAAGGCAAAGACTGGGACGCGGCGATGCGCTACTGGGCGACGCTTACTTCCGACAACGGCGCCCATTTCGATCGCGAGATCAAACTCGACGCCGCAAAACTGCCGCCGCTGGTGACCTGGGGCACCAGCCCCGAGCAAGTCATCTCGATCGGCGGCCGCGTGCCGCGCCTCGAAGACATCGCCGACGCCCACAAGCGCCAGGCCGCCGAACGCTCGCTCGAATACATGGCGCTCAAGGGCGGCGAGAAGGTCACCGACATCGCGCTCGACCGCGTCTTCATCGGCTCTTGCACCAACGGCCGCATCGAGGATTTGCGCGCCGCCGCCAAGGTGGTCGACGGCAAGACCGTCAACGCCAAGGTCAAGGCGATGATCGTGCCGGGCTCCGGTCTGGTCAAAGAGCAGGCCGAAGCCGAAGGCCTCGACAAGATCTTCGTCAAAGCTGGTTTCGAGTGGCGCGAGCCCGGCTGCTCCATGTGCCTCGCCATGAATCCCGACAAGCTCAATCCCGGCGAACGCTGCGCCTCGACCTCGAACCGCAATTTCGAAGGCCGCCAGGGCTACAAGGGCCGCACGCATCTGGTATCGCCGGCCATGGCCGCTGCGGCTGCCATCGCCGGGCATTTCGTCGATGTGCGGGAGTGGAAGTAAGGGTTCGTCGCGCGCCACCTGATCGCGGCCGTCTCCGTCAGCTCAGGACCAAACGAGCAGTGGGCTGTTCGATGAGCCCGCGAATCATGACGTTGAAGGCGACGACAATCCGATCCTCGGCTTCATTGGCCGTGCCTTGCTCGACCGCATGTGGAACGTGGCTGGGCCAGATCAACATGCGGCCTTTCTCGGGCGGAATCGAAAAAATGTCCGCGTTGAACTCGTTCTTTTTGTAATAAGTCGGCTCGATATTTTTCGAATGGATGCGCGGTGACGCGAATATCGTCGCGCCGCAATTCTTCGGCACCTTGATATAGACGAGCCCGCTCAGCAAGCAGTTCGGATGAATGTGAAAGTTGTGGCGCCGATTCGGATTGGCGATGTTCGCCCACATGTTGGTGATGTAGTGCGAGCTGCGCTTGATGGCATAGAAGTCCAGAATCGACGAGGATTCCGCCATGATCACCTCGACCAGACCCTTCATCTCCGGAAGCGTCTGGATGTCGTCGGGCGTCATATAGGCAAGGATCATCCCTCCAGGAGAGGGATAGCCTTTGCCGGATCTTTGCACCTCGCGCAGTTTCCTTTCGATTCGGTCGCACATGCCGATGTCGGGCAGCATTCCGGTAAACATCGGTGTCGGAAACATCATGAACAGCTGTTTTGCGTCTAGTTGGATCACTCTGGCCGCAGTACGAGTATCAAGCATCGCAGCCTCCGGTCCGGTTTGGCCAAAGAGCAACGAAAGCGATCGTTTGGTTTTTCATGATTCTCCCAACGGGAAAGCAAATGCCGCCTCGCGGTCGAAAATCTACTCGGGCCGATCCAAGAAAAATATGGCGAGAAAAATAAATAGACGGCACGAGCACATAAAGCGGCGATAAAAATATACGCGTCAGCCGCGCACCCACCAGCAGCGCATTTGCGGATAAAGCACCGTGCCGCTCGGCCGGTACTGCAGCTCGTACCAATCGACGCAGCGCCGATGGAGCAGCGGCGCCGGATTGATCTGGATGCGTGGCCGCATATAGCGCGGCGGCAAAGGCTGGTTCGGCTGTGCGAGCGGCGACGGTTGCGCGGCCGCGTGTTGCGCGGCACCGAGCATCGCCGGAGCGGCGAGCGCCATGATCAAGATCAATCGCTGCAGTGACATCGTCGCCTCACGGTTTCATCTTCAGCCTCCCCTGCAGGGGGAGGCCGTCGCGCGCAGCGCGACAGGTGGGGTCGTGCAATTCTACTCTTCCCCACCCGGCCGCTGCGCGGCCGACCCTCCCCCTGTAGGGGAGGGTTTGCGCTACATTGCAATTATGGCCGATCTTGCATCCGATCCGCTGGCCTGGCGGCCCGTCAAGGCACCCTCGCTCGCCGCGCTCGAAATCCTCGCCGGCGAGGTGTTTCGCGCCTTGCCGCAAGGCTTTCGCGATCTGTGCGCGGACTTGGTCATCCAGGTCGATGATTTTCCGAGCGAGGAAGTCCTCACCGAGATGCAGGCCGAGACCGAGTTCGACCTACTCGGCCTGTTCCAGGGCATCGGTCTGCCGTTCCGCTCGGAAAGCGCCGCCGTGCAGATGCCGAATATGATCTGGCTGTACCGGCGGCCGATCCTGGATTATTGGGCCGAGCACGACGAGACCTTGGGCGCCATCGTCCAGCACGTGCTGGTGCACGAGATCGGCCATCATTTCGGCCTGTCGGACGCCGACATGGAAGCGCTCGAACAGTCAGCCGATGAAGCAAAGGGAGTGAGGTCATGAGAATCGACGGCGGGTGCTCCTGCGGCGCCATCAAGATCGAAGGCGAGGCCGATCCGGAGAAGGTGCAGATTTGCCATTGCACCGATTGCCAGACGTCCACGGGCACGGCGTTTCGCGTCTCGATCCCGGTTCCCGGCACCACATTCAAGATGACCGGGCAGCCGAACATTTATGTGAAGACTACCGCCGACAGCGGCAAGCCGCGGGTGCAGGCGTTCTGCGGCACATGCGCCTCGCCGATCTATTCGACGACACAGGGCGAAGGCGTGCAGCCCTCCTACACGGTGCGGGTCGGCATTTTACGCCAGCGCGATCAGCTCACTCCGCGGCGGCAGAATTGGTTTCGCTCGGCGCGGTCGTGGGTTCTAAATCTCGACGCGGTGCCCAAAAACGAGAAACAGGCTCCGGCCTGAGAGCCGTGCTATGATGGCTCGGCCTCACAGGCCGTCGCCAAATCCGCAGGGACCACGATCATGATCGTCACCGTTTTCCGCTCCCGCCTGAAGCCTGGAGTCCGCGGCGAATACGTCGCCCTAGTCGATCAGATGGAAAAACTTGCTCGCACCATGCCGGGCTACATCTCGCACAAAGGCTTTTTTGCCGATGACGGCGAGCGCGTCACCATCGTCGAGTTCGAGCATGAAGAGGGCCTGCACGCCTGGCGCACCAACCCGGAGCATATCGAGGCGCAGAAACTAGCGCGGCAGAAGTACTACACCGCGTATCACGTTCAGGTTTGCACGCTGGACCGCGAATCGAAGTTTAATGCCGAGGAAGCCGCCAAGCGCGCGCCTGCGGCGGCGCGGGCTTGACCCGAGCGAGGCCAGACGCCATTAACCCGCCACGGATGCTGTGTATCCATAATCGCTGAGACCTAAGTTCGCCGGAACTGACTTCGCAAGGACCGACAATGCAAAAGTTCACCGTGCTGGAAGGCGTCGCGGCGCCGCTAAAGATAATCAATGTCGACACTGACATGATCATCCCCAAGCAATACCTGAAAACCATCAAGCGCACCGGACTCGGCAAGGGCCTGTTCTCGGAACAGCGCTATCGCGACGA
>JBAUYI010000088.1:0-14191 GCA_049584715.1 Xanthobacteraceae bacterium
GGACATGCGACATGATCACGACCGGCGTGAGCAGCATCGGATCGTAATTGAGCGACTTGTACAAAAACGGAGCGGTGGTGATCGGCGCCGGCTGCGATGCCAGCACGGTGTAGCCGTCCGGATCGGCGTGGAACACATAGTCCGCCGCAACGCTGCCGGAAGCCCCGCTCTTGTTCTCGACCGGCAGCGGCTGACCCAACACGGCGCTCATCTTGGCGGCGACGATTCGGGTGACGGTGTCGACCCCGCCGCCCGCCGGCACCGAGACGATGATCCGGACCGGATGGTCGGGGAATTTGCTGTCCTGCGCGCCGGCGGCGGCCGCAAGCAGGAGGCCGAATGCGGCAATCGCTACATATCTCAGCATGGTTTTGGTCCCTGAATTCCGGCGCGGTGTCGGCTTGGCATAGCGCAGATCGGCGGCGTCGTCCCGCGACGCACTGCCGCCCCATCGCATGGCGGTCCTTTGCATAGCGGTTCTGCCGAACGGCGGTTCACAAACCCCATAACCGCCCATAGGATCGCGCCCCGACAAGGGAAGAGGCGCCGCAATGAGCAAGCTCGATTTCATTCTCGAAGAACTGGTGACCGCCAATCGCATCCTGGCCAACGAGGACATCGTCGATTCATTCGGCCATGTCAGCGCCCGGCATCCCGACAATCCGCAACATTATCTGTTGTCGCGGGCGCGCGCGCCCGAGCGCATCGAGCGTGACGACATCGTCGAATATACCTTCGACGGCACGGCGATCGACGAACGCGGCCGCGCGCCCTATTTGGAGCGCTTCATCCACGGCGCGATCTACGAGGCGCGGCCGGACGTGCACGCCGTGGTGCACAACCATTCGCCGAGCACGATCCCGTTCGGCGTCACCAGCAAGAAACTCAAACCCCTGCTGCACATGTGCGCGTCGATCGGCCACGAAGTGCCGGTCTGGGATTCCCACGACAAATTCGGCGACACCGCGCTGTTGGTCAGCGACATGGACATGGGCCGCGACCTCGCCCATCTCATCGGCCCGCGGCCGACGGCGCTGATGCGCGGCCACGGCGCGACCGTGGTCGGCCGCTCGGTGCGCCATGCCATTTTCGTCTCGGTCTATCTCGAGCTCGGCGCCAAGCTGCAAATGCAGGCGATGCCGATGGGCGAGATAAAATTCCTCACCCCCGGCGAGGTCGACAAGATCGCCTCGCGCGTCAGTGCCTACACGCTCAACCGCGCCTGGGAGAACTGGGCGCGCCGCGCCGGGCGCGAGATGCAGAAAGAGGAGACCGGCTAGAACGGCGGCTTTGGGATTGTCGGGTGCCGTCGTGAAATCCGCCGGAACTCAATTTTCAGTGGTATAACAAACCTGTTTCAGCAGTATTTTTTGCGGGAGAAACAGATGAAAATCACAAAGCGTGTTGTAGGCATCGCCGCGGCCGGATGCTTGGGCGCAGCTTCGGGCGCGCACGCGGCGTCGCTTTCCGTCGTCGACGTAAGCGCACCGGCCATCAATTGTGTGTTCAATGCAACCCCGATTCCCAATGTTCCTCCTCCCGCTTGCCAAGTCGTGGTCAATGATTCCATTGGCGTCTTCACGCCGCCGGGCGACATCGGTACCGCACGGCTGCAGTCGCGCACTTATCCCGGCACCGCGCCGGCACCGGCGGCCGGCGACATGGCCTATATCTATCGTGTGGACTTGACCGAGGTGAAAGGCGTCACGGCGGCGAATTGCGTCACCAAGCTCGCGCTCAAATTCGGCCCCGTGGTCAAGCTGCACTATGGTCCCAATGGCGACTCCGACATATTCGTGGTGACCACCGGCGGGCTTGGATCTGTCGGGATCGGGTCGGCAGATCAAGTCGGCGGCACGATTACGTTTACGTTCGCTGCCCCGGTCTGTCCGGGCGCCACTAGCTATTTCTTCGGCCTGGCATCGAAATCGGTAAAGCCCGTTGCGGGCAAGGCGACGGTTTCTTTCAGTCTCGGCAGCAGCACGAAGACGGGAGACCGCGTGCCCTGAACCGGGCTGGTCCGATCGCCTTGCGGCCGGAGCTCACCTGCGCGCGGCAAAATGCCGTCTGCGTTCGCGCTATCGCTCCGGCGGCTATTTTGTATCCTGCGACCATCTGCGCCACGCCACATGTGACGCGAAATGGGGGAGATCATGCGGCTGCGTCGTCTGTTTGCGCTAGCCTTGGCGCTGATGGCCGTTTCGGCGGTCACCTTCATTGCCTCGGCCGAGACGAAATGGCCGACCCGGCCGGTCCGCTTCATCCTCACGCTCGGCGCCGGGAGCGGTTCCGACATCGGCGCGCGGCTATTGGCGGACCGCCTCTCGCAGCGCTGGGGCCAGCCGGTGATCGTCGAAAATCGCCCAGGCGGCGATGCCATCGTGGCGATCAATGCCTTTGTCACGGCGCACGACGATCACGTGCTGCTGTTCAGTCCCACGTCGTCGTTCACGGCGCATGCCTACCTGCACGACAACCTGCCCTACCAGCCGAGCGACCTGGTGCCGATCACGCGGGTGTCGAACACCATCATCACCATCTCGGTGCCGGCGAGCTTGAACGTCAATTCGCTGAAAGAGCTCGCGGCGATGGCGCGCGCCGAGCCGGGCAAGCTGAATTGGGCCGGCGTCACCGGCGCACTCGATTTCGTCTTCGCCGGCTGGCTCAAGCAGGAAGGCCTCAACATCAACAAAGTGCCGTACCGCAATCCCGTCGATGCCGCCAACGATCTCGCCGAAGGCCGCGTGCAAGTCTACGAAGCGGCCTTGGCGATCGTGCGGCCGCAACTGGAGTCCGGCAAGATCAAGCTATTGGCGGTGACCAACTCGGTGCACGCCCCGACCTTGCCTAAGCTGCCGACGGTCGCGGAAGCGGGCTACCCAGCGTTGACCATCGACGGCCTGGTCGGGCTTTTTGGACCGACCGGAATGCCGCTCGATTTGCGCCAGCGTATCACCGCCGACATCCGCGCCGTGGTCGATCCGACCATCGAGGATCGCCTGACCATCACCGGACAGCTCACCAATATCGGCGGGCCGGAAGAGTTCGGCAAATCGATCGACGAGCAGCGCGCCAAGATCGCGGCCTTCGCCAAAGAGCTCGGCATCAATCCGATGTAATGAAGATTTTAGCCGGCGTGTTCGCTGTCCATATGCGCAAGCACCGCCGGCATATAGCGCGTGCCGGCGACGGCGCTTGGCGGCACCGCCTGCTCGATGCGCGCAAGGTCATCGGGCGATAGTTTCACATCGAGCGCGCCCAGCGCTTCCTTGAGCTGCTCGCGGCGGCGTGCGCCGATCAGCGGCACGACGTCGTCGCCGCGCGATTTCACCCAGGCAAAGGCAAGCTGCGCCGTGGTGGCGTTCTTTTCGCGCGCGATGTTGCCGAGCGCCTCGACCAGCGCGATGTTCTTCTCGAAGTTTTCTTTGAAGAAACGCGGCTTGCGGGTGCGGATCTCGCTTGCCGCGGTCCGCGCCGCCTCGGCGCGATCGCTGATCAGGCCGCCCGACAGCACCCCATAGGCGACCAGCGCGATGCCGAGCTCGCGTAGTGTCGGCAGGATGTCGCGCTCGATGCCGCGGGAAAACAGCGAATATTCGATCTGCAGTGCGGCGATCGGATGCACCGCATGGGCCCGCCGCACGCTGGCGGCTGATGTTTCCGACACGCCGATGTGGCGCACATAGCCGGCCTTCACCATGTCGGCGATGGCGCCGATCGTATCTTCGAACGGCACGTTGGGATCGACGCGGGACGGCTGATAGAGATCGACATAGTCGGTGCCGAGCCGGCGCAGCGAATAGGCGAGATAATTCTTGGTCGCGTTCGGCCGCCCGTCGTCGCCGATGATTTTCAGATCCGGTCCGCGCATCGAACCGTATTTCACCGCGACGAAGGCGCGCTCGCGCTTGCCGCCCTTGAGCGCCTCGCGGATGAGCATTTCGTTCTGGCCCATGCCGTAGAAGTCGCCGGTATCGAGCATGGTGATGCCGGCCTCGAGCGCGGCGTGAATGGTGGCGATGCACTCCTTTTCGTCGGCCGGCCCATAGCCGCCCGACATGCCCATGCAGCCGAGGCCGAAGGCGGAGACAGAAGGGCCGTTACGGCCGAGCTGGACAGTATGCATAAAGCCTCCGTTTAGACGGCGAATTGGGACGATTGGCTTAGTTTAGCATCCGTTTGGCCCAGTTTTGACTTGAATTAAGGCCCACCGGACCTATAATAATGATCAGACCGGTCTGACTGGTCAGGAGCTAATGATGCGCAAATGGCAGATGCAGGAAGCCAAGGCCAAGTTCGCTGACGTTGTCAGGCAGGCCGCGGCCGAGGGCCCCCAGATCGTGACCTATCGCGGTGCGGACACCGCGGTGGTTCTGTCGATCGACGAATATCGTCGACTCGAGGCAAAGCGGCCTTCCTTTGTCGATCACCTGTTGAGCGGACCCAAATTGGACGACGAGACGGTCGATCTCATCAACCAACGCTCCACCGACATGGCACGGGATATCGATCTGTGAGCTTCCTTCTCGATACCAATGTCGTTTCCGAAACGCGCCGCAAAGCGCCCGCTCCGAAAGTCGTCGCGTGGGTGTCGCAGGCCGATCCCTCCGATCTTTTCATCAGCGCGATGACGCTCGGCGAAATTGCCAAGGGCGTTGCTCTGCGCGCGAAGCAAAGTCCGGCGCAAGCGGCCGGGCTCGAACAATGGCTGGCGGAGACACGAACAGAATATGCAAATCGGATCGTCGCCATCGATGCCGACATTGCCGAGGCTTGGGGGCGACTAGATGTAAAGCGCAGCTTGCCGGTCGTCGATGGTCTACTTGCAGCGACCGCGCTCGTTCGCGGCATGACCTTGGTGACGCGCAACGTGCGTGATGTTGCCGGCGCCGGTATAACGCTCCTGAATCCCTGGAATGCTTGAGCGGCCTATTCGGCCGCGAGCCGCACTTCCGGCGCCGCGGCCCTGACGTCGGCATCGACGTGCTTTTCGTATTTGACGAAATTGTCCTGGAACATGCGCACGAGTTTCCGCGCGGTCTCGTCGAACGCGGCTTTGTCCTTCCAGGTCTTCATCGGATAGAGCAGATGCGGCTCGACGCCGGGCACCGAGGTCGGCACGGCGAAACCGAAATAGGGATCGGTGCGGTAGCTCGCATTCTTCAGCGAGCCATCGAGCGCACCGGTGACAAGTGCGCGCGTCGCCTTGATCGGCATGCGGCGGCCGGTGCCGTAGATGCCGCCAGTCCAGCCGGAATTGACCAGCCAGCAATCGACATTGTGCCGCTTGATCAAATCACGCAGCAGATTGCCGTATTCCGACGGCGGCCGCGGCAGGAACGGAGCGGCGAAGCAGGTGGAGAATTCCGGTTCGACGCCGACCAAACCCTTCTCGGTGCCGGCGACCTTGGCGGTGTAGCCGGACAGGAAGTGGTACATCGCCTGCGCCGGCGTCAGTTTTGCGATCGGCGGCATGACGCCGAAGGCGTCGGCGGTGAGGAAGATGATGTTCTTCGGCTGGCCAGCGTGGCCGGTTTTCGACGCCAGCGGCATGAATTCGACCGGGTAGGCCGAGCGGGTATTTTCCGTGAGCTTGTCGCTGTCGAAATCGCAGACGCGGGTTGTGGGATCGAAGACGACGTTCTCCAGCACCGCGCCGAAGCGATTGGTCGCGGCATAGATTTCCGGCTCGGCTTCTTTCGACAGCTTGATGGTCTTGGCGTAGCAGCCGCCCTCGAAATTGAACACGCCGTTTTCGCTCCAGCCGTGTTCGTCGTCGCCGATCAGGGTGCGGTTCGGGTCGGCCGACAGCGTGGTCTTGCCGGTACCCGACAAGCCGAAGAACAGCGCGACGTCGCCGTTCTTGCCGACATTAGCCGAGCAATGCATCGGCATCACGCCCTGCGCCGGCAGATAAAAATTCAGCGTCGTGAACACCGACTTCTTCATCTCGCCGGCATAGGACGAGCCGCAGATCAGGACGATCTTGCGGGTGAAATCGATCGCCACCATCGTATCGGAATTTTCGCGGCCGCCGTGCCTCTTGGCGTCCGGCTTGAACGACGGCATGTCGACAATCGTCATGTCGGGCACGTAGCCCGCAAGCTCCGTATGTTCGGGACGGATCAGCAGTTGACGGATGAACAGCGAGTGCCAGGCGAGCTCGGTGAAGACGCGGGCCTTGATGCGGTATTGCGGATCGGCGCCGCCATAGAGGTCCTGGGCGAACAGGGTTTTGCCTTTGGCGTGGGCGATGAAATCATGGAGCAGATTGTCGAACTGTTCTTTGCTCTGTTTGCGATTGCCGTCCCACCAAACGGTGTTCTCGGTGGTCGCATCGACGACCGTGTGTTTGTCTTTGGGCGAACGTCCGGTGTGATGGCCGGTTTCGGCGCAGAACGCGCCGCCTTGCACCAGTGAGCCTTCGCGGTTGGCGATGGCGTGCTCGACCAGCATGGTGTCGGGCAGGTTCCAGTGGACGCCGGCGAGATCTTTAAAGCCGAATTTGTCGGCGCCGTAGGCGCCGTTCCTCGAACCCGTTTCCTTCACCTAAGCCTCCGCCTACTTGGCCCGTTTTCTTGGCCCGATCGAATCGACACTTCCGCCAACTGCGCCGAGCCTTCGTCGCGAACTCTTTGCCGCCCTCTTGGCCGCCGATTTACGATGCCGAATATTAACTCGCCCGCCGGCAAGCGTGCGACCCTATATCGAGCCTCACAGCATCTGCCAAGACCAAGTCCGCCTCAAGCCTAACCGGATAGGATTGCACGCGTTCTTGTGTTGCAGCGCAGCGGACGCCGGCCCGTTTGCGGTCGCGTGGTTACGTTCTATTGCCGGCGCTTTTTTGGCAGAGAATGCCTAGCCGGCTCGCGCTTTGGCGGCCAATTCCACCACCACCTTGCGCAGTTGCTCGGCATTTATGACACGCTGCGGAAATGGCAGGCGCAAGGTGGCGTCGCCGCGTGCCAGGTCGAGGCCCTCGGGGTCGAGCCCAGTGAGCCGCCAAGGCCCGTCTTCGCCGCCAAGGAGCTTGGTGGCGTAGAGCCGCACTGCTTCGGCGTGGTCGTCGTTCATATGCGCGACGGCACTTTCCTCGGCGTCGATCAGGTTTTCGGCGCCGGCAATCTCCGTCATCAAGTCGGCGGCTTTGAGATCGGCGGCGCGGGCGAAGCCGCCATTGAGGTGAGCCGAGACGGTTTTCAGACGCCAGAACGAAAAATCGCCGAAACCGGCGTAAAGCTCCGATTTCGGATGGCGGGCGAGGAAGCGGCGCCGCAGGCGCGGCAATTCGGGATCATCGCGCGCGATTTGCGCAAAACTGCCGAGCAGCGTCAGGCGTGGATGGGCCAGCGGGTCGCCCTTGCCGGTCGAGGCCAAGAGCAGCGACGCGCGGCCGTCGACTTCAAGATTGGCGGTGTGGGTGGAGAGCCGGGAGACCAGGATCAGCAGCGAACCGTCGACATCCGTCGCCACGTTAACCAATGACGCGAAGGGATGGCCGGTATTGCGGTCGATGGTCGCAAGCGCGCCGGCCCGCGTCGCCCGCAGCAGGCCCTTGGCCGCCGCTTTCGGGTCGAAATCCGCTGCCGGGGCGTTTTCCGGCAGGCGGTTTGGCATGGCGCCCGGCAATGGGGCTCCTGAAGGACCCAAAGGACCAACGCCGTCGGCCTCAGCCATGTTTTGTCCTTTCCGGTTCCTTTCCCATGTCTCTCCATCTCACGGCAATTGCCCCTATTTCGCCTTGTCTAGTCACACTTCCGCCCCCACATGGGGTTTGAACGTTGTTGGGGCCGGGCAAGTGTGATGCTGCGGCCGACTCATGTTAGAAGGCCGTCATGCCGACAATCGCTCTGGTGGACGACGACCGCAATATCCTCACCTCGGTCTCAATCGCGCTCGAGGCGGAAGGCTATCGTATCACGACCTACACCGACGGCGCCTCGGCGCTCGACGGCTTCAAGACGACGCTGCCTGACCTGGCCATCCTCGACATCAAGATGCCGCGCATGGACGGCATGGAGACGCTGCGGCGGCTGCGGCAAAAATCCGACCTGCCGGTGATCTTCCTCACCTCGAAGGACGAGGAGATCGACGAATTGTTCGGCCTGAAAATGGGCGCTGACGACTTCATCCGGAAGCCGTTTTCGCAGCGCCTTCTGGTCGAGCGGGTCAAGGCGGTGCTGCGCCGCGCCTCGCCCAAAGACGGCGCCGCGCCGAAGGAAGCCGACAGCAAAGTGCTGGAGCGCGGGCTCCTGCGCATGGATCCCGAGCGCCACACCTGCACCTGGAAGAACGAGCCGGTGACGCTCACCGTCACCGAATTTCTCATTTTGCAGGCGCTGGCCAGCCGGCCCGGCGTGGTGAAAAGCCGCAACGCGCTGATGGATGCGGCCTATGACGATCAGGTCTATGTCGACGACCGGACCATCGACAGCCACATCAAGCGGCTGCGCAAGAAGTTCAAGGCCAGCGACGACGATTTCGATATGATCGAGACGCTGTACGGCGTCGGCTATCGTTTCAAGGAATAACGCGTCGTTTGACGCAAAGGCCGTGGACTGCCGGACGTTGAAACCGGAGAATCATGGCCCCTGACTGGGCGGCTGACGTGCGGTAGTAATAGCGTTTGGCTCCTCATACCTTCTCTGTAAGTGGAGGGAGGAGCTGATCGAAACCCCGGCAGACGACGTGCTTGATCGACTAGCAAGAACCGAAGGGGCCGATGAGGCCCACGCACCGGCCGAAACCGAGCCTCCCATCGAGGCCGATGGTCACGGCGAAGCGCTGCCGCGTGTGCGCTGGCGCGGCCTGCGCCGGGTCGGCGGTTGGTTGCGGCGCGCGCTCCAGTTCTTCACCGCGCAGAGCTCCTCGAGCGTCACCCGCCGCATCGTCTCGCTCAACGTCGCGGGGCTGCTCGCGCTGTCGATCGGCATCATCTATCTGTCGCAGTTCCGCGCCGGCCTGATCGACGCGCGCATTCAAAGCTTGTTGGTGCAGAGCCAGATCATCGCCGGCGCCATCGCCGCCTCGGCGACGGTCGAGACCGATTCATCGATCACCATCAATCCGGACACGTTGCTCAATCTGCAGCCCGGGCAAAGCTACGGCCCGTCCGAGGATGCGCTCTACGGCATCGATTTTCCGATCAACCCCGAGCGCGTAGCGCCGATCCTCCGCCGCCTGGTTTCGCCAACAAAAACGCGGGCGCGGATCTACGACCGCGACGGCGTGCTCCTGGTCGACAGCCGCAACCTGTTCGGCCGCGGCGACATTTTGCGTTTCGACTTGCCGCCGCCGACCGCCGAAAAGCCCAGCATATTCGAGCGCGCGTTCCTCGCAGTGCGGCGCTGGCTCGGCCGCGGCGACCTGCCGCTTTATCGCGAGCTCGGTGCGGAAAACGGCAAAGGCTATTTCGAAGTCGGCCAGGCCTTGAGCGGCCAGGATTCCAGCATGGTGCGCATCAACGACCGCGGCGACGTCATCGTTTCGGTCGCGGTCCCGGTGCAGCGTTTCCGCGCCGTGCGCGGCGCGCTGATGCTGTCGACCCAAGGCGCCGATATCGACGACATGGTGGAGGCCGAGCGGCTCGCCATTCTCAAGGTGTTTTTGATCGCCACCGCCGTCATGGTGGTGCTGTCGATCCTGCTCGCCGGAACCATTGCCGAGCCGGTGCGCCGCCTGGCGGAAGCCGCCGAAAGCGTGCGCCGGCGCATTCGTTCGCGCGTCGAGATTCCGGATTTCACGCGCCGTCACGACGAGATCGGGCACCTCTCCGGCGCGTTCCGCGACATGACCAATGCGCTCTATAGCCGGATCGAGGCGATCGAGAGCTTTGCCGCCGACGTGTCGCACGAACTGAAAAATCCGCTGACCTCGCTGCGCTCGGCGGTGGAAACGCTGCCGCTCGCCAAGACCGACGAGAGCCGGGCGCGGCTGCTCGCCATCATCCAGCACGACGTCAGGCGGCTCGACCGGCTGATCTCCGACATTTCCGACGCCAGCCGCCTCGACGCCGAACTGCAGCGCCAGGATGCGGCGCCGGTCGATTTCGCCAAGCTTTTGAGTACGCTGGTTGCGGTCGCCAACGAGGTGAAGCGCGACGACGGCGTTACGGTCACGCTCCGGTTCGAAGGCGGCGCCGGCCGCGCGTTTTTTGTGCCGGGGCACGATTCCCGGCTCGGCCAGATCGTCGACAATCTGATCGAGAACGCGCGCTCGTTCTCGCCGCCGAACGGCACCGTGCGCGTCATATGCCGGCGCGTGAAAAACAACATCGAGATTTCTGTCGATGACGACGGCCCGGGCGTGCGGCCCGACGTGCTCGATAAAATCTTCGAGCGTTTTTATACCGATCGCCCGCATCAAGGTTTCGGCCAGAATTCCGGCCTCGGCCTCTCGATCTCAAAGCAGATCGCCGAAGCCCATGGCGGCACCATCTGGGTGGAGAACCGCACCGGCGCGCTGGATGCAGATGGTGTGCCCAAAGTGCTCGGCGCGCGCTTCGTCGTGCGCTTGCCGGCGATGTGATGGCGCAATCCGCAACGACGGTGCACGCTTCGGCGGTGCTGGTCGGCGCGCGCGCGGTTGTGATCCGCGGGCCGTCGGGAGCGGGCAAGTCGCGTCTCGCGCTGGCGCTCATCGAGGCGGCACGCGTGGGGACGTTGCGCTTTGCCAGGCTGGTCGGCGACGACAGGGTGCATCTCGAACCGGCCAACGGGCGGCTGCTGGTGCGCCCGGCCGAAGCATTGGCCGGCTTGATCGAGGTCCGCGGCGTCGGCATCCGGCGGCTCGATCATGAGCCGAGTGCCGTGGTTGGCCTCCTGGTCGATCTCGCCGCCGCCGATGCCGAACGGCTGCCGGAAACCGAGAGGCAACACGCGGTTATCGCCGGCATAAGCTTACCGCGACTCGCTATCGCAGCCGGCGATGAGGCCTTGCCCGCGGTCCTTGCGGTCATTACGTCAGGCGGGTGCGAAGGCGCCGTTTTGGCGTTTAAGCCGGCCTCCTGAGCATTTCAGCCCGCCCGGCACCCCATTTGGTTGGAGATTGGTAACCTTAACGCCGCTACACTCGGCTGCTGCTCCGCTACGCGGCGTCTCATTGGCCGATTCGGCGTTTGCTACCGCAATGCAACAATCGCCGAAATTCAGCGAGAATGCCCCTTGCGCTGGGGCTTTGGATGGTCAAGATGAGCACCCTTTCGTGCGGTGCAACCGGGACGCGCCCGCGGGGAGTTTCATGATCGGCGTTGTGCTTGTGACCCACGGGCGGTTGGCTGTTGAGTTCCGCTCGGCATTGGAGCACGTGGTCGGCCCCCAGGGCCAGATCGAGGCTGTCACTATCGGCCCCGACGACGACGTCGAGGAGCGCCGCAAGGACATCATCGAAGCGGTCAAACGGGTCGACACCGGCGACGGCGTCGCCATCCTGACCGACATGTTCGGCGGCACCCCGTCCAATCTCGCCATCTCGGTGATGAGCCGGCCCAAGGTCGAAGTGCTCGCCGGCATCAACCTGCCCATGCTGGTCAAGCTCGCAAAAGTTCGCGACGAATGTCCGCTGGCCGAAGCGGTCGCCGCCGCCCAGGAGGCTGGGCGCAAATACGTCACCATCGCCAGCCGGGTGCTCAACGGCAAATGAACGACCGGGCGCTCGGCAGCGAAGATGACTGCACGGGCGACCTACCGGCCCTCCGCGAAGGCGCCGTCGTCCGCGAGCTCACCATCTGCAACAAGAAGGGACTGCACGCACGGGCCTCCGCCCGCTTCGTGCAAACGGTCGAGAAATTCGACGCCGACGTGCGCGTCATGCGCTGCGGCGAGATCGTCGGCGGCACCTCGATCATGGGCCTGATGATGCTCGCCGCATCGCCCGGCACCACCATCACCGTCGAGGCGACCGGCAAGGAAGCCGCCGAAGTCATTGCGGCTTTGGCAGCGCTCATCGAATCGCGCTTCGGCGAACAGGATTGATCGATCGGCGTTTCGCTTATTGCAATGTGAGGGAGCCGGCCAATGGCAGACGACAATGCATCAGCGGCAGCCAGTCCAGCCGCGGCGGCTCAGAACGAGCAGCGCACCGCGACCATCCGCTACATCGATCGTCCGGAAATCGACGAGGTTTTCGCCGACAGCGTGACCGGCCTGCTCTACGACGGCCAGACCTTGCGCATGGAATTCGCCGTGACGCGGTTCGACGAGATCAAGCCCAATGCGCCGATCAGCGGCCGCCGCTATCCGACATGCCGTCTGGCGCTGTCGCCCGCGGCCGCGATCGAGCTCATCAACCGCATGCAGCAGGTCGCGACCGCGCTGACCCAATCCGGCGTCGCCAAGCCGGCGTCGCGGCCGGGCACTTAGTCGTTTTCTTATCGAAGCGACTTTATTTATCGAAGCAACTTTGTTTATCGAAGCGATTTGGCCGCCGACTTGAGATCGGCGACGAGTTGCCGATAGGCCGCGCGCTTGTCGCCTTCGTCCTTCATGCGCAACAGCGCGGATGGATGCATGGTGATGAAAAGCCTGGTGCCGTCCGCCAAATCGAGCGGCCTGCCGCGCAGCTTTGCAATCGTCACGGTCTTTCCGGTCAGGCTGCGCGCGGCGGTCACGCCGAGCGCGATGATCGCCTTGGGTTTGACCAGCCTGCGCTCCTCGTCGAGCCAGATCTTGCAACGCTCGATCTCATAATTGTTTGGCCGCTTGTGCAGCCGGCGTTTGCCACGCATCTCATGCTTGAAATGTTTCACCGCGCCGGTGACGAACGTTGCCTTGCGGTCGATGCCTGCGTCTGCCAGCGCCTGGTCGAGAACGCGTCCGGCGGGACCGACGAACGGCTTGCCGGCCAAATCTTCCTTGTCGCCGGGCTGCTCGCCGACCAGCATGAGGGCGGCGCGCTTCGGTCCCTCGCCGGGTACCGCCTGGGTCGCATCGCGATAGAGCGGACAGCGCCGGCAATCGGCTTCAGCTTGCGCCAGTTTCCCCAGCGACGTGATGGACGAGGCGGCTTGGTCCATATCTGCAGAATGCCCGACCGGCGGTCTTCGTTCAAAAAGAGACATAAAGGTATCTTTATGTCTTTATTGCCGTAGCCGGCCCGACCTGCTATAGCCCTGCCCACGCTGCCGGCCCTAAAGCCCGCCAAGCCTTAAGTCCAACCAAGGATTGCCATGAGCACGTCGACCAAGCCGAAAACCGCGCCTGCCACCGACTATGTCGTCAAGGACATCGGCCTCGCCGAGTGGGGACGCAAGGAAATTTCCATTGCCGAAACCGAGATGCCCGGCCTGATGTCGACGCGCGAAGAGTTTGGCGCCAAGCAGGTGCTGCGCGGCGCCCGCATTGCCGGCTCGCTGCACATGACCATCCAGACCGCGGTGCTGATCGAGACGTTGACGGCGCTCGGCGCCGACGTGCGCTGGGCGTCCTGCAACATCTATTCGACCCAGGATCACGCCGCCGCCGCGATCGCTGCCGGCGGCACGCCGGTGTTCGCGGTCAAGGGCGAGAGCCTGACCGACTATTGGGACTACACCCACCGCATCTTCGAATGGTCCGACGGCGGCGGCCCGAACATGATCCTCGACGACGGCGGCGACGCCACACTGCTCTTGCATCTCGGCATGCAGGCCGAGAGCAACGCGGCGGTGCTCAATCATCCCGGCAACGAGGAAGAAGAAGTGCTGTTCGCCGCCATCAAGAAGCGGCTGAAAGAACAGCCCGGCTGGTACACCAAGACCGCCAAGAACGTGAAGGGCGTCACCGAGGAGACCACGACGGGCGTGCATCGGCTTTATCAGATGGCCAAGGAAGGCCGGCTGTTGTTCCCCGCCATCAACGTCAATGACAGCGTGACCAAATCGAAATTCGACAATCTCTACGGCTGCCGCGAGTCGCTGGTCGACGGCATCCGCCGCGGCACCGACGTGATGATGGCCGGCAAGGTGGCGATGGTCGCGGGCTTCGGCGACGTCGGCAAAGGCTCGGCCGCGTCGCTGCGCCAGGCCGGCTGCCGCGTCATGGTCTCGGAAGTCGATCCGATCTGCGCGCTGCAGGCGGCGATGGAAGGCTATGAAGTGACGACGATGGAGGACGCGGCGTCGCGGGCGGATATCTTTTGCACCGCGACCGGCAATGTCGACGTCATCACCATCGAGCACATGCGCAAGATGAAGGACCGCGCCATCGTCTGCAAT
>JBAUYI010000089.1:0-11190 GCA_049584715.1 Xanthobacteraceae bacterium
CCACCACGGCTCTCACCTAAGGGAATTATTCCATCCCAAAGGCTCAGCTTCAGGCCAGGCTTCCTGGGACGTGGTCTGAACGGGCGTTACCCGCCTTCGCCTGTCCCAGTCCAGGGATGCACCTCCCACCCCGGTCATCGTGCCGGGAGGCTGATGCCCAAGCCGCCCGGGAGCGGACTGCAAATCCGCCCGCGAGCACCGCACCCGCTCCACCTCACGGCTTGCCTCCGGTAGGCGTCCCTTGGTGAGCGGGATTTTTGCCTTCAATCTGATACGGCGACGGTTGTCAAATGCGGTCGCGGAATTGGGGACGTGCTGTCCTTGTAAGTCATTGAAGCGGCGGCTTTGTTGCCGAGAAGCATTTGAGCGCAACGGCGCCGACACACGATGCGGCCGACAGCGAAAATCGATCACCGCTGCAAAGATTCGCAAGGATGCGATTTTTGCGCGATCTTTCAAATGCGTAGCCCGGATGGAGCGGAGCGTAATCCGGGATTGCCGCGAGGCGTCGATGCCGCCCCGGATTTCGCTCCGCTCCATCCGGGCTACGCTCGCTACACATTCACGGACAAACTTCCCGGCTATGTGGCAGGACAGAACGGTGAAGGTGTCAGGCAGATCCTGCGCTTCACCCCGGGTGAGACTATCTCCCAGGGCATGAGTCAGGTGGTTGGAACGATTTCCAACGGTTCATTCGTTCCCAATCCCGCGTACGATCCAAACCTGAAGCCGAGAACGCAACCGCCCGGCGGCGATTCTCATGAGCCGGATTGAGAGCACGAGCACAGCGAAATCCGGGAGCGGCAGTCCAGTCGGGAACGGCGTCCCCCGGATTTCACTTTGTTCAATCCGGGCTACGCTTGCTGTCCGAATTAGGACACCCGCAGAGGGAAATTAGGACAACCGAATTAGTGATTGCTCTCGGTCGGGCCGTTTTGTGAGGCCGCCAACTGAGGCGGCCGGAATTGGGTGCACGCAGGCGGGTATCGAAAGCCGCGCCTCTCGTTTCGCGACGAGTGCTCTCCCTAAGCTACTGCGCGCGTCCAATCTTATCGCCTTTCGCGATGCTCCCCTGGAGAGGGTGACACTCTCTGAGAAGCCTCCTGGCGACCAGCCTTGCGCTTTCGCACAAGGAACCATTTTCTCCCTTCCGCTGTCACCGCGACCGGGGGAGTGGATAATTCCTGCTTAGGAATTTTCCGGGGCAGTCAAAAGTTTGGTCATGAGAGGACCTCCATTTCGCTGCACCCCGAAATTATAAATTAGGACAGCCACCAATTCAAATTAGGACAAAAGGCTCGGAACTAGGACACCACCCGGTCTCGTATAGGAACGAAAGTGCCTTTCGCATTCGCTCCATGATTCGATGCATTGCCCAAGACGGAGCCGCCACATCGACAAAGGCCACCCCCAATTGGCCTTGGCTGCCCACTTGAATGTGGGCAATTACCCACTATCTTGCCCACCATAAGGGTGGGCCAATTTGTGGTTGACCCTCCCCCCGCCTCTTGGTTCGCTTGAGGCCGGCCAGCCGCGCATAACAACACGGCCAAAACACAAAACACCGGCGCGGCGCTCGACGGGAAACGTCAGGGACGCGTGCCATGAACGCACAACAGCTGCTTACGGAAATCTCCGACTATTGCCGGCGCACCGGCTTGGCCGAATCCACCTTCGGCCGCCGCGCGGTGAACGACGGCAAGCTCGCGGCGCGGCTGCGCAATGGCGGCCGCATCACCACCGACACGCTCGATCGGATTCACGGTTTCATGCAATCGAACCCAGCCCAAGACCAGGGCGCGGCGGCGCGCCCGGCGATCATCGAACGCCCCCACGCGCCGCGGCCGGCGGCGGGGGCGGCTGCGACCGTACCCGCCACGCCGCTGCATCCCGACGATCCGCAGCGCAATTTCCGCTTCTTCGACAACAGGCAAAAGTATCTCCTCTTCGTCAACACCTGCAGCGAGAAGTGGGAGGTGGCGCACCGCGTTTCCGAGGAGCTCGTCCACATCCATCCGCGGCCGCCTGCGGTGCGGGTGTTCGACGCCGGCGTCGGCGACGGCTCGGTGCTGGTGCGGGTGATGCGCGCCATGCACGACCGTTTCCCGCACATGCCGTTCTACACCGTCGGCAAGGAGATCAGCCTCGAGGACGTGCGGCTGACGTTACAGAAAATGTCGGACCGCTTCTTCGAGCATCCGGCGTCGGTGCTGGTCTTGACCAATCTCGCTTATGCCGACGCGCCGTGGCTTGCGGTGAAATCGCTCAATGCGGCGTCGAGTCTGGTTTGGCACGAGCTGCCGCTGCAGGGCAATTCGGCGCACCGCTTCGAGCAACAAATCATCGATCTGGAGCCGTTCCTGGCGCAGAACTGGAAAGCCGGCGTCAGCGCCCGCACCGGCAATCCGGTCTACGAGCGGCCGATCGTGCTGGTGATCTATCGCGAGGATCACCGCTTCCTGCTCGACCCGATCATTCCGAAACCGGGCGGCACCATCGCCAATTACGATCTGGTCATCGCCTCGCAGCCGTATCGCGCCCGCGCCTCGCTCGACTTCAAGGCCAAGCGCGTGATCGGGCCGCTGGCCAAGGCGCTCGGGCCCGGCGGCCGGCTGATCGGCATCCACTCCCACGGCCACGATCCCGGCATGGAAATCATCCAGAAAGTCTGGCCGGGCGACAATCCGTTCGTCCATGACCGCCATCAGCTCCTCAAAGCGGTGAAGCACGAGCTCGGCGCCGCCGGCCGCGATCTCAACTTCAACGCCTATGCGGATAACCGCTCGCTGTTCCGCTACGAGATGCACACGCTGCCCTCGGAAATCTCCGAATCGATCGGCACCTCGACGCTGTTCGCGGCGTGGAACGCGGCGATCTATGTGGCGCAGGTGGAAGACGATCGGCTGGGCGAAGTGGTCGCCGATGGCCGCTATATCGACGCCACCCGCGCGGTTTTGCGCGAGCGCGGGGGCTTATGGTTCTACGACGAATCCTACGTGATCTCGCGCCGGCGCGCGTAATCGTTCTTTCCTCCCCCGCTTGCGGGGGAGGTGGCGAGCGAAGCTCGCCGGTAGGGGGAAGTGATGGATAGCGCGGAGCAAGCGTGCATGCCGCAGGCCCCCTCCACCACCCTTCGGGTGGTCCCCCTCCCCCGCTCCGCTGCGCTACGCGGTGGCGGATAAAATGCCTGCCCTCGCACCCGTACCGGCCGCAAATCTCCCAGCCGCCGTGCAACGCATCGCGGGCTTCATGCAAAATTTTTCCGTCGAGGCGACGCGGCCGTCGGACGCCGACATCGCGGCGCTTACCGTGCTGCCGCGCGGCACGCGCGTCTATATCAGCGCCGTGCCGCACCGGCCGATGGACGAATCCATCAACGCTGCGATCCGGCTGCGCGCCGTGGGGCTCGAGCCGGTGCCGCACATCGCGGTGCGCAATTTCGCCAGCGCCGACGCGCTCGATGATTGTCTGGCACGATTGAACGGCGAGGCCGAGGTGCGCCGCGTCCTGGTTATTGCCGGCGACCGCGCCGATCACGGCCCATTCCGGAGCGCCGCCGACGCCATCGATTCCGGCCTGTTCCGCCGCCGCGGCATCCGCGCGCTGGGTATCGCCGGCTATCCGGAAGGCCATCCGAAGATCGGCAACGACACGCTGTTCAAGGCGCTTACGGAAAAGATCGCGGCGGCCGAGGCGACCGGGCTCGCGGTCGAGATCGTCACCCAGTTCTGCTTCGATGCGCGTGCGATATTGGACTATGTCGCACGGCTGCGCGCCTTCGGCTTCGAGCAGCCGCTGCGCATTGGGCTTGCCGGCCCCACCAGCCTTGCCGGACTGCTGCGTTATGCCAGCCGCTGCGGCGTGCGCGCTTCGGCGCAGGCGCTGGCGCAGCGTTCCGGGATGCTGCGCCAGATGTTCGCGCTGACCGTTCCCGACGATCTCATCCGCGCGTTGGCGGACGCCGCGCCGTCGCGCGCGAGCGCCCATTTCTTCTCGTTCGGCGGCCTGCCGGCCACCGCGCGCTGGGCGCAGGCCGTCGCCGACGGCCGCATTGCGCTGCAAGGCGCAGGCGGATTCACGGTCGCATCGCCGCCGCGAGACGGCTAGAATGGCCTCCTCACTATGTGGAGGCGAGGATGCCGGTAGAGAACATTCGCGGCGTGAATATCGTTTACGAGATCGTGGGCGACCGTGGCCCCTGGGTGGTGCTGATCACGGGCGGCCGGCGCGCGCACGATGAATTCGTGCCGCTGGCGAAGAAGATCGCCGCCGGCGGCTTTCGCGTGCTGCTGCACGACCGGCGCAATACCGGCGCCTCCGACATCCGCATCGACGGCACCGAGGCCGAAGAGGAGATCTGGACCGACGATCTGCACGAGCTGCTTTCGCGGAAGGGCGCGCTGCCCGTGTTCATCGGCGGCTCATCGTCCGGCTCACGCACCTCGATCCTGTTCGCGCTGCGCCATCCGCAAGCCGTGCGGGGCCTGCTCCTGTTCCGCGTCACCGGCGGCGCGTTTGCCGCGGGACGTCTGCCGGAACAATATTACGGCCAATATATCCGCACCGCCCAGCAGGGCGGCATGGCCGCGGTCTGCGACACCGAGCAATATCGCGAGCGCATCGCCGCCAATCCGAAGAACCGCGACGTGCTCATGGCGATGGATCCGAAGCGCTACATCGCGGTGATGGAGCATTGGCACAAGCTGTTTTTGGCCGGTGCCAATTTCACCATCATGGGCGTGACCGACGATCAGCTGCGCTCGATCAAGGCGCCGACCATCGTCATCCCCGGCAACGACAACACCCACAATTCGGCGAGCGGCCGCGCCGCGCAAAAGCTCATCCCCGGCAGCAAGCTGCATCAATTGCCGATCGAGGATAAGGACGTGCCGCTGATTTCGTTCGAAGAATGGGCGCCGTATGAGGCGGAGATCGCGAAGACCTTCGTCGATTTTATGCGGGGCGTCGCGGGGTCCATGGCTGCTTAAAGTGATGGCCGCCTGAACAAAAAGGTGCGCGCAGTGCTGTTCGTGGTCCACGCGCTCGACAAGAAGAACATTCTGCCGACGCGGGCCAAGCATTATCGCGACCACCGCATCCATCTCGACAAATCCGGCGATCACGGCGTTGACGTCGTGACCGCCGGCACGCTCCTTGCCGACGACGGCGAGACGCCGGTCGGCAGCATTTTTGTCATCGATGCGGCGGATCGCGCCGCGGTCGATGCCTTCACCCGCAGCGACCCCTATCACGTCAACGGCGTGTGGGAGCGCGTGGATATCCACCGCTACAACAAGAAACGGGGCACGGCGATCGCGAGCAAGAGATGAAATTTTCTGGCGACATGAAATAGCCATTCAGCGTGGAATAGAGGGGACGACGCCATGCTTATCGCAGCAAAGATACTGCTGACACTCACCATCCTGGGCTACGCTTTGGTCACAATCAAAGCCGACTTCAACAAGACCCACGCCACCAATCCGAAATGGACGCCGCATGCGCGCTTCCATGTGGTCTGGCAAATCCTGTCCTATGCCGGAGTGGGACTGGTCGCGCTTTATCTGGTCTGGATCGACGGGCCGCGGCCGCTGGAGCGGCTGTATCTCGCTGCGGCCTTGAGCGCTGCAATCTACGGCGGCTTCTTCCTCAGCGTCTTCAGCCGCCCGATGTTCGGCGGCTCACTTTACGACGACAACGGCTACCAGCCGTTCAAGCCGCCGATTGGCCCGTCAAGCTGGCGCTGGGACGCCAACGTCACTGCGTTTACGGTTCTCTCCGCCATTATGGTGGCAGGCGTCGTTGCGGTGCTGGCGGCGTAGCAATTCCCCTCCCCCTTGTGGGGAGGGGCAGGGGTGGGGGTCGGGAGGTCACGCGCAAGCGTGGATGACTTGTTGCAAACGTCTTCGCTGAAAGTCACCTCCCGACCCCCCACCCTGCCCTCCCCCACAAGGGGGGAGGGAAAGTTCAGCGCTTCTCCCTGATCCCCATGCGCTGCAGTCGGCCCAAAACCTCGTCGCAAAAGTACGGCAGCTCGTTGACATAGTTGACCAGCGAAATGCCGATGCCGGTGAGTCCGGCCTTGCTGAGATCGGCAAGCGCCGCCGCCACGTGGTCGGGATCGCCGACGATCGGCAGGCCGCCCATGCCCTGGGCGTACTGGCTGCGCTTGGTCAGATATTCCTGCATCGGCACCGTCTGCGGCGAGATGTTCTTCAAGCCCAAAATGCTGTCGACCGCTCGCCAGTCGGCGTGCTCGACAATGCAGTGATGGAAATACTCCTCGGCTTCCTTCTTTGTCGGCCGGCAGGTGACGACGCCGACCGTGTAGCAGCCGATCTCGCGGCCCTGCGCGCGCGCCGCGTCCTGCGCGGTGCGCACTTTTTGCTGGGTCTCCTCCAGCGACGTGCGCGAGGCCTGGAGGAAAAAAGCGTCGCAGTTTTTGATGGCAAAGGCCTGGCCGGTCGCGGAAGCGCCGGCATTCATGATCAGCGGCCGCACGCCGCCGTACGGTTTCGGCTTGCCGCGGATGGCTTTCATGTCGAGATATTTGCCCTTGAAGTCGAAATTCTCCTTGTCGGACCAGATCATCTTGATGACGTCGATCCATTCCTGGGCGTAGTCGTAGCGGTCGCCGTGCTCGCGCTGGTCGACGCCGAACATGTCGAACTCGCCCTCGTTCCAGCCGACCACGATGTTGAGCCCGAAGCGGCCCTCGCCGATGTGGTCGGCGGTGACCATCTCCTTGGCGGCGACCACCGGATTGAAGATCGGCGCGTGCACGGTGCCGAACACGGTGATGCGCTTGGTGCAGGCCAACAGCCCGGTCGCCCAGGTGATCGTCTCCAAGGTCGTGCCCTGGTAATCGGTGTCGCCGCCATATCCCTTCCAGCGGCCGATCGGCAGCAGGAAATCGATGCCGGCCTCGTCCGACATGATGGCGAGCTTCTTGTTGTCCGGCCAACTGCCCGACCAGCGCTCCGGCACCAGGGTGACGGCGCGGCCGGACGAGCAGTTCGGGCCGAACAGGCCGATCTGCAGCTTGTTGCCGGAATACATCGAGCGGCGCGATTGCAGGGAAGCTTGCGGGGCGTGCACGGGCGTAACCTTTTTCTTTTCCCCTCCCCCTTGTGGGGAGGGGCAGGGGTGGGGTCGAGAGGATTTATAAAAGCGTCAATGCTCTCGCGCCACCTCCCACTTCCCCACCCTACCCTCCCCACGAGGGGGAGGGAAAAATTATCATTGCTGGTTGAGCGCCGCGCGCACCCGCGCCACCACCTCGGGCGGCGTATGGGCGAGCGCCGCGACCGCCGCCTGGACCTGCTCGCCGCTGAGCGGATCGACCTTGAAGCCGATCTTGGCGACGTCCGCGACAAATCCTTCGTCCTTCATGGTAGCATCGAAGGCGCGGCGCAGCGCTTGCACCCGCTCCGCCGGCACGTCCGGCGGCAGGAAATATGGCCGGCCGTATTCGGTGCGGCCGAACAGCAGCATCAGCGCCTGGCGGTCGGCGTCCGACTTGGCGAGGTCGAGCATCAGCGGCACGTCGGGCAGGAGGCGGTGCCGCGTGGCGCCGAACTGGGTGATGATCGTGATCTGCTTTTGTGCCACCCATTGCGGCACTTGCGCGTTGAGCGCGAACCAGCCGAAGCCGGCGACGCCCTCGACCTCGCCGCGTTCCAGCGCCTCGTTCATTTGCGGCGTCGAGGCGTAGCCCGGCACGATCTTGAATTTGGTGCCGAGCACGGCGTTGGTGAGCTGCGGGAAATCGTTCATGGTGGTGCCCGGCGTGGTGGCGCCGACCACGAGCTGTTTGCTCATCACCTCGGCTAGGTTTTGCACCGGCGCGGTGTGCCAGACATAGGCGACGTAAGGCTCGCTGTGGGTCGAGCCGAGCCAGATCAGTTTTGCCGCATCGAAATGCGCCGCCGCGGGTTGCAGCAGCGGCGCGGCCGGGATGCCGTTGAGCGGCACGCCAATCGCGGTGCCGTCATTCGGCCCGAGCGTATAAAGCTGATTGACCATGAGCAGCCCGCCGGCGGTCGGCTGGTTCTGCACGATGATGCTTGGGGAGCCCGGAATGTGCGCGCCGATGTGGCGCGCCACGATGCGGGCGAGCAGGTCATAGGTGCCGCCCGGCGCCGAGCCGACGATGAAGCGGACCTGCTTGCCGCGGTAGAAGTTTTGGACGTCGTCGGCGGCATGAGCAGGCGCAGCGGCGAACAACAACAAAAGCAGCAGCGTGAGAAACCGCGCGGGCATGCCCTCTCCCCTTGCGGGAGAGGGCAGCGCAGGAGCGTCAGCAAACGCAGCTGGGTGAGGGCCCGCGGCCCGACCCCTCACCCCGTTGTAGCTGCTGATCCGCCGAGCAGCCCTCTCCCGCAAGGGGAGAGGGCACGACCGTGACGCCTCGCCACGGCCAATCATTTCCACAGCATCTTCGTCGCCAAGTCGGCGCCTTGACGTAAGGCCTTGAATTTTTCCCACACCACCGTGTGGTGCACCTCGGTGCGGTACAAGGCTTGCGACGAGAAACCGCAGTCGGCGGCCGCGATGACGTTCTCGCGGCCGACCAGCTTGGCGAAACGCACGATGCGCTCGGCGATCAATTCCGGATGCTCGACGATGTTGCTGGCGTGCGTGATCATGCCCGGGCAGATCACCTTGCCGTCGGCGAGTTTGACGCGCTCGAACAGATGGTATTCATGCTCGTGGCGCGGATTGGCCGCCTCGAAGCTGTAAGAGCCGGCATTGATTTTCAAAACATACTCGATGATATCGGCAAGCGCCGCCTCGTAAAGCCGCGGGCCTTCGTTGATGCCGTAGCAGGTGTGGACGCGCACCTTGTCGGGCGCAATGCCTTTGAGCGCGGTGTTGGTCGCCTCGACATAGATTTCGGCGCGGCGGCGCATCTGCGCGCGGTCGAGATCGGGCTCGAAGAAAATATCCGGCAGAAACGGATCGTCGATCTGCACCAGAATGCCGGCATCGACAATGGCGCGGTATTCCTTGCCGAGCTCGCCGGCAAGCGCGTGGAAATACTCCTCGTCGGATTTGTAATATTCGTTGATGCCGACACCCGACGGCGCGGTGGCCGGCAGGAAGACGTGATGGTTGGGCACGCCGGCTGAGGCCGCCGCCTGCTTGACGTTGGCGATATCGGTCTGCACCAGTTTCTCGCCACGATATTTCACCGGCGCGACGCAGACCACCGGCGCCAGGCCGACGATGGCGCCGCCCATCATCGCCTGCTTGAAATACTCGGCGTAATATTCCGGAAACGCCGCGACCTCTTGCTCGAACAGCTTCATTTTCTGGTCGGGGCGGCGCTCAAAACCTTCCAGCCGCTCCTGGATGTAAGTGAAGAATCCGGGTTTTGAGAACTCGCCGTCGGTGACGATGTCGATGCCGCATTCGGCCTGCTTGCGCACGGTGTCGGCAACCGACTTCGCCAGCAGCGCGTCGTATTTATCTTGATCGTAGGGCTGGCCGTTGAGTTTCGCCTTCATGAGGTCGAGCAGATCGTGCGGCCTTGGCAGGCTGCCGATATGGGTGGTCTGAATGCGGTCGGTGTTTTGCTGCGATGTCATGGTCTGCTCATGCGGATACGCGGACTGAGGTCGAAGCGGCGACGAGGCTGTCGAACAAGCGGCCGCGGCAATTGCGCCGGTCGCTGATACCGAGCAGCGACAGCGCCTCCCAGATCACCGCCTGGTTGCTGGTCACCACCGGCCGGCCGAGTTTTTTCTCGATCTCCTCGATGACCGCGAACACCGAAATATTGGCGCAGCTGAGGAAATAAGCGTCGGCATCGGGCCGCGCCGCTTCCAGCGCGCGGTCGCGCCAAAATTGCGGTGGCGTCGCGCAATATTCGTCGCTGCCTTTCATGGCAAAACCGCGGGCGTGCACCACCTCGTAGCTGGCCTCGCGCAAAAAGCCGGCTTCCTCGTCGGTGGTGTGCGCGCTGTAGGGCGTCAGCAGCACGATGCGGCGCGCACGGAGCACCTCGAAGGCATGACGGATGGCGCTCGCCGTCGTCGTCACATGCGGTGCGCCGGTCGCTCGCAGCGCGTCCAGCAGCTTGGCCTCGCCCGCCACGCCCTCCGACGTCGAATTCGCGGTGCAATGGAAGGCGACCACGTCGCAACGGGCGTCGGTGAGCGTGGCCGCCGTCTCCTTGACTTGCGGCAGCAGCGCATCGAGGGAAACGCGATGGGCGCCGGTCATACGCAGCCGCGCCACGTGCGCGGTGACGCCGGGCGGCACATGGCGCACCATCTCCTGTTCGACCATGCGGTTCGAGGACGGGATGATCAATCCGATACGCGCCGTCATGCTAACCTCGGCGTTTGCCAAAAGTGTTCCGACTTCGAATTCTAGCCTAGCATGGCGCCACAGCTACCGGGAGCACGCCATGGCGCATCGCTCGTATCGATTACATGCATTGGCTTGGCTGTGCGCGCTTTTGCCATTCGCGCCCGCCGCGGCGCAAGCGGACGACGCCTATCCGACGCGGCCGATCCACATCGTCATCCCGTTCCCCGCCGGCGGGCCGAGCGACATCGCCGCCCGCATCATTGCCCAAAAAATGAACGAGGACTGGGGCCAGCCGGTCATCGTCGACAACCGGCCCGGCGCCAACACCATCATCGGCGCCGAGACCGTGGCCAAGGCCGCGCCCGACGGCTACACGCTGTTGATGGCGATCGATTCCACGCTGGTGATGAATCAGTATCTCTACAAGACTCTGCCCTACGATCCGCTCAACGATTTCGCGCCGATCACCACCACGGTGAAATCGATGTCGCTGCTCTGCGTGCCGGCGCAGACCGGGCCGAAGAGCGTGGCGGAGCTGATCGCGCGCGGCAAGGCCGCGCCCGGCAAGCTCAATTACGGCGCCGGCACCATCACCGTGCAGCTCGCCGGCCTGTTGTTCAACAAGGCGGCCGGCATCGACGTGGTCTATGTGCCGTTCAAAGGCACGGCGGAGACGGTGCAGGGCCTGCTCACCGGCTCCGTCGACATGGTCTACGCCGCGACCGTGGTGGCGGGCCCGCTGATCGAAAGCGGCAAGGTGCGCGCGCTCGCCAAGCTCGATGGCCGCAAGGAGCCCTATCCCGACGTGCCGACGCTGGCCGCGGCAGCGGGCCTGCAAAACTTCGACGACATTTCCATCTGGCTCGGCCTGGTCGC
>JBAUYI010000090.1:0-7153 GCA_049584715.1 Xanthobacteraceae bacterium
GGAAGTGGCGGCGCCGGAACCGCAGGATGCCGAGTTCGTCTCGCTCGAAGAGGCCGACGCCGAGGCTTCGGGCGCGAAGAAACCGGCCGAAGGCGCCGAGGCAGAGGGCGAGGAAGAGGTCGAGTTGGACGAGACCCTCGACGATGCCGCGTTCATCGAGGAACAGGAAGAAGAGGACGCCGATGTCACCGACATCATCGGCGGCGACATCGAGACCGAGGAGGAAGGATAAGGCGGACGACAGACATCGGACGACGGAGGACGGATTTAGAAGAAAGACTGTCTGTCCGTCGCTTGAAGCGTAGCTTCTGTCATCCGTCGTCTGTTGTCCGTCGTCTGAATCGGGGCCATAGCTCAGCTGGGAGAGCGCCTGCATGGCATGCAGGAGGTCGGCGGTTCGATCCCGCCTGGCTCCACCACCCTCCGCCAGCGGCGTATGGCGCCCAGGCGAAAGCTGCCGCGTTGAACCGACTGGATCACTTCCGAAGTGGCTCCGTGGCGCTATAGCGGCAGGGCGCTATATTTTGTAGAAACTCCGCTTCGCGGCGACCGCGGCCGCAAAATCGGCAATTCAATCTAAAAACAAACATCGCAATGCTCCGACGATCGGCTTCAATAATGCCGGGTTGTAGAAAGTCGTCGCCCGATTTTTTGGCAAGCAATGACAATATGTGCGGCAGCGAACGGCGCCGGCCGTGCTATGCTGGCGGGGGGTTATTGAGGGAGTCACAAATGCGGAAATATCGGATCGGCACGGCGTTGGTCGCCGGTTTCGTCATGATGTTGGCCAGCCCGCTGTCGGCACAACAGCGCCAGCAGGCGCCGAATTCTAACCTCAACGCCGAAGACCAGCTCTCGCCGTCGCAGATGCAGCAGCCGATGCCGGGCGCTGTCGCGACGCCGGGCGGCGCGCCTGGCCAGGCCCCGGCCAAGCACACCGCTACCGCCGGATCGCCGGCGGCCGCCACGGTAAGATCGAACGCCGCGATTGCGGCGTCCCGCGTCGTGGCATGCAGCGGCCCGTTCTCGAAGGATTCGAGCAATCTCAAGCTCGCCATGGTGTTCGATTCGCGCAACGTATCGTTTGAAGACGTCGACGTCGGCGGCACCCAGGTCGGCGCCTCGGTTCTGTTCCCGAAGGATCCAAAACACCGCCTCGAAATCTGGTGGGCCAACCAGGCGAGCCGCAGCGGCACCTATCTCATCCTGATCAACAAACAATCGACCTGGAGCGCACCGGGCAGCTTGAAGCTCGGGCTAACGCTCGCCGAGCTGGAAAAGCTCAATCACAAGCCGTTCAAGCTGAAAGGTTTTGACAAGGACAACAACGCCACGGTCAGCGACTGGGATGGCGGCGCATTGTCGAAGATCCCGGGCGACTGCAAATCCGGCGTCACCTTGCAACCCGACTCGAAAGCCTCCGCTGACGCGGTGAAGGAATTGACGGCCGATAAGGAATACAGCTCCTCCGACCCGGCGATACGCGAGCTGAAACCGAAGGTGACCGAAATTCTGATCGGCTACTAGGATTCAGGGATCAGTAATCAGACGATTGGCTCGTCAAACTTGATGCCTGATGCCTGTCAATGCTTCCGCTTCGGCGGCGGACCCAGCGGGGTGCCGAGCGCATCCTGCGGTTCGGCGGCGCGCATGGTCCGCACATCGCGGGCCATTTCCAGGCAAGTCAGCAGCTCGGTGTAGCTCGACTCGCCGCCCATCCTCGATTCGTTCGTGCAGTGGACCTTGTCGTCGCCGTTAAAGCTCGACCACTGTTTGGCCAACTCGTCGCGGATGGCTTGCTCGCTGTCGAGGCAATCCTTCTTCTCCTGGCCGATCGCGGAATCGTGGAACGTGACGCCGCCCTGCTGGGCGATGCCGGTGCAGACCTGCTCCACATTGAGGGTCGGCACGCTGTCGACGACCGGGATCATGAGCTGCACGCCAAGCGCCAAGACTTTGGGAAGGATCATTGTCGAGCTCCGTACTACCGCCGCGTAATTATAGCACGCCCGCCGCGGCGCAGTAGCCGGGCCGCGGCGGCTGCCCCCGAAAAATCATTGACCGGCGCCGATTCGGACCGCTATGGCTGGGCGCCGGGGCTTTGGGGGAATCTCATGATTCTGACGTCGCTGTTCGGCACGGTGCTGACCGTCGCGGTGGCCACCGGCCCGTACGATGCGTCGAACGGACCGCCGACGCTCACGGCGCAGCAGAAAACGGCGGCCACTGCGCCGCTAGTCCGTTCGGCAACCGAGTGCATCGTGCGCGCCGTCGTCGCCGATCCGCGTTATGGCACCGAGCCTACAGCCAAGCTCGGCGACCTGATCGTCGCGTCGATGCCATCCTGCGTCACCCCCGTGCGTGCCATGATCGATGCCTACGATCGCTATTTCGGCCGAGGCTCGGGCGAAGCGTTCTTCATGGGGCCCTATCTCGACGTGCTGCCCAAGGCGGTCACGGAAGGCGCCAAAAACGAGCCTGAATAGCATCCTCGCAGCACGTCACTGTTGCGGCTGAGGCCCGATCGTGTCGACCACGCGCATCCTGGTCGGGTCGACGAGCACAACCTTGTCCTCCACAACGGTGCATTGATAGAGCTTGGCCGCGGGATTGCCTGCCACGATGTCATCGGGCAGCGCGTAGAGATTGATCATCGGCGGCACCTCGGCGCCGATCGCGACAGGGAATCGCTGCGGTGACATTTTGCTCCGGTCTTTGCTGACCGCAGCATAGATCGCGTTGCGCTGCGCCGCCGTCAGTTCGAGATTTTGCGCAACACCGGCGTCAGCGCTCTGTGCATGGATGTTTTGCGCGCCTATAGCGAACACGAATGCCATCGTCGCGATCGCAATACGAGCAGTGCGACTTCCTTTCATCAGCAACTCCTTGCAAAACGCGGACGCGCGCCACAGCGCGCGCGACGCGCGTCCCCGGTAAATCGTGTCCTTTAAGCCTAGCGCGGGATCGCTTGGATCGCGAGGTTGGTTGTCGGATCGACCACCAGGATGCGATCGGGCTCGTAGACGTAACGATAGACCGGGACGGCTGCGCCGGCGGGCGGCATCGCATTGACGTAGGTATCGGTCGGGGCCGGCGCGACCACGTCATAGAGCGGCCGCGCATAGGTTCTTGTCACCACCGGCGTCGGCGGCACAACATCGTAGAGCGGTTGCGGAGCAACGGCGCGTTGGCTCACCACGGTTTGCCGCGTGGTTGTGACGACCCGCTTGCGCACGACCGGACGCGCGCCAGGCCGTACCGTGCGCACGGTCTCGGTGGTCTGGACCGTCTGCACCGGCTGTTGGGTAATCACGGTCTCGACCGGTTGATCGGGAATGACCGTCTGCGCATTGGCTACGGTCGGTCCGGCGGCGACGGCAAAGCCGAGCGCCGTCAACGCGGAGATGGTGTTTCTCATGGCCTACTCCCTATGCAGAGGAGAGCCCGGAGTCGCGTGCCGGGCACACAACTCAACGCGCGTTTGGTGCTTGCGTTCCTACTGGATGAGAGACGGCGCGGACTGGATGAGAGACGGCGCGGACTCGTTTCGATTGTTCCAGGAGCGCAAAATTGCCGCGCTCATGCCATGCCGGAACCATAGCCGCGCGGCAATGCCGGCCGCAGCAGCGCCGCAAGCGGCAGCGTGAACAGCACCATGACGGCGACCACCGTCAACGCTTTCCAGACGCCGAAGGCATCGCCGACCAGGCCGTAAAGGGCGGGCGCGATCGCGCCCGAGCCGATGGTGCCGGTATAAAATATGCTCAACGCGCGCGTCCGCCATTGCGGCGACACCAGGCTCGGTACCGACCCATAGAGCACCGACGAGGTGCCGTTGAGGGCGATGCCGATCAGCGGCAGCAGCACCAGCGCGGCGGGAAGCGGCAGCGGCATCAGCGCCAGAATTCCAACCGCGGTCAAACCTTCGGTGAGCCAAACGGTGCTGATGGCGCCGATGCGCGCGCCGATGAAGGCGCAGGCGAGCTTGCCCGCGGCACCGCCGGCAAAGACCAGCGTCATCGCCAGACCGATCGTCTGCAGGCTCGCGCCCTTTTGTGTGAGAACAAACGGCAGGAACAACAGAAAGCCCATGCGCGTGGCGCTGTCGATAATGCCGATCATGAGCAACAACGGAAACGCGAACGGCTGCCGCGGCTGCTCGGACACGATTTTCGTCTCGATCTTCGATGCGGCGGTGCCTTCGCGCTCGTAGCGTGGCGTGACGACGAAGATCACTGCGGCCAGCACGAAGCCGAGACAGCCGAGAATGGCCAGCGCCGGGCGCCACGCCATCGCCAACAGCATCAGCGAGAGCGCGGCCGGCACCGTCATCTTGCCGATGTCGCCGGCGAAATTGTAGGTGCCGAGCGCCGTCAGCGAGCGCGGACCGGCAAAAGCACGGGCGACCAATGCGGAGGCGATCGGATGCTGGGTGCTGGCGCCAAGCCCGCCGATGAACAACGCACCGAGCAGCATGGCGAAGCCGGAACTCGCGCCGGCCAGGCAGTAGCCGAGACCGGCGAGCGCCGTGCCGAGCCCCAGCACCAGCGCGGCGCCGAGCTTTTCCGATGCGAGGCCCGCGGGAATCTGCAGGCTCGCCATGGCCCCGACGAACACGCCGCGCAGCAGGCCGAGCGCCGCATAATCGAGGCCGAATTCCGCCTGCCACAACGGCAGCATGATGTAGATCAGGTCGGTGTAGCCGTCGTGCAGGGCATGGGTTACCGCGGCGATCGAGGCGGCCCGCCGCTGGTCAGGCGAGAATTGCCTTGTCAGCGCCGCAAAATTCTCCCAGTGAAAAGCGCGCATTGGGGCCTGCAAGATTGCTGTTGCAAGTCCCTAGGCGCCGATCGCGGAGGCGTCAATTGCGGTCCGGCCGTCGATTGACCGCCGCAATCGCCGAGTGCAGTCTTCCGGCTTGGGAATCGCGATTTCGTTTCAAGAGGAGAAATCATGTTCGGCCTCGGCGACCTTTTCCAGTGGGAACGGTTCGTGACGCCCACCGTGATCAAGGTGTTTTACTGGCTCGCGGTCGTCATTTTCGTGCTGCTAGGGATCGCCGGCGCGGTCTCCTCCCTGCAAACCATGGCCTTCAATCCGTTCATCGGCCTCATTTTTCTCATCACCAGCCTGCTCGGCGCCTTCGTCGGCGTCATCCTCTCCCGCATCGCCGCCGAATTCGTGCTCATCGTGTTTCGTATCAATGAACACCTGGGCGCCATCAGGAATCAGGGAACAGGAATCAGGAATCAGTAGTCGGATTCAGCATCTGATGCCTGATCCCTGATACCTAATTACTGAACCGGAAATGCATGACGTCGCCGTCGAGCACCACGTAATCCTTGCCTTCGAGCCGCATCTTGCCGGCGTCGCGCGCGCCGGCCTCGCCGCCGCAAGCGACGTAGTCGTCATAGGCAATGGTCTCGGCGCGGATGAAGCCGTGCTCGAAATCGCTATGAATAACACCGGCGGCCTGCGGCGCCTTGGTGCCGCGCGTCACCGTCCAGGCGCGCGCCTCTTTCGGCCCCGCCGTGAAGAACGTCACCAGATCGAGCAGCGCGTAGCCCGCGCCAATGAGACGATCAAGGCCGGCCTCGCTGAGGCCGACGGCGGCGAGATAATCGGTGCGCTCGTCGCGCGACAGCACCGCGATTTCCGACTCGATCTTGGCGGAGATGACGATAGCGGCGGCGCCTTCTTGTTTGGCCCGCTCCTCGACCTTTCGTGAATAGGCGTTGCCGTTTGCCGCCGACGCTTCCTCGACGTTGCAGACATAAAGCACCGGCAGCGACGTCAATAGCCCGAGCATGTGGAACGCTTTTTCTTCTTCGGGCTTGCGCTCGGTGAACCGCGCCGGCTTGCCGTCGCGCAACAGAGCGAGCGCCCTGTTGATAAGATCGAGCGCTTCCTTCGATTCCTTGTCGCCGCCTTTGGCTTTTTTGGACAGCCCGTCGACCCGCCGCTCCAGACTGTCGAGATCGGCGAGCATCAATTCCGTCTCCACCGTTTCGATATCGGCGACCGGATCGATGCGGCCTTCGACATGGGTCACGTCGGTATCCTCGAAACAGCGCACCACATGGACGATAGCGTCGACCTCGCGGATATTACCCAGGAACTGGTTGCCGAGCCCCTCGCCCTTCGAGGCGCCACGCACCAGGCCGGCGATGTCGACGAAGGCGAGCCGCGTCGGCACGATGACGGCCGACTTGGCCAGCACTGCGAGCGTATCGAGCCGCTTATCCGGCACCGTGACCTCGCCGACATTCGGCTCGATGGTGCAGAACGGATAATTCGCCGCCTGGGCGGCTGCGGTCTCGGTCAGCGCGTTAAAGAGCGTCGACTTGCCGACATTCGGCAGGCCGACGATGCCGCATTTGAAGCCCATGAAATGCTTTCACCCGTTGGATGGCGATTCACGCCTTGTCGCGCTCGCTCTTTTAGTCTTGGTTCGACTCTTCGCCGAACCCTTTCGCGACCATGGCGAGATGAACCTTGTTCTGGAAACTGGCGTCCTCGCCGCGCGCCAACAGTTCGGCGTTGTCGGCGAGAATCCCGATCAGCGCCTCGACCCAGCCGCGCTCGTTTTTGGCGAAATCGCTCAGCACGTAATGCTGGACCATATCCTTGTCGCCGGGATGACCGACGCCGATGCGCACGCGGCGATAGTCGTTGCCGATGTGCTCGGAGATCGAGCGCAATCCGTTGTGGCCGGCAATGCCACCGCCGATTTTGACCCTGACCTTGGCGGGCCGCAGGTCGATCTCGTCATGGAACACCGTGATGCCGTCGAGCGGCAGCTTGTAGAAATGCGCCGCCTCGGCGACGGAGCGCCCCGACTCGTTCATGAAAGTCCCGGGCAACAGCAATAGCGCGCGCTCGCCGCCGATCGGTCCTTCGCAGGCGACGCCCTGGAAACGCCGGCGCCACGGCCCGATGCCGTGGCGCTTAGCGATTTCCGTAACCACCATGAAGCCGATGTTATGGCGGTTACCGGCGTATTTCGCTCCCGGATTTCCGAGCCCGACCAGGAGCAGCATCGGCGTCGTCCCGCGGCAGCAAACCTCACTTCTTCTCGGGCGCGGCGGCAGCCGGCGCCGCGCTAGGAGCGGCACCCGGAGCACCTGGGGCAGCGCCTGGCGCGCCTTCGGCC
>JBAUYI010000091.1:0-3907 GCA_049584715.1 Xanthobacteraceae bacterium
ACCCACAACGACCGCCAGCGCGCCTGCTGCGCCCGCCGCAGCCGCCGCACCGGCGGCCCCCGCCTTGAGCACGGCCGATGCCGCGGTCGTCGATCAATTGCGCAATCTGTCCAGCGGCAAGTACGACCGCATCGTCGGCAACAAGAAAGACCGCACCATCGTCGACGCCTTCTATTCCGGCCGCGATTACGCGCCGCTGTGGATCACCGACGGCAAAGTGAACGAGCGCGGCAAGGCCGTGATCGCCTATCTCGGCCATGTCGACCAGGACGGTCTCGATCCGGCCGATTACCCGGTGCCGAACTTTTCCGCGCTGAGCGATCCGAACGACCTCGCCGAGGCCGAGCTCAAGCTCGACATGACGATCATCACCTACGCCCACCATGCCTCGACCGGCCGGGTGCATTGGTCGCGCGTCAGCGGCGACATCTATTACACCTTGACGGCGCCGGAGCCCGCCGACGTGCTCGCCGCCATGGTCGAAGCCAAGGACATGGCGAAAGCGCTTGACGCCTACGAGCCGCGTACCGCCGGCTACCTCGCGCTCAAGGCCAAGCTCGCCGAAATCCGCGCCGGCAAGATGGAGGGCAAGAAGTCGCCGGTCGCCAACGGTCCGGCGCCGAAGCTCAACGCCCAGGATGACCGGGTGCCGCTATTGCGCGAACGGCTGAACGTCTCGGGCGACGGCACCGTCTACGACAAGGCGCTGGCCGATGCGGTGAAGAAGTACCAGCAGGACCATCAGCTCAAGGTCACCGGTACGCTGACCCAGCAGACCATCGACGCGCTCAACGGCCACCAGCCCGATAAGCCGGTCGACATCATCCTCGCCAATATGGAGCGCTGGCGCTGGATGCCGCACGATCTCGGCAACACCTACGTCATCGTCAATCTCGCCGACTTCACGCTGCGCGTGATGCACGACGGCAAGCTTGCCTGGATGACCAAGATCGTCGACGGCAAGCCGGAAATGCCGACGCCGATCATGCAGGCGGAGATGAAATACATCACCATCAATCCGACCTGGAACGTGCCGCCGTCGATCGTCAATCACGAATATCTGCCGGCGCTGCAGCAGGACCCGACGGTGCTCGACCGCATGGGACTGAAGGTCGGCAAGAACCCCGACGGCACTGTGCACATCTGGCAGCCGCCGGGCGACAAGAACGCACTCGGGCGCATCCGCTTCAACTTCCCCAACAAGTTCCTGGTGTATCAGCACGACACGCCGGACAAGAATCTGTTCGCCTTCGACAAGCGGGCCTACAGCCATGGCTGCATGCGGGTGCAGGATCCGCAGCGTTACGCCGAAGTGCTGCTGTCGCTGGTGCGGCCCAATGACGGCTACACGCTCGAGCGCATCAAGAAGATGATCGACGCGGGCGGCGAGCAGGATATCCAGCTGCCGACCTTCATTCCGGTCAACCTGACCTACCAGACCGCCTTCGTCGACGACGACGGCAAGCTGCAGTTCCGCGACGATGTCTACGGCCGCGACAGGCAGCTGTTGGCGATCCTCAAAGGCGACGACCGCAAGATGGCCGATGTCGCCGTGGAACGCCGGGAAGACCCCTCGCATCGTCAGGTTCTGGCGATCCCGGATTCGACCCCGCTGTTTGGCGGCCGCGGCTATGGCAGCTACGGCGGCCCGGGCGACGGTGGCAGCTTCTTCTCACGGCTGTTCGGCGGTGGCCTTGCCGCCACCCCGCCGGCACCGGTGCGCCACGCCGCTCCGCATCGCCGGGAGACCAGTTCCGGAGCCCCGGTCCAGCGCTAAGTCCCTGGAACTCCGCTAAAAAATGCTCCGGTTCGTTAACCACCGCATTGCATAGGCCGCCTCTTTTGGGCGGCCTATCCCCAGGCGGCCAAGCCTGGCCATTTTTCGCCACACTATGCCGTTAGCCCTTATGGCGTCGGGGGATGGGGTGACGGTAAGGTTTCGTTAACCCTTCCCAATTTAACACTGCGTTAGCGTTACTCGCCTCAGCTGGGGAGCCGGGACGAGACCGTGTCGCCAACGCGTCAAAGTGGGATGGGCTCGTGCCGTTTGGTAAGGCGCGCCTGAAAGCTGTCCGGTTTGTTGCGGCGCGCGCCGGCTATGCGTGCGGCTTGTCTGTTCTTCTGCTGCTGTTCGGCTCGCGAGCCCTGCAGAACGCCGTCGCCGAAGGCGACACCCGCACCATCTCCCTGCACCACATCCACACCGACGAAGACATCACCATCACCTTCAAGCGCGACGGCCGCTACGACGATGCCGCGCTGGAAAAGCTCAACTGGTTCCTGCGCGACTGGCGCGAGGGCGAAGCGACCAAAATGGACCCGCACCTGATCGACCTGGTGTGGGAGGTGCAGCGCGAGGCCGGCAACAAGGCGCCGATCTGGGTGGTGTGCGGCTATCGTTCGCCGGCGACCAACGCCATGCTGCGTCACCGCTCTGCCGGCGTGGCGCGCTTCAGCCAGCACATGCTCGGCCGTGCCATGGATTTCTACATTCCCGGCGTGCCGCTCGACGAGGTGCGCGCCATGGGATTGCGGCTCGCCCGCGGCGGCGTCGGTTTCTATCCAACGTCCGGCTCGCCGTTCGTCCACATGGATACCGGCAGCGTGCGGATGTGGCCGCGCATGAGCCGCGAACAGCTGGTACGCGTGTTCCCGGACGGCAAGACCGTGCAGATCCCGACCGACGGCAAGCCGCTGCAAGGCTACGCGCTGGCGCTCGCCGAGATCAGGCAGCGCGGCAATAATCCTTCGGACAATTCGGTCGATGCGGCGCGCAATTCCGGCGTCGACGTCGGCACCATGGTGGCGAGCGAGGACCATCACGGCGCCAATCCGTTTGCCAGGCTCCTCGGCCTGAGGAAGGGCGAGGAAGACGACGAGGCCGACACGTACACCCCGGCCGCAGCGCCGGCGCCCGCTGCGACCACCCGCGCCAAAACCAAAGCGGTCGCCGTTGCTGCCGTCGAACGGGTGAAAGCGGCCGTGACCCACGTGGCGGCGCAGACCAAACTGATCCACACCAACGCGTTTGCCGCCGCAGCCGCCACGCCGGCCGCACAGAAAGTGGCGCCGCCAACGCAGACCGACGACCGCTTTTCAGCGCTGTCGGCAAATCAAGTCATCCTCGCGCGCGGTTACTGGCAGGGTCAGCCTGACAGCGCCGCAGCCGCAGCCGCACGTCCGAAGAGCGCGCGCGGCGTCGAAGTGGCAAGCGCCGATCCCAGCGCGACCGGCACCGTCGGCCCGTTGCCGGGCGCGTCCGACGACCGTGTCCCGCCGCAACTCGCGCTCGCTTATGCCGAACAGCCCGACTCGCCGTCTCACGCGATTGCGGTCGCGGCGCGCGCCGCCGTGGACAAAGCCGGTGCGGTCATCGGCGAGAGCGAGACGACGGTCGCGGTGAAAGGCCTCAACGATCAGCCCAAAACCTCGGTCCAGAAAGCCATCCAGCTCGCGGTGGCCGCGGTCAAAGTCAGCGAGCGTCTCGACAATCCGTGGCTGCGCGCGATCATTCTGTCGCCGAGCGTGCACCGCTTCCTGTCGACGCTGGCGTTCGGCGCCCGCAACGTGGCTTACTTGGCGAAGCTGATGGAGAAGCCTTCGAGCTCGGTGATGATGACGTTTTCAGCCGACCCGAATCTCGGCCTGAGCCAGGATCACTTCAGCGGCAGCGCCATCGTGTTCCTGTCGACGATCACCTACCCGACCCGCACCGCGTCGCTGCAATAAGCGCCAGTCGCTACGCTTGAGCCTCGATCAAACGATCAAGCGTGATCGGGAATTTGCGCACGCGAATTCCGGTCGCGTGCCAGACAGCGTTTGCGATCGCACCGGCCGTGCCGGTTATTCCGATTTCACCGACGCCCTTGATGCCGAGAGCATTCACGTGCGGGTCGTGTTCCTCGAC
>JBAUYI010000092.1:0-6397 GCA_049584715.1 Xanthobacteraceae bacterium
TGTATGTAGGCAGGGTGCATTTTTTCGGGCCAAAGTGTCGCAAATGAACATCGACGACAGGCCGTATGCACAGCCGATCTCCAGAGTGGTGAACACGCCCTCCGCTTCGACCATCCGTTGGAGACACATCCCCTCGGCCGGTGAGATAGCCACGGCGCGCAGGCGATCGTCAGCTGCTTCATATACTCTTTGAATCGCCGCAGGAATTCCAGTGATAGCGTTGTTTCGCATTTTCCTTCAGCCGCTTTTCGCCTCGCTGCAGGACAGCGTATCAACGCCTGCGCTGAACTCGCAAAAGTGAACGGGCTCGACAACCCAGCCGAAATCCTTGAGAGCCACCGGTATGGACGACGCCGTCATTGCACTCTCGCCCCGTTGCGAACGAGGGTCGCGTCATGCCATGTGTGCGCGCATGCCGTCTCCACCGGCCATGTGCGCTTGCTGCACGCGGAGTTTTCCCGAAAAGACCCCAGGCCGATCTGCGCTCACGTCGACGAAACCGCACGCCTCATACCAACCGGTTACTTCCTGGATGCTGTGCCGATATTGATTCGGAGGCATTACATTGTCATACGTAAAAAAAACCGCGCTGTCGTAGATCTGGCGCAGCGAAAGATTGTGTTTTTTGATCAGGCGTCCGAACGGATCCAACCTCTTCAGCATCGGAAGGACGAACGGAAACAGCAGCGCAACATGCAGGCGGCAAATGAGCATGCCGAGTCTTGGCGGCAGCCGGTGCGCGCTACGCAGGAAGAGCCAGTCACGCTGCAGATAGTGCCAGCGAAAAAAATGAGAAGGATATTCACCGGGCTTCGGATAGATCCACGTGACGAATACGCCACCACCTTTTGTCACGCTCGCGACACTGTTGAACGCAGCGCGCGTGTCGGGCGTGTGATGAAGCGCCGCAATGCTCATAACGAAATCGAAACTGGCGCGCCGTAATGGCGGAAAGCGCAGATCGGCCTGGACAAAATGCAAGTTGGGCACGTCCGCCCAATGGCGCGCGCTCTGGACGAGCGTATCGGATATGTCCATCGCGATGACTTGGTGAAATGGAAAGAACTTCGCGAACTGAGCGGTCTTCTCCGCGGTCCCGCAACCGGCGTCGAGGCACCAGGCGCGCTTGCGCTGCCGCGCCAGTCGGTAGAGACCCTCGCCGTAGCGACTGCAAAGCCAACCGGCGAATTCATACACGTCATATCCGAAAATGGTCGCGCGCGATTCGGCCCGCCCCAGGAAGCGTTGTTCCCATTGGTGCTGGAAATTGCTTTTGGTCCTGCGAGCGTCCTCGCGGTCGAGCACCATGTTGGGGACGCCCTGCCGAATTGGAAAGTTGAGGCCGCAACCGTCACAGACCAGCGTACCTTCCCGGCACTCGATGGCGTCGTCAGATCCAAGCACGCGCAAACTGCCACTGCACGCAGGACAGCACAGCACGGACAATAGGATTGGCTTCACGGATCGCAATCTCCGCAGAATACCAGCCACATCCTCCAGCACCACGTCCTGGTCATCTGGCTCGCAACAAGCAGCGAATGTACAGTTGGCGCCGCCCAAGCGCAAGCCGGGAGACGTATCGGTCGTCGTCGCGGGTAATGTCGCGCACGACACGTTGCGGGATCAATTCAAAGCGTAACAGCGCCGCCGCCGACTCCAAACAAGGAGGACCGCCACGGGCGCTCGTTCTTCGGTTCACATGCGCTTGAAATAATTCGGCTGATGTTATTCGGCGCCGCCAGATCACCAACCGGCGGGCTTCAACCTAAATCCTCAAACCCGAGATCGCGACCCGCGCCGACAACAAAATGAGAGCCCAGCCGAAGACGGTGATGAATCCGAATGCCTTGTTCACTTTTGCGACGATCGCCAAACCTATGGCGATGAGAGCCAAACACCAAATCGTCAGGATGTCGAGCGAGTTTCCAAGTGCCACGAGCCAGCTCGGCGAGTCCGAGCTCAGGTAGTACCCGACATTCGTGCCGAGGGGATTGTTGAGATAAAAGGTTTCACGACCCATGCCCAAAAATAACGCAACACTCGAGATGAGCGCTGAAAACACCCGAGGCAACAAACTATATGTACAAACGGCAAATACGCACGCAAAGTTAGCTTTGCCGTTGAACAGCAAATTGATCGTTCCCAAGAGCACGAGTGCAGCCACGGCATTGACGATCAAAATTATGACCGGATAACCCCACAGCGTGCCTTTGACTATCGCGATCGTGATTGTGTGGATGCGATCTGTACGCTGGGAACTGGCGTTCGGCATCTGCTCCGGAGCTCTCCCCTCATGCCTGCTGATGTTCGTAGCGACCGTGTCCCAGCCGACTTGTCGTTGAATGGCAAAGAGGTAGCCGTAAACCACGACGGCCATGACGAGGAACGGGAGCCACCAGCTGGCGCTCCGTAAAATATCGGTGAACGTCTTCGAAGGCGCGATGAACGTATAGAGTAGACGCTCGCCTTGGGTGAGAGCGGGCGCTTCCTGGATTTGTTGTGGGGTTGTAGCAGAGATGTCATCACGTTCGGGCATCGCCGTCCTCGCATTTTCTGACCCGGAGGAATCCACCCTTGGGTTATGATACCGGCTTATGCCCCGGATGTAAGCTGGGTCCGAGGTGGTCACGGAGCGGCCGGCGATCAGCAGGGAACGGTGGGGAGCTGCGGCACAACGCGGTGCGATGTTCGGCGACCGCGTCATCGCCGCGGCGATCCTTGACCGGTTCCTGCGCCGGCAGTAACACTCAATATTCGCGTCAATTTGCATCGACTGAAGGATTCGAGCCGAAGTGGCCGAGGCGTAAATCCGGGTGGGGAATTTTCGCTTCCCAGTCCTGGGGAAGTTGGATTCCGGTCGGCAGCCATGCAACCCACGCGTCGATCCGACGTTTCACATAGCCTATCAGTGCTGGTCGTTTGGTGCGCGGCGGCGTTGCTCTCTGGCGCGTCAATCTGGTCGATGCGTCCCCCCGACCCGCTGCCCGCTTCGGCATCTCCGCAGGCGTTCTCCGCTGAACGAGCTATGGTCCACGTGCGAGCCATATCGACCGCGACTCATCCGATCGGCTCCAAAGCCCAAGAGGCCGTACGCAAATACCTGGTCGCTCAGCTCGAATTGTTGGGGCTTGATCCGCAGGTTTTTAATTCGGTCGGTTTCAATGTCTCCGGCAGGAGGATCTCGGCGGGCAAGACCGAAGATATAGTTGGACGCCTAGAGGGTAAATCCGGCTCCCGCGCCATAGTTCTCATGGCGCATTACGATACGGTAAACCACGCTCCGGGCGCGGCCGACGACACCGCGAGTATCGCCGCGATTCTCGAGGCGGTGCGCGCCCTTCGTTCGGACGCGCAGCTGAACAACGACGTCATAGTTCTCTTTACCGATGGCGAGGAAGCCGGCTTGCTCGGAGCCGAGGCCTTCGTCGCCGGGCATCCACGGATGAAGGATGTCGGTCTCATTCTCAACTTCGAAGCTCGCGGCGACAGAGGCGCGTCTCTGCTTTTTGAGACGAGTACCGGCAATCGGCAACTGATAGAAGAAGTCCTGAAAGCCACCCCGCAGATGGTGGGATCGTCATTTTTATATGTGTTATATAAGATATTGCCAGATGATACGGATCTTACGGTCTTCGGGCCCTCGGGCCTGCCGCGGCTGAACTTTGCTTTTGGCAACCATTTTGAGGCGTATCACACGCGGCTCGATACACCCGAGAATCTCAGTGTCGAATCGCTGCAGCTGCACGGAACCTATGTACTCGATTTGACGAAGCGATTCGGCGGGATAGACCTGAACGGCTTGCAGCGAAGCTCCGAAGACGAAATTTTCTTCAATTTTTTCGGCAAAAGACTGGTCGGCTATCCACAGAGCTGGATCATGGTTGCCGAGTCGGGAATCACCCTGCTTTTGGTTGCAGTGTTGTCGATGGCCTTTTGGCGTCGTGAGCTGCGCGTCGACAACTTCCTTTTGTCGCTTCTGGCAGTGGCCGGCGTGACCGTGGTCATTCCCGCCGCATTGGCGGTAGTTTGGCGCGTCATCTCGTCGCTACTGTTGCGCGAACGACTGATCGGCGACACTCCGAGCAACAGCTTGCTGTTTGCTGGCCTTTGCGTATTCGGCGCGGCCATATTCCTGACCAGCGCGGCGGTCGCGAATCTCATATTTCGGCGGCTCCATCATGATTTTCCCGCGCGTGCGCTGTTCTTGGCTGCGCTTACGTTTGGTTGGCTCTTGACGTTGCTTCTGGCGTTCCTCTTGCCCGAAGGCAGCTACATCTTGCAGCTACCGCTGCTCTTGCTTCTGCTTGGCGTTTTTGTCGCCCACTTACTGAAGAGAATCGAAACTTCGTACCTTTTCATCGCCGCGTTGCCCGGCGTGATCTGCGGCATCCTTCTGTTCACGCCGCCGCTCTACCTGTCTTACATATTCTTGACGCTTGACTATCCCTTAGTGGTGGCTGCCGGAATTGTCGTGGCACTCTTTCTTCTTCTTTCGATTCCTTCGCTCATTGTGCCGGCAGTGGAGGCGCGGCCGTGGTTCGTGGTGCCAGGCATTCTTTTCGTTGTAAGTGCTGTTTGCGTTGCGTTGGGGTCAGCCAAATCACGCTACAGCGCCGAAAATCCCGGGCCTGACACCCTGGTCTACGCTCTGGATGCGGACCGTCGTGCCGCTGCGTGGATCAGCTACGACAGGGTGCCCGACAGCTGGGTCTCGAATGTGATGCCTGCGAAGAGTCGGCAGCGCGTATCCAGGTCCGATTACCTGGTCAATCGAACGGGTGCGGTCTGGGAGGCGCCTGCGCCGACGATTGATCTGCCCGGCCCGCGCATCGATGTCGCTTCGGATACGAGTGAGGGAGGCACCCGGAGCTTGGTCTTGAGGCTCCAATCGTTACGTGATGCGCCAGTCATGTATGCGACTCTCTCTCCGAAAGTGACCCTTCTTTCCGCACGGATTGCGGGACGGGAGGTGCCGCTTGAAGAGAGAACCCAGAACGCTGCAGGATTCTGGTCGATGGCACTCTATGGTTGGAGACAAGAGAGCGTCCAGCTGGAATTGACGGTCAGGTGCAGTTCCAATCTGATCTTGAGGGTGGCGGATGAATCGGTAGGGCTGCCATTGATTACGGTAGAACGCCCCGCGAATTTACTTGCGTGGTATGCAAGTGACGTGACGTTGGTGAACCGCCAGCTGATGCTTGGGTGTGAAGCGCCAGAACAATGATCTCGTTAGTTTAGAGCTTCAGACCAAGCCCAACTGGTCACATCGGTGCCGCCCAAGCGCGTGCGCCTTTCCGTTACGACTTTACCCGTTCAGGAAGCGCATTGGAGAGCTCTAGTGCGAGCGTTGCGATGTATGATCGGCCCATGATGGAGTAGTGATCGCCGGGGACTGTGACGGTGTGGATTTGAGGTTTGGGTAAAACGTCCTGCCACCCGAGGAGCGGTGTTTTGAGTTGGGTGTTTTGCGCGAGAAACAAGTGCATTGGGATCGAGATCTTCGGAGCGCGATATCGAATCTGAGCCAGGGTGTATGCGTGCCGTCGTATCAGCGCATGCTTGACTTGCACAGCCGAAAGGCCGGCGAGGTCCCTTCGCAGCAGCGATGCCTCGTTGCACATGCGCACCAGGTCGGCGAAGTCCACACTGGCCATGCCTGCCTGGATTTCGGCGATTGTCGGTCGCAGGTGCTCGTCTTCCGGGCGCAGTGCCGATTGGATCAGTCGCATCAGGTACGACTTCTCCTCGAATACGGGTGCCGCCTGATCGACCGAGCGGCGGGTCGAGGGGCCGAGGCCGGCCAAATAAACGGTGTCGAACAGCCCGAGGAAGTCGACCGCTTGATCGGCGCCGAGGAGCTGATTGGCGATCGCGTAGGCGAGCACCCCGCCGGTGCACCAGCCGGCGACGCGATAGGGGCCTTCGGGTTGGACCTCCCGGATCATCTTGACCATGCGGCTTGCCAGGTCCTCGATGGTCGGGAAGCGCAGGTCCTCGGGAGGCGCTGCAGGCAAACCGTATAGAGGTAAATCAGCGGACAGATACGGGCTCAGCGCGTATACATAGTGCAGGCTGTCGGTACCGTCGTGGGCGAGAAAAAGAGGACTTTCGGACCCGCCTTCTCGCACACAGATCGCCTTGTCCGGAAAGAGCGGCTCGGGTGAGCCGATGTGCGCAGCGAGTTCCTTGAGGATCGGCCTGGCGAACAGGTCCCTTGGCGCGATCGTCATGTCGCGTTGCCGCAGCAATGCCACGACCTTCATGACTAAAAGCGAGTGTCCGCCGAGGGCGAAGAAATCGTCGTGGCGGCCGACGCGCTCGAGCTGCAGCAGCTCGGCCCAGATCTGCGAGAGCGCGCTCTCGATGGGGCCCTGCGGCGGCTCGTAGCCCGGTCCCG
>JBAUYI010000093.1:0-8891 GCA_049584715.1 Xanthobacteraceae bacterium
TCGGAGAATGCCGGTTCCTGATGGATCACCCGGACAATGGCCACCTTTTCCAGCCGGACAATGCTGGCATCCGTCATGGCCGTGACCGTCGAGATACGCTGCGCCTGCCCGGCGAGACATCCCTCGCCGAAGAATTCGTCCGTTCCTAAAATTGCGACGACGGCTTCTTTGCCCTGCTCGGAAACGACGGTGACCTTCACCTTGCCCTTCTGGATATAGAAGACCGCGTCGCCAATCTCCCCTTGTGAAAAGACGATCTGGCTCTTGCGGTACTTGGCGAGGCTTCGCCCGTCTCCGACACGGGTGAGAAACGTTTTTGGATCGAATGAAGTTTTGCCCTTCTTGGGCAAAGCGGCTCTGCTTTTCCCGCTTAGCGATGCTGTCCGGGATGACGGCCGCACCAAGCCGGGATTGGCGGCCGCTGCGATGACTTTTCCCATCCCGGCCTTCGTTTTGTAGGCCATCAGGAGAACAACACTGCAAATCGCGCGCCTTGGTTGTTATCGCCGCGACCAATCCGCAATTCACCGCCGATCCGCTCGACAAGGGATCGAATAATCCTCATTCCCAATCCCTTGCCGGCGGCCGGATCAAATCCCTCCGGCAAAGCCGGCCCATCGCCGGCCACCGACAGCGCGTAGCCCTTGGCCGGATTTGCCTCCAACCTGACGGTAATCCGCCCGGCACCGTGTTTGACCGCGTTCGTGATCAGCTCGCTGGCGATAAAGCCGAGTGGAATGGCGGTGGCGGCCGGCAGCTCGATTTCAATGCCCTCGACGGCGATGACCCGCTCCGGGCGCTCCGCGGCCAGCATCATGGAGAAATCACGACAAAGATCCTCGACATAATGCTTGAGCGCAAAGGTTTGCACGCCATCGAACGAGTGCAGACGCCGGTGGATGCGTCCGATTGTGGCAATGCGATCGGCGGCCGCGGCCAATTGCGAAACGACTTCGGCATTCTCCGACGCCCGGCCTTGCAGCGACAGCAGGCTGACGACCATTTGCAGACCGTTCAACAGCCGATGATCGGCCTCCTGGCGCAACACCGCCTGTTGTTTGATCAACTCGTCTTTTTGACTGAGCAGGGCTTCTTCCCGGGCGAGAGCCTCACGAAGCCCGCTTTCCGCGCGCCGGTGTTTCACCAGCTCGCGTTTGTAGCTCGCGACCGTGCGACGCTCGCGGTTTTTAAAAAGAGTGTTGAGGGGAGCTTCCCGCTGCGGCGACTGTTCGATGGTCATTTTGTCGCTTCCCTCTATGTCCAATTCGTTCCTTGGACACCCAGACAAAAATCAATTTACGATCGAGAGCAGCCAAGCCACGTTCGCTATGCCGCAAGGTCTTTATTGTCGCGCTCAAGCGGGTACCCGGCAGAACGCCAAGCAACCCAGCGGCGGCGAGTTTCGCGCTTGCGGACAATAAAGTCTTTTGTCTCGCCCGACTCTGTCTCGCCCAGATTATGTCGAGGGCGACGGACACCTGTAGCCAGGCTCAGATGGGAAGCGAATGGAGCAGGCGCGAACGCTTCCTTTTTCGCAGCATCCTCTATTTTGGCGCTGCACCCGTTATCAACGTGCTCTTCTTTCCCTGCGAAGTCGAGTAAAATGTCCGCTACCGGACATTGCGCTTGCCTGCCCCGCGAAGAGGGCGCAGCGTTCTTATATGTCCGATAGCCTACGGAAGGCTGCGATGGACGATGTTGTCACCCGAGAAAATACCAAGCGATATCGAAGGTTTGCCGGCGGATAGAAGGATTCGGTCGAGCGATCGCAAATTACGAAATTTTTGGCCGGCAAAGAGGCCAAGTTCAAGCTGAAACCAAGCGAGACGACGCTCCGGAAAGACGATGCCTGTCATCGGGCCAACTCAGAATCGGGTCGCGCATGACGGAGAGAGGCAGCGCCGTGGCAACTAGCCGCAAGGCTGCGGACCCGCCTGCCAACCGGTTGCTCGGTTTGCTGCCGCCCAAGGATTATGCGCGGCTGCGCCCGCATCTTCGCCGGATACCGCTCGAGTACCGGCAGTCGCTCTACCGCGCTCACCAGCCCATCGGATTTGTCTATTTCATCGAGACCGGCGTCGGCTCCCTGGTGAACACCATGGCGAACGGCCAAGCGTCCGAGGTCGGAACGATCGGCAACGAGGGCGTGGTGGGTTTGCCCCTCGTGTTGGGCGACGACAGGGCGCCGACCAGCGTCTACATCCAGGTCCCCGGTGCCGGCCTGAGAATGAAGGCAGCGCTATTCAAAAAGGAACTGGCGCGCAGCGCTTCGATGCGGACCGTGATGCTGCATTATGCCCACGCCTTCTTCAACCAGGTCGCGCAGTCCGCCGCCTGCAATCAGTTTCATTCCATCGAGCAGCGCTGCTGCCGCTGGATGCTGATGACGCACGACCGCATGCAATCCGACAAGTTTCTACTGACGCAGGAATTCCTGGCCATGATGCTCGGCGTGCAGCGCACCGGCGTCACGGCCGCAGCCGGCACCCTGCAACGGACCGGTCTCATCCGCTACAGGCGCGGCAACGTCACCATCATCGATCGCCGCGGCCTGATCCGCCATTCGTGCGAATGCTACGGCGTTTCCAAGAGGGAGTTCGATCGCCTGCTCGGCGAGCGGACGATGCGCAAGGCCCGCTCCGTTTGAGGTCATTGCCGTTGACCGGCTCGAACCGATCTCCGGCATGAACGTTGCATTGTCGTGAGCGCCGTCCTCCATTTGCCGGAGCGAAGGGGTTTTCGATGAAGATTCGCGCGGGTTATGAGATTTCCTATGACTGCCCGCAGCCGACGCCGATGATCCTGACGCTGAGCGTCCATCCGTCCCGCTTTCCCGATCTGCTGACCCTCGATCGTATGCGGCTCGATCCGCCGGTCGCCGCCAACACGTATCACGACAGCTTCGGCAATTTTTGCCACGTGATCCGTGCCCCTGCGGGCCGGCTGACCATGTCCACGGACTTCCTGATCCAGGACAGTGGCGAAGCAGACGCGTCCGTCCCGCAGGCGGAGCAGTCCGCGCTGGAAGATCTGCCGGTGGAGGTCCTGATCTATCTGCTCGGCAGCCGCTACTGCGAGACCGATCGCTTGTCGGATGCGGCGTGGTCGCTTTTCGGGCAGGTTCGCAAGGGTTGGCCGCTGGTCAAGGCGATCTGCGATTATGTCCACGATCGCATCACCTTCAGCTATGCCCATGCCAGCCCGACCAAGACGGCGTTCGACGCCTATACGGAGAAACGGGGCGTGTGCCGCGACTTCGCTCACCTTGCGGTCACGCTGTGCCGTTGCATGAACGTCCCTGCGCGTTATTGCACCGGCTATCTCGGCGACATCGGCGTGCCGCCGGACGATTCACCGATGGATTTCAGTGCTTGGTTCGAAGCTTATCTCGGCGGTCGCTGGTACACGTTCGATGCCCGCCACAACAAGCCGCGTATCGGCCGCATCTTGATGGCACGCGGGCGCGACGCCACCGACGTCGCGATCGTGACCTCGTTCGGCCCGTGCACGCTCGCGGGCTTCAAGGTGATCACTGACGAGGTCCCTTCGGCCGCTCCCGCGAGCCCAGTGTCGCGAAAATAGCGGTGCGTTCCGGCCTTGGGTTCCGGCCTTAGGTTCTGGCCTTGGCGGTTCAAAGCTTGCCGAGCAAGACCAAGATCAGCAAGATCACAATGATCAGGCCGAGGCCGCCGCCACCGTAGTAGCCAGTCCCGTAGAACGGGCCGCCGCCAATCCCGCTAAAACCGCCAAGCAAAGCGATGACCAAAATGATGATGAGGATGGTTCCGAGCGACATGGCATTATCTCCCTGGTCGGGTTGTAGACGTCGTATCGGGGCGGCGCGTCTCCTTAAGAGTGCACCGTTTGCCTCTTCATTCCCTAATGCGAGCAAAATGCTGAGTGACACTGACACAAATCGACAATGTCCGGTTTCAGACACTTGCGCAATAGCCGTCGCTATTCGATTTGCGAACGCTGTTTGGCGCTCAAGACGGCTCTCTTCGGACAATTGTGCCTTCGCCTCATAGAATTTCCGCGCAAACCGTTCCGACGCTCGAGAGGCCGATCGCACGCGCAGCTCCCCGCGATAAGTCGATGTCGCGGCCGCGCGTGAACGGTCCGCGATCATTGATTGTTACAACCGTCGAAGCGCCAGTGTGGGGATTTGTCAGCTTCACCCGGGTACCGAACGGCAGCTTCTTGTGCGCCGCAGTGAGGCCGTCGGGCCGGAACGCTTGGCCGCTGGCGGTGCCCGAACCGACGCTATATTGGGTGGCGTTCATTGAACCTTTGGGACAGCTGCCTTGGGTCGGTGCAGCGACGGCGACGCTGCCGAACCAAGTGGAGACAAGCAGCAAGTGGGTTGCGAGTATGAGTCTGATCGACATCATCGATCTCCCGTTGCGGTTGACAGACGATGGGCCTCATAACCCAGCATCATGCACTTTTGGTCGTCTATGTCCGATAGCGGACACAATTGATTTGGATCAAAACACCCAAAGTTTTTGGTGCGATCCTTGAAGGTCCTAGAGATGGAGCCTCGGAGTGGCTACATACGGATTTAGCGTCACACAATGTCAGGAGTTTGCATCATGCCGAGCCATATGCCGCCGGTGCCGCCGGCCAGTCGCAACAAGAAAGGTCCGAAGCGCGACCCGCAAGGCGCACAAGACAAGAAATTCGTGAAGCACGAACATCACCCCAACGCCGCGGAAGAGGGGGAGACGGCCAATATCAAGCAGAATACCACGAACAAGGGTTACTTCCGCGGCCGGCGACTCGGTTGATCGTAGACTGACCGGCAGCCGCCCGTATGAGCAATATTGCTCAACCGGCAAAGAGGCAGTCTAGTTTTCGACGCAAAAGCTATTTCTTGGAGCGTGGCTTGCCGAAGGCTGCCGCGACTTCCTTCTTTTTTATGCGCGCCTTCGGATTGCCACGCTGCCCGAGATTCTGCTCTTCGGTGCCGTCACCCATCATGCCGGGATAAGCAACCTTGGCTCGCTTCTTGGTCTTGGTCCGGGATTTCTTGGCCATGCCTAATACTCCGTGCGGGGTGTCCGATGGGTGCGGGGGGAAATTAAGACGTCTTTTGACTATCAGGCAAGCCGAACCGTCGGCACGATAAAGACTGTGCAGAATCGCTCAGCTTAAAACGCAAGATCGACGAGAGGCGCGCCATGCACCCAATGCTATCGGGAACAAATCATCGACGCCAGCCGTTATCGCAAGACCCATCCGACAGCGAGGAAACGACAATGGATAAAGATCGTATCAAAGGCTCGGCCGAGCAGGCCAAGGGGGCCGTGAAAGAAGCCGCCGGGAAGGTCCTCGGCGACAAGAAGCTGGAAACCGAAGGCAAGACCGACAAGGCCGCCGGCCAAGTGCAAAACGCGATCGGCGGATTGAAAGATGCGGTGCGCGGCAAATAGGGCCGTCGCCAGCAATGGAGACTTGTTATGGAATTGATCCTGATTGTTGTTGTATTGGTGCTGCTGTTCGGCGGCGGCGGCGGATACTGGGGTCGCAGTCGCGGCTATTGGTAACCGAACACATTGCCGCGCTCGTCAACACAAATTCGGCGCACTATGCCGGATGTGAGCGGTTTTGCTGAGCGTAACGCCAATATTTCTATCGCAAGTATTTCAATCACTCGGCGGCGAGCGCGCGTTCCTTGAACGGCAGGCCGAGCTTTTGCCAGACGTCGACCAGCGCTTCGGCCAACGCGTCGATCAGCGCATCCTCGTGATACGGACTGGGCGTGATGCGCAGCCGCTCTGTGCCCTTCGGCACGGTCGGATAATTGATCGGCTGAAGGTAGAGGCCGTGGTCGGCGAGCAAGAGGTCGCTCGCCGCTTTGCACAGCTCCGGATCGCCGACATAGACCGGCACGATATGGGTCGGGCTGGTCATCACCGGCAGCCGCGCGGCGGCCAGCACGGCCTTGGTGCGTGCGGCGCGATCCTGATGGCGGTCACGCTCCCAGTGTGAGGTTTTCAGATGCCGGATCGCCGCGGTCGCCGCGGCGGCGACGGATGGCGGCAGCGCCGTGGTGAAGATGAAACCCGGCGCGTAGGAGCGCACCGCGTCGATCAGCGCGGCAGAGCCGGCGATATAGCCGCCGAGACAGCCGAACGCTTTTGCCAGCGTGCCCTCGATCACGTCGATGCGGTTCATGACGCCGTCGCGCTCGGTGATGCCGCCGCCGCGCGGGCCGTACATGCCGACCGCGTGCACCTCGTCCACATAGGTCATGGCGCCGTAGCGCTCGGCGAGCTCGCAGATCTGCTGCAGCGGCGCCAGGTCGCCGTCCATGGAATAGAGGCTTTCGAACACGACGAGCTTCGGCCGTGCCGGATCGGCGGCGGCGAGCAACGCTTCGAGATGCGCCATGTCGTTGTGGCGGAAAATCTGCTTCTCGGTATGCGCCTGGCGCACGCCCTCGATCATCGAATTGTGGTTCCAGGCGTCCGACAGGATCAGGCAATTCGGCATCAGCTTGGCGAGCGTGGAAATGCCTGTTTCATTCGAGACGTACCCTGAGGTGAAGACCAGCGCCGCTTCCTTGCGGTGCAGATCGGCAAGCTCGCGCTCGAGCTCGACCACCGGGTGATTGTTGCCGGCGATGTTGCGGGTGCCGCCGGCGCCGGTGCCCATGCGGGTCGCGGTCTCGACCATGGCGCCGATGACCTTGGGATGCTGGCCCATGCCGAGATAGTCGTTCGAGCACCAGATCACGACGTTCTTCGGCCCGTCCGGCGAATGCCAGATGGCATGCGGAAAGCGGCCGGCGATGCGTTCGAGGTCGGCAAAAACGCGGTAGCGCCGCTCGTCGTGCAGCCGGCCGAGCGCGTCGGCGAAAAAAGCATGATAATCGACGCGAAAATTCCGACGATCATTCATAGGGAAGTGTCCGGCAGGCGCGCTTTGCCCGTGGCCTCTTTGGAACTCGACCAGGGTAGTTTTAGAGGCGTTCCAGGGCGCTTGTCGAGGCTTTATCGGGGCGATTGGTTGCCGCGGCATTGATACGGATCAATGCGCTATCCGCAGCCCTATTATCCGATCGCTTTGCGTGCCGGTTGAGCTTGATTCCGGGCCAGCCACGGGCTCCAGGGATCGGGCGGCACCAGGCCTTCGGTGACCGAGACCGGCACGATGCGGCCGTCGTCGGTGATGCGGCCAATCATCACCGGCTTGTAAAGGTGATGGGTCTGGCCATCCATCTGCACGGTAAAACCGCTCGGCGAGGCGATACGCTTGCCGCCGAGCGCCTCGCGCACCTTGGCGACGTCAGTGGTGCCCGCCGCCTCGACCGCCGCGGCCCACAGGTGAAAGCCAATCCAGGTCGCTTCCATCGGGTCGTTGGTCATGGCGTCGGGTCTGCCGGTGAAGCGGCGCCACTCGGCGATGAAGGCACGGTTCTCCGGCGTGTCGAAGGCATGGAGGTAATTCCAGGCGACGAAATTGCCGGCCACATTGGAGCGCATCAGCGCCGGCAGCTCGGCCTCGTTGATCGACAGCGACATGACAGGGATGACGCCGGCGCTGACCTGCTGGGCGGCGAGCTCGCGGAAGAAATGCAAATTGGCGTCGCCGCTGACCGTGGCGACGATAGCGGTGCGGCCGCCCTTGGCGAAGCGGCGGATGTGCTCGACCACCGCGCGCCAGTCCTTCAGCCCGGCCGGCGTGTAGCGCTCGGCGATGTCGGTGACATGCTGGCTTGCGAGATAGCCTTTGAGGATGGCGTTGGTGGTGCGCGGATAGATGTAATCGGTACCGACCAGGAAGAATCGCGTGATGCCTTGGTCGCGCAAAAAATTGACCGCCGGAATGGCCTGCTGCGGCGGCGTTGCGCCGGTATAGAAGATGTTGCGCGAGGCCTCCTCGCCTTCGTACTGGCTCGGATAGAACAACAGCGCGTTGTCGCGCTCGACGATCGGCAGCACTTCCTTGCGCGAGGCCGAGCTCCAGCAGCCAAAGATGGCTGCGACCTTGTGCTCGGCAATGAGCTTTTGCGCGAGTTCCGCATAGGCCTTGGCGTCGGAATGCGGATTGACGATCACCGGCTCGATCGGGCGGCCCAACAGGCCGCCGCGGGCGTTCTGCTGTTCGATCAGCATGACCAGGAGTTCCTGCAACGGCCGCTCGCTCGCGGTCATGGTGCCGGACAGCGAATGCAAAATGCCGATCTTGATCGAGCCGTGCTCGAGATCGGTGAAATAGCTCGAGATCGCATCGGCCAGCCATTTCGAGCGGCCGAGCAGATCCTCCGCGGTGGTCAGCACGCCGTTGCCGGCCGCCTCGACGCTGTTGGCGATGGTGGAGATCTCCGGCAGCACGCCGCCGACGGCGCCGGCGACCTGCTCGGCGCGGCTGCCGATACGGTCGATCTCGGTGGCCTGGTGATCGAGGATGCCGGTCAATTGCCGGTTGGCTTCGCTCATGGTGTTCACGCTCGACGACACGCCGGCGATGGCTTCCACCGTCTGGTTCACCGCGTGCTGGATGTCGTGGACCTGGGCGCTGATATCGCCGGTGGCTTTGGCGGTCTGCTGCGCGAGCGTTTTGACCTCCGAGGCGACCACGGCAAAGCCGCGGCCGGCTGCTCCCGCGCGCGCCGCCTCGATGGTGGCGTTGAGCGCCAGCAGCGAGGTCTGCGAGGCGATGGCCTCGATCAATTTCACCACCGTGCCGATGCGCTCGGCGGCCGCGGCGAGGCTGCGCACCGTGCGGTCGGTGCGCTCGAGATCGGTCATGGTGCGCGCGGTGGCGTCCTTGGCGGCGGCGGCTTCGGCGGTGGATTTTACGATCAGCGCCAGCAGCTCGCGCGCGGCGTCGGCGACCGCGGCGACGTCGCGGCTCGCTGCGGTAGCGGCATCGACCGCGTGCGC
>JBAUYI010000094.1:0-1685 GCA_049584715.1 Xanthobacteraceae bacterium
AGCCAGGCCACTGCAATGTGCAGTGCCGCCATTGTTCGGACCTGAAGCTGAGGTTGAGACCGTGACCGAGGTCGCGCTCGCTGTCGTATCATTGATCTGAATAAAGTTGCCAGCCGCACCAAACTGAGCCAACGGCGTATTGCCGCCACTGGGAGTCCCCGCGCAGATCATGAAATTACTTGGGGCTGCTTGTTCGGTACTCGATGGTGTAATCGTCGCGCCATTAAGGTTGAGCGTCTGCTGAGAACGCAAAGAAATCTCACAGTTCGCGTCTCCGCCCCAAATCGGATCCGAAGAAGTGTGGCTGGCGAAGTAATAAGACTTTGACCCATCTAAATTCATCGTCGCGCCCGCGGGCATCGCGGCCATGCACGTGCGCAACGGCGCGGCATCGTCCGCAACGCCATTGTTCGGGAGCGCCGGCTTGCACTGGTCAGCGTAAAATTGTACTGCGCGCGTCGATGCGTATCCGGCAGTTATTGCCAATAGCACAAAAAGAGGGAGCGCTATTAGGATCCACAAAACAACAAATGAGGTTTTCCGCAGACTTCTAAGAAAAAGTGCATACGCGAATAATACGAAAAAGCTGATGAGGGCGAAGCAATGCACACGATCCTCCGCAACATCGATGAAGCCTAAGTTAGAAGACCTATGAGGATGCGCGATTGCGGTTCCTCACATGCCGCGCTGTCGAAAAGCGTGACTATGTGAAATGCGCGATCGCTCTAACTCTCTGACGTTCAAGCGGAGGGGATAGCAGAAATAGGACCGAAGCGAGGGAATAGGAAAGACGATGAAAAGGGAGAGTAGTTGACAGAATTAACTGTACTGGTCGCCACACCAATAGCGGTCACGTCAATTATTTGGCGCTATTTATGTAGGCTGTGTATTTACAATACACACTGTCTAAAGGTTGGTAGTGAATATGTAGACAGTGGGATCCCGGAATTGGAGTCGGATTTGAGAATAGGAATTGTATTACGGTGTCGGTCGACAGAAAGAGCGGTGCGACACTCCTGGCGCAATTGTTTGTTGAAAGTCTTGAGGGCCTTCGATCACCGCATTGTTGGTTAATTTGCGGAGGCCGTCGTGATGGAGGCTCCGTCATGTGTAGCTGTCATCGCCTCAGGAACGAAATTCCGGTAATCGCAGGAATGAAACGACTAAAGGCGGGATTGGCCATGTGACGGCAGAGTGAAAGCCAGAACCGCAAGACGATTTCCAGTGTAGAAGAGGAGAACAGCGCGCGGGGCGACATACTTGCTGGAGTCGGCACGGACGTCACTTGCGGAATGAAGTGTCGACTTCACCTTCCCCACAACCCTGTGGACAACATACTGGTTTAAGGTCGGAGGGAAGTTCGCTTGCAAGGATGGGTCAAAGGCGTGTGAAGGACAGCCGCCTGCGAGCAGCTACCTTTATCTTAGACTGGATGGGGTCTTTTGTAGCCGCCGCCGATCAGCGAGGCGGCTGGGGCGAAGGCCTCGAGGGCTATATCACCCTGCGGAACCACACATGCTCGGGGCTGAAATGCCCGAAGACCTGTGCACTACCGTCGAAGAATTGAAGAGGCGCTTACCGAAGCTGGCGGAGTCCACCTAGCAACGCCAAAACTACCGGCGAGGCAGCATGAAATTATTACCGAGGACGTGGATTCGGTACGTGTCGTCCGCTCTGCTCATCGA
>JBAUYI010000095.1:0-25570 GCA_049584715.1 Xanthobacteraceae bacterium
CTCGAGCTGCGTCCGGACGCGCTGGCCGGCGCGCGCGGCCTGATCGCCGCTACCGGCGCGTTCGCGCCGAAGCCCAACCTCAACATGCTGATCGCCGCCGCCCCCGGCAACCGGCGGCCACGGCAGGCGCGCCTGCAACGCGCCGCTTGACCGACGTCGAGGCAACCATTCAACTGGAGTGACGCCAATGAAGGATTCCCCGCTGCTCGCCCGCTTCGACGGTCCCATCGTGATGCTCGGCTTCGGCTCGATCGGCAAAGGCACCCTGCCGCTGATCGAGCGGCACGTCGCGTTCGACCGCGCGAAATTCACCGTCATCGCTCCCGACGACCGCGACCGGGCGCTGCTCGACGAGCGCCAGATCAGGTTTTTGCATCAGGCGATCACGCGCGAGAATTACCGCGACGTGCTCAAGCCGCTGCTCACCGCCGGCCCGGGCCGCGGCATGCTGGTCAACCTGTCGGTCGACACGTCTTCGGTCGATCTGATCGAATTTGCCAAGGACATCGACGCCTTCTACATCGACACCGTGGTCGAGCCGTGGCCCGGTCTCTATACCGACAGCCGCCGCTCGATCTCGGAACGCTCGAACTACGCGCTGCGCGAAGGCGTGCTCGACCTGCGCCGCCGGCGGCCGGGCGGCATCACCGCCGTGAGCTGCTGCGGCGCCAATCCGGGCATGGTGTCCTGGATGGTCAAGCAGGCGCTGACCGACGTCGCGACCGAGCTGAAGCTCGACTTCGCTGTGCCTGCCTCGCGCGAGGATTGGGCGCGGCTGATGCAGCGCGCCGGCGTCAAGGGCATCCACATCGCCGAGCGGGACACCCAGCGGGCGTCTACGCCCAAGCCGCGCGGAAAATTCATCAACACCTGGTCGGTCGAAGGTTTTATCGCCGAAGGCTCGCAGCCGTCGGAGCTCGGCTGGGGCACCCATGAGAAGACGATGCCGCCGGGCGCACACCGTCACGATTTCGGCTGCGACGCCGCCATCTACCTGACCCGGCCCGGCGCCGGCACGCGGGTCCGCTCATGGACGCCGACCGCGCAGGCGCAGCAGGCCTGGATGATCACCCACAACGAGTCGATCTCGATCGCCGATTACTTCACGCTTCGCGAGAGCGGCAAGGTGGTTTACCGGCCGACCTGCCACTATGCCTACCATCCGTGCGACGACGCCGTGCTGTCGCTGCACGAATTGGCCGGCGCTGAGTGGAAGCCGCAGCAGTCCTGGCACATCCTGAGCGAGGACGACATCGTCGACGGCATCGACGAGCTCGGCGTGCTGCTCTACGGCCATGCCAAGAATGCCTATTGGTACGGCTCCCAGCTCTCGATCGAGGAGACCCGCAAGCTCGCGCCCTATCAGAATGCGACCGGGCTGCAAGTGACCTCGGCGGTGCTCGCCGGCATCGTCTGGATGCTGGAGAACCCGGACCGCGGCATCGTCGAAGCCGACGAGATGGATTTTCGCCGCTGCCTCGAAATCCAGCGGCCTTATCTCGGGCCGGTGATCGGGTGCTACACCGACTGGACGCCGCTCAAGGGCCGCAATCGCCTGTTCCCCGAAACCGTGGACAGCAAAGACCCCTGGCAGTTCAGCAACGTGCTGGTGAGCTGATGGTGACTGGCCTGGCGTGGCCCAGGCCGGTCGTTCATGAGGCGTCGACAGGCGTGATCGCTATGTTCAGATGGTTATCGATTTCGGCGCACTGGCCGGGATAGAGCACCGTGGTCGAGGTCTTTTCCTCGATGACGGCAGGTCCGTCGATGGCCGCGCCCGCGGCAAGCGCGGAGCGGCGGAACACCGGCACCGGGATTGCGTCGGTTGGATTGAAGTAAGCCTTGCGCGTCTCATGTGACACCGGCGGTTGCGATGTTGTGGGCGCCGCGTTCGCACTGAATTGCGGTTTGGGAATCGCCCCAACCGCAGTGACCTGGAAGTTGACGATTTCGACCGCTTCGGATTCCGCCATGTGGCCGTAGCGGCGCCGGTGCGCCTCGTGGAAGCGCTGGCCCAAAGCCGCGAGATCGGCGTCGCTGTTCAGTTCCGCAACGGGAACGCTGACTTCATAGGATTGTCCGCGATACCGCATGCCGGCGCTGCGCAATGTCGAAAGCTGCTCGCGCGAAAATTGCTCCTGCATCAAATCCGCCAGCGCGGCCGTTTCCATGTCGGCAAAAATCCGCTCCAGCTCGGCTGGTTTCGCTGCGTCGAGCCGGGTGATGCGGGTGAAGCTGCGGGTCTGATGCACGTCGGTGACCAGCATGCCGAAAGCGCTGAAGGTGCCGGGATCGCGTGGAATGAGAATGCGACCGATGCCGAGATCGCCGATGATGCGGCCGGCGATGGTCGGCCCCATGCCGCCGAACGGCACCAGGGTGAACTCGCGCGGGTCGTAGCCGCGCTCGATGGTGATGGTGCGCATCGCCATGGTGACGTTGGTGGCCAGCACGGTGAGGATGCCCCAGGCCGCTTCGACCGGCGTCAGCCCGAGCGGCGCCGCCACGAGCGATACCACGGCATCGTGCGCCTTCGCGCTCGAAATCGGCATGGCGCCTTCGAGCAGCGCGGTGGGGCTCAGATGGCCGAGCACGACCAGCGCATCGGTCAGCGTCGGCTCAATTCCGCCGCGGCCGTAGCAAGCGGGACCCGGATTGGCGCCGGCGCTTTGCGGCCCGACTTTGAGCACGCCGAGCTCGACGGCCGCGATGCTGCCGCCGCCGGCGCCGATGGTCTCGATATCGACCGTGTGGGTGCGCAGCGGATGCCGCGCCACCGACACTTCCGACTTGAACAGCGGCCGGCCCGGCAGCACCGCCATGTCGGACGAGGTGCCGCCGGTGTCGAAGGTGATGATGTTGTCGATGCCCTTGATGTCGCCCAGGTGGCGGCCACCGATGACGCCGGCGACCGGGCCGGACATCACCGTCTCGATCGGCGTCGACGCCAGCATGCGGGCGCTGGCGGCGCCGCCGTCGGACTTCATCATCAGCGCCCGCGAGTGCGGGAAGCGCCGCAGCGACAGCGCCTCCAGTTCGCGCAGATAGCGCGACACCGGCGGGCCGATATAGGCATTGGCGACGGTCGAGGCGGTGCGCTCGTATTCGCGCCATTCCGGATTGACCTGGTGCGACAGCGACACATAGAGGTCCGGCGCGATGTCGCGGATGATCTTTGCCGCCGCTTGCTCGTGGGCCGGATTGGCGTAGGCGAACAGAAAGCACACCGCGACGGCCTCGACGCCCTGCGCCATCAGTGCGCGCGCGGCGGTGGCAACGTCGTCGGCATCGAGCGGCTCGATCACCTGACCGGTGAAATCGAGACGCTCGCGCACCTCGTGGATACGGTCGCGGGTCAGCAGCATTTTCGGCGGCGGCGCAAAGATGTTGAACACCTCGTCGCCGCGCCATTGCCGGCCGATCTCATAGACATCGCGAAAACCGCGGGTGGTGATCAGGCCGACGCTGGCGCCCTTGCCTTCGAGCATGGTGTTGAGCGCCGCGGTCGAGCCGTGCAGGATCAGCGACACCGCGTCGGCGCCGAACTCGGCGGCGAGGTCGCGGGTGATGTCTTCCATCACCGCGGCGGGTTGCGCCGGATTCGAAGTGTATTTGCGGACGGCGACCAGCGTGGCCGCGTCCTCGTCGAAGGCGGTGACGTCGGTGAAGGTGCCGCCGACGTCGATGCCGATACGCAATTTCATGAAGCTGCCTTGTTCATGAAATTGTCTTGGCTCGCAGTTTTGCGGTCGCGTCAGCGTCCACGCTGAAGTCTTCTTTGAAGGCCACACCGTAATCATCGCGTGCCGCCTCGCGCGAGACATAGCCGCGCACTACGTCGTCGCGCACCCGTTCCGGCGCACGCGCGCGCGGATCGCCCCAACCGCCGCCGCCGGCGAATTCCATCGACAGCACGTCGTCCTTCTTCAGCCGCAGGCCGGCAACTTTGGAGGTGAGCGGCCGCGCCGCTTCGCCGGTGGATTTCAGCGAAGCTGCCGACACGTGGGCCGGCTTGGCGCCGAAAATTCCAGGCGAAGAAAATTTGAAACGGTCGGTGCGCAGGTTGATCACCGATTCATCGCCGAGAATGCGCCATTGCCGGCGCACGCCGAGGCCGCCGCGAAAGGTACCGGGGCCGCCGGAATCCTGCGCCAGCTCGTAGCGCTCGACGCGCACCGGAAACTCGCTTTCGACCGCCTCGACCGGTGTGTTCATGACGTTGACGACCAGTTCATCCATGGCGCTGACGCCGTCGCCGTCGGGCCGCGCGCCGGTGCCGCCGCTAAGAATCTCATATTGCGAATACCAGCGGCCGGTTTGCGGATGCCGCCCGGCGCTGGAAATCGAGCCCCCGGCGGCGCTGCCCGGCGCCGGCACGCGGCCGGGCACGGCGCGCGCTAGAGCGCGGATCGCGACCGAGGTCGTCACCTGGCTCGGACGCACGTACATGTTCACCGGCGCCGGAAAGCGCGGATTGAGCAGCGAGCCTTCCGGCGGATACGACACCTGCACCGGCCGCGACAGGCCGTCGTTCACCGGCAGGTTCGGGATGAACACCATCTTGACCAGGCACTGGATGAAATTCTTCGACACGCACGGCCGCAAGTTGATGGGCCCGCGCGCCTGCGCGTCGCTGTCCAGAATAAAGTGCAGCGTGTCGCCCTTGACTTCGAGCGACGCGGAGATGCTGTAGGATTTGTTCAGATCGATGCCGTCGTCGTCGAGGTAATCGGTCTCCGGGCCATAAAGTCCGTCGGGCACTTTGGCGATTTCCTTGCGTAGCTCGGTCTCGCAAATATCCATCCAGCTCTGCCAGCAGGCGAGCACTTTGTCGGTGCCGTATTTACCGAACAGCTCAGCGAACCGCGTGAGACCATAGGTGTTGGTGTTCACCTGCGCGGTGATATCGCCCCAGGTGACTTCCGGCGTGCGGGTATTGGCGCAGATCACCCGCTCGATATCGGCAAGCAATTGGCCGCGCCGCAGAATTCGCAGTGGCGGAATCAGCAAGCCTTCCTGGAACAGATCGGTGGCGTCGCCCGCATTGGTGCCCGGCACCTTGCCGCCGAGATCGGGCTTGTGCGCGGTATTGCCGATATAGCCGACGAGCCGGCCGTCGACGAACATCGGCGTGATGATGCACACATCGGTCGAATGGTTTTGGCAGGCCTGGTAGGGATGATTGACGATGAAGGCATCGCCCGGCGCGGCTTCCGGGAAGCGGCGGCGGATTTCGTTGACCTGGGCGGCGAGCGGCCCGATATGCAGCGGCTGCGGAATGCCTTGCGCCACCATACGGCCTTGCGCGTCGAAGATCGCAAAGGTGAAATCCTGGCTTTCCTTGATGATGGTGGAATAGCCGGTGCGCAGCATGTTGAGCGTCAGCTCGCGCGCAATCTGCAAGGTCGACTGGTAGATGACTTCAAGATCGATGGCGTTCATTGCTTTACGGGATAGGCCTTCGCCATCTGCTCGAAATAGCCGTCCTTCTTCAGGCCTTCGATGACGCTGGAATCGACATAGTCGTTGACGTTCTTGCTGCCGACCTCGAGGCCGATGGCCTGAAGTTGCGCAATGACGTTATTGGCGCCGGCAATGGACGGCGCGGCGTCGAGCGGCATCAGCCGTTTGAAGTCGTTGTAGGTGGCGTCGATCACCGTCGGATCGTTGGTCTTGTACTTTTGCGCAATCACCGCCTTGGCTTTCTCCACATCGGACAGCGCCAGATAGGCGCCCGCGATATAGGCCCGCACGAAATGCGTGAGCGTGTCGCGATGCTCTTTCAGATAGCCGTTGGTGACCACGACGCCATCAAAAATCCACGGCGTGTCGGCGGCGGCGAGATCGAGCAGCGGGACAAAACCCTTCTGTTTGGCCGCGGTGATGGTCGGCTCGAGCAGCGGCGCCGCGTCGATGCGGCCGGCAAGGAGCGCGCCGAAGCGCTGCGAACTGCCGCCGATCTGCGACACGGTGACTTCGTCGCGTTTGAGGCCGAGCCGTTGCAACGCGATGCTCACCGCGACGTCGGTCTCCGAGCCGAACGTGCTGATGCCGATGGTCTTGCCCTTCAAGCCCGCCGCAGTCTTGATCGCCGGGGAGACGAAGATCGTGATCGGGATGGTGTTGGCGGTCGAGGTGACGAGCCGCAGGTCGGCGCCCTGCTTGTTGGCCTGCACCACCGGCGCCAGCCCGACATGCATGGCCTGGATTTCGCCGGACAACAGCACCTGCACGCCGCGGCTGCCGCCTTCCATGCTGATGGATTCGACTTTCAGCCCCTCCTTGGCGTCGAGACCGGCCGCTTGCGCCATCCACACCGGGAAGATGGTCACGACGGGCGCCGAGATGCCGATCTTGAACGGGGCGAGATCGTCGGCGCGCGCCAGCGGCGCGATGAGCATAGCCGCCGCCAGGATCGACCACCGGCTCGGGACCTGCATGATGTTCTCCCCGACATCGTTGTTGCCGCAAGCTCAAGCGCAGTATGGATGCCCAGGTCAAGCCCGCGCAGGACGCACGTCCTCGTCGATCAACCCCCAGATGCGATCTTCGAGCGCATGGAAGCGCGCCTGCCGCTTCACGCCGATCGGTCGCGGGCGCTCGATGTCGACCGCGATGCTGGCCTTGACCCTGCCGGGGCGCCCGGAGAACACCACGACCCGGTCGGCGAGATAGATCGCCTCGTCGATCTGGTGGGTGATGAACAGCACGGTCTTCCGTGCATCGGCCCAGATGCGGGTGAGTTCTTCCTGCATCAACTCGCGGGTCTGGGCATCCAGCGAAGCGAACGGTTCGTCCATCAGCAGGATTTTCGGATCGACCACCAGGGCGCGCGCGAGGTTGACCCGCTGCTGCATGCCGCCGGACAATTCGTGCGGGTAATGATGCTCGAAGCCAGAGAGCCCGACTAGCGTGATGAGTTTTTTCGCGCGTTCGTCCACCTCGTTGCCGCGGACACCCAGACATTCGAGGCCATAGCGCACGTTGCCGAGCACGGTGCGCCACGGCAGCAAGGATGCGTCCTGGAACACGACGGCGCGGTCCGGCCCGGGCCGCGTCACCACCTCGCCGTCGACCAGGACGCGGCCGCCGGTCGCGGCGATCAGGCCGTCGACCACGGACAGAAATGTCGTCTTGCCGCAGCCCGACGGCCCGACGATAGCGACGAACTCGCCGTCCATCACTTGCAGATTGACGCCGTCGAGCGCGACCAGCTGCGTACCGGTGCGCGGCTGCAGATAGGCGAGCCGGATATCCTGGGCTTCGAGTTTTGGGGTCATGCCGCAACCTGCGGACGCCAGACGTCGACGCGGCGCTCGATGCGGCCAATGAGCTCGGCCAGCGCCACGCCCGCGGCCGCGATGGTCAGCACGCCGACGAACACCTTGTCGGTCTCGAAGCGCGAGCCGGCCTGGTTGATCATGGCGCCGATGCCGGCCGAGGAGCCGTAGATTTCGCCGACCACGATGCCGATCATGCCGCGCCCGACGGCAAGCCGCGCGCCGGCCAGCAGGAACGGCATCGCGCTGGGCAGGATGATGCTGCGAAACAACAGCGCATCGCCGGCGGAAAAGCTTCGCGCCACGCGGACCAGCCGCGCATCGACGGTGCGCACGGCGGCCAGCGCGCTGATGGCGATCGGCAACACCGCGAGGAGAACGATGATCAGCACTCGGGAGGCAAGCCCGGTTCCCACCCAGAGGATGAGCAGCGGCAGGAACGCCACCTGCGGCGTCGCATTCAGCGCGGCAAGGAACGGCTCAACCGCATAGTTGAATCGACGATACCAGCCGGCGGCGAGCCCGAGCGGAATGCCGATTACGAATGCCAGCGCAACGCCGAGCGCAAATTCGAGGCTACTTCGGCCAAGGTCCTTCCAGATCGCGCCGGTGACAAAGAACATGTCGTAAGCCATGCGCGCGATCCGCGTCGGCGATGAAATGAAGATCGGTTTGAGCTGGAATCGCATCGCTTGCGGGCCGAGCAGTGGCTGCAATAGCTCCGCCCACCAACCGCGCTCAAATCCTTCCCAGAGAATGAGGAAGAGAACGACGCCTAAGGCGCCGAGGATGGCGCGTTCATGCGCCAGATAAAAACGCCTCACGTCGCCGCTCCGACGTTCGGCCGCCAGCGCTCGAACCGCCGTTCCAGCCGGTCGAGCAGTGCGACGACGACAAGCCCGGTCGCAGTGAAGATCAGCACGCCGAAGAACAGCGTGTCGGTCTGAAACATATTGCCGGCCTCGGCGATCATATGGCCGAGGCCGGCGGTCGAAGCGTAGAGCTCGCCGACGACGACGCCGAGCAGCGCGCGCCCGGCGGCGTATTTCAAGCCGGTAAAGATGAACGGCACCGTCCCCGGCAGGATGATGCTGACAAATATTTTTACGCGCGATGCCGAAAAACTCCACGCCATGGTGAGGAAGCGCGCCTCGTTGGTCTTTACGCCGGACAGCGCACTGATGACGATAGGAATGACCGCGCCGAGAAACACCACCGCGACCTTCGACCAGATGCCGATGCCGAACCAGATGATCAGCAGCGGCAGCAAGGTGACGCGCGGCACGGCATTGAGGGTATCGACAAAGGGCGCGACAATGTAGGACAGACGCCGCGAGGTGCCCATCAAGAGCCCGAGCGGGACGCCGATCACGATGGCAGCGACATAACCGAAGATGAATTCTCTGGCACTGACCCTGACGTCGTTCCAGAAATCCGCATCGGCTATCAGCGCCGCGCCGGTTTGCGCGATGCGGGTCGGCGACGAAATAAATAGCGGATTGATTGCGCCAATATCGGCGCACAATTCCCAGACGAGCAGGAACACCACGAGCGTGCCGCCGCCGATCAGCAACCGTTCGAAATTCATCCCTTTACGATAAAGGCAAAAGCAATGGCCGTGAATGAGCGTTTCGATTTTTCCGGGCGTAGCGTCGTCGTCACCGGCGGCGGCAAAGGCATCGGCAAGGTCTATGCCGAGGAATTCGCCAAGGTCGGCGCCAAGGTCGTCGCCGCCGATATCGATGCCGTTGCCGCCGAGAACGTTGCCGCGGCACTGCGGCAGGCCGGCTTCGAGTCGCTCGGGCTCGGTGTCGATATCGCCAGCGAAGACTCGACCAAAACCATGGTCCAGGCGACGCTCGAGCGCTTCGGCACGATCGACGTGCTGATCAACAATGCCTCGCTGATGAGCGTATTGCCGCGCCGCTCGTGGCTGGAAATCCCGGTCGAGGAGTGGGACCGGGTGATGGCGGTCAATCTGCGCGGCATGTTCCTGTCCTGCCGCGCCGCATTCCCGGCGATGAAGGCGCAAAAGCGCGGCAAGATCGTCAACATCTCGTCGTCGCGGGTGTGGGAAGGCGCGCCGAATCGCCTGCACTACACCACGTCGAAAGCCGGCGTCATCGGCTTTACCCGCGCGCTGGCCCGCGAAGTCGCCGAGTTCGGCATCACTGTCAACGCGCTCACGCCCGGCATGACGCAAAGCGAGACCCAGGTCGCGTCATCGTCCGGCAATTATCTCGCCTCGCGTGTCGCCGGCCGCGCCATCGAGCGGGTGCAGGTGCCGGCCGACCTGGTCGGCGCGGTGATGTTTTTATCGTCCCCGGCGAGCGATTTCATGACCGGCCAGACCGTCAACGTCGATGGCGGCAAGTCGATGCATTGAATTCACTTTAGCCGCTTCGCCGCTTCCTCGATCAGGCTGAGATCGGAATGCGCCTTGACGTCGAAGCTTGCTTTGACGAAGCCCAAGTCCTTGGTCATGTCGACGTTCTTCTGCAGTGCATCGAGATCGGGCCTCATGTCGGGGTTGCGATAATAGTCGGCCTTGGTGAACAGCCAGCCGAACCGCTCCGGCGGCTGCTTGGTGATCCGCGACGCGATCTCGGCCACCGCGTCGTGGTTCTTCGGATCGAGATACCAGCGCTCGATGCGCATGGAGTCTTCCATGAAATCGACGATGGCCGCGCGGTTCTTGTCGATGAACGGCTTGCGCATGGCCCACATGGCGAATTGCGACACGCCGATCGCGTCTGTGATGGAGAACAGCGGGTGCGCGATCTTCTTCAGCTCGGGATCGAGCGCGAATGGCAGCACGGTTGGAATGATGTCGACTTTCTTTTCCGCCAGCATCGCCCGCATGCCCGGGAACGGCGCCTCGACGATGGTGTAGTCGCGGTTCGCCTCCAGGCCGTGCTTACGCAGCATGGCGCGTGAGGCGACGTCGACGCCGCTGCCGGCGGCGTTGGTGCCGATCACCTTGCCCTTGAGGTCCTCGACTTTCAGGATCGGGCCGTCGGTGAGGACCTGGAAATCGTCGGCGCGATAGCCTGTGGCGCCGTCCTGGAATTCGTCGGCGACGACGCGCAGGTCATCCATGCCGGCGTTCTGGATCGCGATCGGCAAGGTCGAATAGGCAAGATCGCCGATCTCCAGCTCGTTGTTGGCCAATGCGGTGATCATCGGCGGCGTGCCGGCGTAGCGGGCGCTCTCGAACACGTAGGATTGGCCGAAGTGAACGGCGAGATCTTTTTTCTCCAGCCAGATCGAGGCCCAGTTGGCCACCGGCGCCACCCAGGAGCCGCGGATTTTCAGTGGCTCCGCTTGGGCGACACCGGAAAACGTAATGACGCACAGGCTGGCCAACGCGAATTTCTTAGCACTCATCGTTTTATCTCTCCGATTTACGTTCCGTCACCCTGAGGTGCGAGCGAAGCGAGCCAACCAAGTCGGCTATTGCCGACTTGGCCACTTGAAAATGCGAAATCGGGTATACCCGATTTCGTTGGGGCGACGGCCCGGGCCGGCATCCTTCGAGGGCCGCTTCGCGGCCACCTCAGGATGACGGGACTTGGTTGTGATTATTTCAGGCGCTTGCCTGCCTCCTCGACCATGCTGAGGTCGGAATAGGCTTTGACGTCGAAGCTCGCGCTGGCGTAGCCAAGCTCCTTGGTCATGTCGACGTTCTTCTGCAGCGCGTCGAGGTTCGGCATCATGGTCGGATTGCGATAGACGTCGGTCTTGGTGAACACCCAGCCGAACCGCTCGGGTGGCGCCTTGACCAGCTTGGCGGCGATCTGCGCGGCCTCGTCGTGGTTCTTCGGATCCAGGTACCAGTGCAGGATGCGCTGGGTGTCTTCCAGCCAGTCGACGATCGCGGCGCGGTTCTTGTCGATGAACGGCTTGCGCGCGTTGAACATGACGAATTGCGTGACGCCGACGGCGTCCTTGGCGGTGAACAGCGTGTTCGCCATGTTTTGCAGCTCGGGGTCCAGCGCAAACGGCAGCACCGCCGGGATCAGGTCGACCTTATGCTCCGCGAGCATCGCCTTCATGGCCGGGAACGGCGCCTCGACAACGGTGTAGTCGCGCTTGTTCTCGAGGCCGTGCTTGCGCAGCATCGCCTTCATGGCGATGTCGACCGCGCTGCCTTCGGCATTGGTGGCGACGACTTTGCCCTTGAGGTCCTCGACCTTCTTGATCGGACCGTCCTTGAGCACGTCGTAGCGGACCGACCAGTGGTCGTCGACGCCGTCCTGGAAGTCGTCGGAGATCACGCGGGTGTCTTCCATGCCGGCGTTCTTGATGGCGATCGGCAGGGTCGAATAGGCGAGATTGCCGATTTCCGCTTCGTTGTTGGCAATCGCCGTGATCATCGGCGGCGTGCCGGCAAAATGCACCGGCTCGAAGATGTAGGACTGGCCGAAATGCTGGGCGAGGTCCTTCTTGTCGAGCCAGATCGAGATCCAGTTGGACACCGGCGCCACCCAGGCGACGCGAATTTTTACCGGCTCCGCGCTGGCGCTGCCGGCGCCGAACGCAAGCAGGGCCAGGCTCAACAGCCCAATTTTTGCATGCATGATCTCCTCCCAGAGTTCCCGCATAGTGGGCGCAAAGGCCGATGCGGCGCAAGGCTACGGCTTGCCGCAGTGCCAGGTGTTGCCGTCTACGACCCCTGGGTGCAAGCTGATCGGGTTTGCTCGATTTGCGACGGGCCATGAAGCCGTGACGCACGACCCGCTTTACGATTCCATCGCCGAGACCGCGTCGAGCGACGATCCGTCGCTGCATCGCGTGCTCATCGTCGGCGGCGGCGCCGCGGGCCTGCGCCTGACCTCGTTGCTCGGCGCCAGCCTCGGCCGCAAGCGCAAGGCATCGATCACGCTGCTCGACAAGTCGCGCATCCATGTCTGGAAGCCGCTGTTGCACGAAGTGGCGTCGGGCACGGTGGACAGCGAGACGGATTCGCTGGAGCTGATCGCGCACGCGCGGCGGCGCCACTATCGCTACCGCATCGGCGCGATGATCGGGCTCAATCGCGCCAAGCGGCAGATCTATGTCGCGCCGAGCGTCGACGAAGAGGGCCAGACCGTCATTCCGCCGCGCGTGCTTGGCTATGACACGCTTGTCATCGCGGTCGGCAGCATGTCGAACGATTTCGGCACGCCCGGCGTCAACGACTATGCCATCACGCTCGACACTGTCGATCAGGCGGCGCGCTTCAACCGCCGCATGATCAACGCTTGTTTGCGCGCCAATGCGCAATACGAGCCACTGCGGCCCGGGCAATTGCACGTCGCCATCGTGGGTGCCGGGGCCACCGGCGTCGAGCTTGCCGCCGAGCTGCACAAAACGATGCGCGACATCGTCTCGTACAATCTCGACCGCATCAATCCCGAGATGCACATCAGGATCGATCTGATCGAAGCAGCGCCGCGCATCCTGCCGGCGCTGCCGGAAGAGCTCGCTGCCGCGATCACCGGCCTGCTGCATGGGCTCGGCGTCAACATCCGCACCGGCACGCGCGTCATGGCGGTGCGGCAGGGCGAGGTGGTGCTGGCCTCAGGCGAGGTGGTGCCGGCCGAGCTCATCGTCTGGGCTGCCGGCATCAAGGCGCCGGATTTTCTGCATGAGATCGACAGGCTCGAAACCGACAAGATCAATCGCCTGGTGGTGAAGCCGACGTTGCAGACGACGCGCGACGACAACATTTTCGCCATCGGCGACTGCGCCAATTGCGTCCTGCCGGGCATGACCGAGCCGTTGCCGCCGCGAGCCCAGGTCGCGCATCAGCAAGCCAATCTGATGGTCAAAGCCATCAAGGCCCGCCTGCGCGGCGTACCGCTGCCGCAGTTCAAATATCGCGACTTCGGCTCGCTGGTGGCGCTCGCCGAGTACGGCACGCTTGGTGTGTTGTTTCACAACGTGAAAACCCAAGGGCTGTTGGCGCGGCTCGCTTACCTGTCGCTCCACAAACGACACCTGCAGGCGCTGCACGGCTCGTTCAAGGTCGCGCTCGACACGCTGGTCAAAGCGCTGACACGTCGGACCGAGCCGCGGATCAAGCTGCATTGACTTCGTTTCCCGGGCGCAGCGCAGCATGAAGCCATAAGCGCGTTTACGCGCGTCTTCGACGCGCTATGGCGTAATGATGCGCTGCAGACCCGGGATCATCACGAACTCAGAGCCCGGAGCGATCCCGGATGAGCGGTGCACCGCTGGCGCGCTGCACCGCATCCGGGAAACGAAATCCGAGTAATTACGAATGCTCGGCAGTCTCCTGGTGCCACGCCAAGAGGCGGCGGCGGATCAGCGCCATGGCCTTGATCAGCACATAGCCGACGATGGCGATCTCGACGATGCCGGCGAATACGCCGCGCGAGTCGGCAAAGCGCGAGGCGCTCATCATTGCGCCGCCGAGCCCGTAACCGCCCATCGCCATCTCGGCGACGATGGCGACGATCAGCGAGATCGGCAGCGCCACCTGCAGTCCGGTGAGGATTTGCGGCAGCGCCGCCGGCAGCACAATCTGCCACATCAATTGGCGCTCGTTGGCCCCCATATTGCGCGCCGACCAGAGCAATTCTTTCTCGACGCTGGCGATGCCGCCGAGCGTCGCCGTCACCACCGGGAAAATCGCGTCGAACACCACGATGGAGATTTTCGATACGTCATAGAGGCCGAGCCAGAGCATGATGACCGGCAGGAACGCGATCTTGGGCATCGGAAAGCCGACCGAGATGATCGGATCGAAGAACCAGTGCACCCATCTGATACGTGACATGGCGGCGCCGAGCGCGATGCCACCGATTGTGGCGATCACAAAGCCGGTCATGGCGCGATAGAGCGTGAGCCCGAGATTGATCCACAGCTCGCCGCCGACGGCGTCGCTATAGATGCGCGTCACCACGGCGGAAAATGGCGGCAGCATGAACGGCGTCACCTTGCCGCTGCGCGCGAACAGCTCCCAGGCGATCAGCAGCACCAGGATCGAAAAGATGCCGGCGCCGAGCCGGAATACGGCATCGAGGCCCTTGGCCCGGTCGTGCGCCAGGTCGCCCGGTTCGGCCGCCAACGCCGCCTGGTCTTCTACTCGCGCCATCGCAGCAACCATTGCATGAGGAGCTGATAAATCCGGTCGGCGGCAAAGCCGAGGAAGGCGACCGTGAGCACCACCGCGTACATGCCTTCGTAGGAGCCGGTCGAGCCGAGATAGCCGATCAGGTAGCCGAAACCCTTTTGCGACACGATCAGCTCGGAGCTCACGAGAAGAATGAACGCCAGTGCCAGCGCGGTACGGATGCCGTTGAGCAATTCCGGCAGCGCGCTCGGCATCACCACGTCCCACATCATGCGCAGTGGGCTCGCGCCCATGCTGCGCGCCGACCAGACCAGCGCGTGATCGCTGCCACGCGCGCCGTTATAGGCGCCGATAGTGACCGGGATCATGCAGCCGAGGAAGATCAGCAAAATCTTCGAGCCGTCGCCGAAGCCGAGCCACAGCACAGTCACCGGGATCAACGCCGATTTCGGCAGCGGGTAAAACAACTCCACCAGCGGATTGAGGAACACGTCGAGCAAGCGCACCCGCGCCATCGCCATGCCCAGGCCGCCGCCGACAATGACGGCGAGAAAGAGTCCGGCGAAGGCGCGATAGAGCGAGGCGCCGCCGTTGTCGATCAATTCCCCATCCTTGATCAAATCGACCCAAGCGGTCGCCACGCTGCTCAGTGGAGGCAGCGCCAGCGACGAGATGATGTTGAACCGCGCCGCCAATTCCCACGCGACTGCGAGCAACAACAACGGCAGATAGCGGGCGACGCTTCGCATCACGCGTTCTGCTCCTGGGCCTTGATAGCCTCGTCGCGCACCAGATTCCAGATTTGGTCGGTTTTCTCGACGAACTCCTTGCTGCGCAAAATGCTCGGATCGCGCTTGCCGAATTTAGTGTCGACGATGGCCTTGATCTGGCCCGGCCGCGCCGACATCACCGCGACCCGTTCGGCGAGATAGACCGCCTCCTGCACGTCGTGGGTGACGAAGATCACGGTTTTGGGCGTGCGCTGCCAGATGCTGAGCAACTCGGTCTGCATCAGCGAGCGGGTCTGCGCATCGAGCGCGCCGAACGGCTCGTCCATCAACAGGATGCTCGGGTCGAAAGCGAGCGTGCGTGCGATCGCGGTACGCTGCTTCATGCCGCCGGACAATTGCGACGGATAGCTGTCCTCGAAGCCGCGCAAACCGACCAGATTGATGAAAGCCTGCGCCCGCTTTTGGCGCTCGGCGCGCGGCAGGCCTTGCCGCTCCAGCCCATAGAGAATGTTGCCGCGCACGGTTTTCCAGGGAAACAGCGCGAAGTGCTGGAACACGATGCCGCGGTCGGGTCCCGGCGCCGTAACCGGCTTGCCCTCGACCAGGATGCGGCCGGCGACCGTCGGCAAGAACCCGCCGACCAGATAGAGCAGGGTGGATTTGCCGCAGCCCGACGGCCCAAGCAAAGCCAGGAACTCCCGGGGCCGGACTTCGAGCGATACGTCGGAAAGAGCGAGCACGGTGCGCCCGCGCGCCGGGCGATAGGTATGATTCACCCCCTCGATGACGATCTGGCCTTGGCCGTCCATGAAGCCCCCACGCCACCGCCCGGTTACGGGCGCCCCGAAAGATTGCCCATCTTAAACGATCCCGCGAAACCGGATATATCTTGACTTACAGGGACCTGTGCCGGAAGCAAAGCCGATGGAACGTTCGTTCAAGAAGGAAGTGGATGCGCTGCGCCTGGGCGACGGCGAGACGTTTCGCGGCGAAGGCATCCTCGCGGTCACCAAGGCGCTGTTGCAATCGGGCGTGAGCTATGTCGGCGGCTACCAGGGCGCGCCGGTGTCGCATCTGCTCGACGTCATGGTGGATGCCGAGGATCTGCTCGCCGATCTCGGCGTCCATGTCGAGACCTGCACCAACGAGGCCGCCGCCGCGGCCATGCTCGGCGCCTCGATCAATTATCCGCTGCGCGGCGCTGTGACCTGGAAATCCATCGTCGGCACCAATGTGGCGGCCGACGCGCTGTCGAACCTGGCGTCGCCGGGCGTCATCGGCGGCGCGCTGATCGTGCTCGGCGAGGATTTTGGCGAAGGCGCCAGCGTCATCCAGGAGCGCTCCTACGCCTACGCCATGAAATCCTCGATCTGGCTGCTCGATCCGCGGCCCGATCTGCCAACCATCGTCGACATGGTCGAAAAAAGTTTTGAGCTGTCCGAGGCGAGCCATGCGCCGGTGATGCTCGATCTGCGCGTGCGCGCCTGCCACGTCACCGGCGAGTTTTTGGCTAAGAACAACAAACGCGGCGCCTATAGCGGCCAGCATCGCCTCGCCGGCCCGCCGCGGTTCGAATATGGCCGCCTCGCCCACCCGCCGGTGATCTTCACCCAGGAGCGGCTCAAGGTCGAAGAGCGCCTGCCGGCGGCGCAAAAATTCATCCGCGAGCAAAAGCTCAACGAGGTGATCCCGGGCGAAGCGAACGAGGTCGGCATCATCGTGCTCGGCGGCCTCACCAATAACCTGTTGCGTGCGTTGGCGCGGCTCGATCTCGCCGATCTCTACGGCGCCTCGCGCATTCCGATCTACGTGCTCAACGTGGCCTATCCGCTGGTGCCCGAGGAAGTGAAGGATTTCTGCATCGGCAAGCGCGCCGTGCTGGTGGTCGAGGAGGGCTCGCCCGAATATGTCGAGCAGCAGATCAATATGATCTTGCGCGGCTCCGACATATCGACGCGCGTTCTCGGCAAAGGCTGCCTGTCGCGCACCGGCGACTACAACTCGGAAGCCATGCTGCGCGGCATCGCGGCGTTCCTCACGCGGACGCATCCTAACGGCATCGATGCCGATGCGGGTGCCAAACGCGCGGAGGAATTTCTCGCGCACAAGCCGGCGGCCGTGGCCGACGCCGGCGACATCCCGGCGCGGCCGCCGAATTTCTGCACCGGCTGTCCGGAGCGGCCGGTATTTACCGCGATCAAGCTGGCGCAGCGCGAGATCGGTCCGACCCATATCTCGGCCGACATCGGCTGCCATTCGTTCGCGACCTTTGCGCCGTTCTCGCTCGGCAATTCGATCCTCGGCTACGGCATGTCGCTCGCCAGCGCCGCGGCGGTCGGCCCGAACATGGCAAAGCGTTCGATTTCGATCATGGGCGACGGCGGTTTCTGGCACAACGGCCTGATCACCGGCGTCGCCTCGAACATGTTCAACAAAGGCGACGGCGTCCTGATCGTGATGCAGAACGGCTACGCCTCGGCGACCGGCCAGCAATATCTGCCGTCGAGCGCGGCCAACCGCAGCGGCACGCCGACCGGCATCACCATCGAAAAGACTTTGCGCTCGCTCGGCGTCACCTGGCTGCGCACGGTGCGCAGCTACAGCGTCGCCAAAATGGCCGAGACGCTGAAGGAAGCCATGCGCACGGCGGAGCGCGGGCTCAAGGTCATCATCGCCGATGGCGAATGCATGCTGGCGCGGCAGCGCCGCATCCGCTCGGCGGATGCCGAAAAACTCAAACGCGGCGAGCGCGTGGTGAAGACGCGCTTCGGCGTCGACGACGAGATCTGCACCGGCGACCATTCCTGCATCCGGCTGTCCGGCTGCCCGTCGCTCACCGTCAAGCCCAATCCCGATCCGTTGCGAACGGATCCGGTGGCGACCGTGATCGAAAGCTGCGTCGGCTGCGGCCTGTGCGGCGAAGTCGCCCACGCCGCCGTGCTGTGCCCGTCGTTCTATCGCACCGATGTCATCAGCAATCCGAATTGGTGGGATCGAACGGTGCATCGCGTGCGCAGCAGCGCTATCGGGTGGCTCAGCGGTGCGGGTGAAACTGCTCCCTCTCCCCAGAGGGGAGAGGGCGGGGTGAGGGGGTTCGGGCTTATCGGTGACTCTCCCAAAGACTCCCGAACCCCCTCACCCCAACCCTCTCCCCTCTGGGGAGAGGGGGCGCGTCTCGCCCAGCCGCAAAGCAATACACGTCCCCTTACCATTCTGATCGCCGCTCTTGGCGGCGAGGGCGGCGGCGTGCTCACCGATTGGATCGTCGCGGCCGCGGAAAGTCAGAATTTTCCGGTGCAATCGACGTCGATTCCCGGCGTCGCGCAGCGTACCGGCGCGACTACCTATCACATCGAATTAGTTCCAACGCCGGTGAGCAAGTCCGACAAACGCAGGCCAATTCTCGCGCTGGCGCCAGGCATCGGCGATGTCGATCTCGTCGTTGCCAGCGAACTGATGGAAGCCGGCCGTGCCATCGCCGGCGGCTTTGTCACGCCCAACCGCACCGCGACCATCGCCTCGACCAGCCGCTCCTACCTGGTGGTGGAGAAGATGGCGATGGGCGACGGCCGCTATGATCAGCAGCGGCTCATCCAGTCGGTCGAGAAGAATTCGAAAAGCACGCTGCTGCTCGATCTCGAAGCGATCGCGCGCGACAGCGGCGCCATGATCAGTGCGGTGATGCTCGGTACCATCGCGGGCGCCGGCGCGTTGCCGATTCCGGCCGAAGCATTCGAAGCGGCGATCCGCGCCGACGGCAAGGCGGTCGACGCCAATCTGCGCGGCTTCCGCGCCGGTTTTGGCGCGGCGCGCGGCGGCTCGCATCTGCGCGCCGATCCGACGAAGCGTCACCAGGCGCCGGCTGCTTCGCTCGCCGATCTCGAAAACGAGATCTTGCGCATGCCGGAAGCGGCACGCGCGTTCATGACCGAAGGCGTGCGCCGGCTCGCCGCCTATCAGGATCTCGCCTACGCGCGGCTTTATCTGGATCGCCTCGGGCCGATCCGCGACGCCGATGCCAAGGCGAGCGCAGACGGGCAATTGCTTGCCGAGACGGCGCGGCATCTCGCCGTGCGCATGTCCTATGAAGATGTGGTCCGCGTGGCGCAGGCCAAGATCGACCCGGCGCGGTTTACGCGCATCGCTACGCAAATGGGCATCAAGCCCGATCAGCCGTTCGCCGTCACCGAATTCCTCAAGCCCGGCGTCGAGGAATTTTGCTCGATCCTGCCGCCGTGGCTGGCGCGGCGCATTCTTGCACTGGCCGAACGCCATGCAAAAATCGGCGGCGCCCATTGGGGCATGGAGATCAACACCGCGTCGGTCTCCGGCTTTTTGCGCTTTTACATCCTCGCCAAGCTGCGGCGCTGGCGGCCGCGCAGCTGGCGTTTCCAGGAAGAGCAGCGTGAGATCGGCAACTGGCTCAAGCTCATCTTGCGTGCGGCTCCATTGTCCGCCGAACTGGCTACCGAAATCGCCGAGTGCGCCCGCCTCATCAAGGGTTATGGCGACACCCACAAGCGCGGCTCAGACAATTATCGCGTGATCCTTGCGCAGGTGATCGAGCCGGCACTCGCCGGTCAAATTCCGGTCCGGCAAGCTGTCGACGCGATTGCCAGCGCCCGCACCGCAGCGCTGCTCGATCCCGAAGGCGAGGCATTGTCGAAATGCCTTGCCGCATCGGCGTCGCCGCCGGCCCACGCCATCGCCGCCGAATAAGCAACGGCGAGCGCGCAGCGCCGCGAGCCGGCTGTTGCCCAATTCGCGCCGGTGTTAGCCTTGCCGCGTAGCGTCGGTCAACGGCGAACGTTCAGGGAGGGTCTCGTGAAAGCATTCATCACGGCGTTATGGCTTGCGTCGAACCTCGCCGCGGGAGCTGCCGCCGCGCAAACCATGCCGCCAAACGACGCCGGCGTAACCATGGGCCATTTGCATCTCAACTCGGCCGATGTCGAGGCCAACAAGAAGATTTTTGTCGGCATGGGCGGCACGGCGATCAAAATGGAAGGGGCGCCGTTGCAATATGTCAGATTTCCCGGCGTCGTCGTGATCCTGAACCTGCCAGGGGGAGCGCCGCCGTCGAGCGGGCCGACCGAAGGCACCGTGATCAATCACGTCGGCTTTCTCGTGCCGAACGTGCAGGACGCCGTCGCCAAGTGGAAGGCTGCCGGCGTTGCAGTGCTGCCCGGCAACAATGGCAGGCTAGACCAGGCCTTTGTCGCGACCGCCGACGGCTTGCGCATCGAGATTCTCGAGGACAAAAATCAGACCGCGCCGATCGTATTCCACCATGTCCATTTCTTCGTGCCGGCGGCGGCGATCCCCGACATCCAAGCCTGGTACGTCAAGAACTTCGGTGCGCGGGCCGGCATGCGCGGGCAGAACCAGGCCGCCGACGTTCCGGGCGCCAATCTGACATTCTCCAAGACCGATGCACCGACCGTTCCCACCAAAGGACGCATCCTCGACCACATCGGCTTCGATGTGACGGACATCGAAGCGACCGCGAAGAATCTTCAGGCCAACGGTCTCACGCTCGATCGCGCCGTCGAGACGCTGCCCAACGGCGTCAAGCTGCTGTTCGTCCACGATCCGTGGGGCACCAATATCGAGGTGAACCAGCGGCCGTATCCGCTCTAGAGATCAGCGCGGCTTCTTTAGCTCCACGCCGCCCGAGCGGTGTGGACGCATAGCGCCAGCTTGGCGCGCTCGTCGGCTTCGCTCAACGGATTGCCGGCGACGGTAGAGGCGAAGCCGCATTGCGGGCTGATGGCGAGCCGGTGCTTGTCGATGAAGCGCGCCGCTTCTTCGATGCGTTTGAGCAAATCGTCGGTGGTTTCGAGCGCGGCGCTTTTCGAGCTGACGAGGCCGAGCACAACGCCTTTGTCCGCCGCGACAAACCGCAACGGCGCGAAATCGCCGGCGCGTGCGGTGTCGAATTCGAGCAGGAAATGGGTCACGCCGGTGACGCCGAACAAGGCCTTGGCGATCGTGTCGTAGCCGCCCTCCGCCAGATATTTGCCCTTGAAATTGCCGCGGCACATGTGCACGCCGACCGCCATCGCCGGCGGTGCCGACGCAATCGCATCGCCGAGCGCCTCGACATAGAGGCTGGTCAGTCGCGCCGGATCGTTGCCGTCGGCGGTCACGCGTTGGCGTACGACCGGGTCGCACAGCATGGCAAGCGCGACTTCGTCGAGCTGAATATAGCGGCAGCCCGCCGCGGCCAGCGCGGCGATCTCGGCGCGATAGACCGCGGCAAGATCACGGAAGAATTTTTCCGGGCTGTCATAGATGCCGGGAACCGCATATCCGGTGCCACGCCAGAAATGCATGGTCGACGGTGCCGGCAGGGTCGCCTTTGGCAGCGCATTGGCGTTGTCGCGGAGAAAGCAGAATTCGTCGAGCACGATCGGCCGCTGCCGCGCCACTTTGCCGGTCACCAGCGGCGCGGTGAAGCTAAGCTCAAGCCCTTGCTCGTCGCGGAAGGTGAAGCGCGACTCGCTGACGCTCAAGCCCTCGGTGCGCTCGACGAAGCGGCTCCAGTATGACGCGCGGCGGAATTCGCCGTCGGTGACCACGGCAAGCCCGGCTTCCGCTTGCAGCGTGACGGCGTCGCGGATCGCCGCATCCTGCGCGGCGACAAAGCCGGCTTCGTCAAGCGCGCGATCGTTGAAGGCGCGATAGGCTTGGCGCAAAGCCGGCGGGCGCAACAGGCTGCCGATATGATCGGCGCGAAACGGCGGGCGATGCATGACGTGTTCTCTCGCAGCGAAATCCTTCTAGCACTCGTCGGCAGCCGTTGAATATGATGCCAGGGCACGGGAGGAAAACCATGACGGCTCGCACGGTCCGCGCCGAGGCGACGCGGCGGGTTTGGCTCGAGACCATCGAGCGCCACCGCCACGATCGCGATGCGCCGGGCTCGGCGGATTATTGGTCGCCGCGCCTCGATACGGCGTCGCGCGCCGAGATCCGCGCCATCCAGGACGACAAGATCGCCGCGGTAGCGCCGTTTCTCTACGAGAACAGCGAGTTTTATCGCCGCCGCTTCGACCGCCTCGGCTTGGCGCCGACCGACCTGCGCACCGTCGACGATCTGCAGGCCAAATGGCCGGTGGTCGAAAAGCTGGAAATGGCCGAGGACGCCGCGGCGCAGCCGCCTTACGGCACCTATACGGCGATGAGCGATGCGCTGTGGGCGGAGCGCGGCTGGATGATGTTCTCCTCGTCCGGCACCGCCGGCACGCCTCGGGTGTTCCGCTATTCCCATATCGACCGCGAATTATGGGCCTGGGCCAATGCGCGGGCGCTGCACGCCATGGATTTTCGCCAAGGCGACACGGTGTTTATGATCACCGGTTACGGGCCCCATGTCTGGGCCTGGGGTGTGCAATACGCGCTCGCCAAAATGGGCCTGCCGACCTTGCCGGGCGGCGGCATGGATGCGCGCGCCCGCGCCAATATGGTGATCCGCTTCAAGCCGACCATCGTGCTGTGCACGCCGTCCTACGCACTGCATCTCGGGCGCACCTTGCAGGCGCTCGGCACAGATCCGCGCTCGACCGCGGTGCGCACGCTGTTCGTCGCCGGCGAGCCCGGCATGAGCATCGCCGCCACCCGTGAGCGCATCCAGGATTTGTGGGACGCGCGGCTCGTCGAATTCTACGGCTGCACCGAAGCGTCGCCCCATGTCGGCGGTTTCTCCTGCGCGCATTCACAAGATCCCGGCGGGCCGGTCAACACGCATCTCCTCGAAGACGTGCAGGTCTGGGAGACCATCGATCCGCAGACGCGACAGCCGCAACGCGACGGCGAACGCGGCCTTACGGTGTGCACGAACCTGAATTCCGAATCCTCGCCGCAACTGCGCTTCCTGGTCGGCGATTACGCGACCTTCGACCGCAGCCGCTGCCCGTGCGGGCGCAATCACGTGCGCGCCGTCGGTTCGTTCGCTGGCCGTGCCGACGATCTGATCAATCTGCGCGGCATCAAGATGTTCCCGGGCCAGATCGAGCACGCGGTCCGCTCGATCGCCGGCATCGGCGACGAGTTCGAGATCGTGCTCGCGACCAACGACGACGGCCTCGACGTGATGACGGTGCGGGTCGAGCATAACGCCGGCGACGAGATTGCGGCGGCGGTGGCCGAAGAAATCCGCAGCCGTTGCGAGGTGCGCTCGGCGGTCGAAGTACTGGCGCCGGGCACCTTGCCGCGCACCGAGTTCAAGGCCGCGCGGGTCAAGGATCGGCGCGGCAGATAACGGGCCGGGAACCAAGCCGCCTGGCCGGGTGCGCGGATTTCCCGAAAAGCCTGCTGTAGATCAGATGCGATTGCTTTAGAACGCTATCCTTCACGGTCTGCTTAGGAGCCAGGAAGGTCGCTTTCGGCCAGCGCGATTTGATTTCTTTAACCCGCGTCCTGAGTTGTTCGACAAACTCGGCGTCGCCAATGTGCTCGCTGGTAATTTCCCTCTAACAGAAACTCACCTTGAGAACGAAAGCTTCGCATTTGGTCTTGGCGCATTGCCTTGACGATCTCGACGAAATCCATGACCGCTACCTGGGCGAGAAGCGACAAGCACCGGCAAAACGGGTGGCACGTATCAAATCCCTACTGGCCCACTACCGGCGGGCCAGCCCTTTAGGAACGGCACCTGTCACTCGTTTGATTAAAGCCAAGTGCCCGTTGGGGCAGGCCACAACTAGTGCAACTCTGGGCACATGCAGACTATCTCTACAACATAAATCTCACCTGTGACCGGATCAACGACTAGACCAGACGCTGACGTAACGCGCTTTCCGGGCACAGGCGCCGGCGGCACCGGCTGCGGGGCGTTTGATGGGGTCAGCAATTGGTAATGATCCAAATCCGGTGGCGGCCCCTTAATACTAGCGACGTGTACGTTTGTGCCAATGTCGAAACAGCGACATTCCCACCCGATGGGCGGCTTTTCTCCGTCAACCTTTACGACCTCGCACTCACATAGCTGCTTCATTGCGCCCTCCTCCTGCTGAAAATAGACAACAGTCACATTTCACATCTAACAATCGTGCGTTGATTTGATCTTAGGCTGGGTTCGAATTCAACCAGTATTCTTCAGATGGGATGCCGATAGGCTTCCAAATTTGCCCCGACTTGCGGACTTTGGCAAGCTCGTACTGACATCGACTTCAAGTCGCGAGAACTCCTTCTTGGTCATCGCCTATCGGGCGGACAAAAAGAACGTTCCCTCCACCTCGACGATGTCGTTCTGATTGAGACGGCTCACCTCGACAATGGTGCGCGGCGGATAGGGTGGGCTGCCCCAAAACTCCTGCTGGATTTTGTTCACGAGCGGCCGATAGCGGTCCATGTCGGTGACATAGACCACGAGCCCCACCGCATCGCGCACCCAATACGCCGGCTTCATTGTGGAGTTGGAGCAATGATTGGCAGCGCGGTAGTCACCTTTCGCGGTATCAAGGCTTTCGGGATTCCGCGGAGTCGAACGCGTACGTGAATGAATTGTAGATCCTGTCCCAGTAAAGATAAATGTTGGTTGGCCCGGTATATCCGTACGCGGGTCCACCAATAATAGCAGTGGCAGATTGAATAGTTTGGTTGATTGTCGAAGACGAGGCCAAGCTTGTCCACTCGAAAGTTTGGCTTACCTTCAGCTTCTCGACGATGAAGTTTCCCGTGGAAGAAAAGGTCGTCGCGTATTGTGTCGATATCTCCTGTGTGCTGGTCTTGCTTACGGTGTTTTGCTGATTGTACGTAGTTGCTCCTGGGTAGGGATCTGATGGGTCGTCGGGTGGCTCATAGGTAAGAGTGGTGCCACCGACCGGCAAATAGCGATTTTCGTCGATAGTCGTGCTCCCGTCCGCAAACGGGTTGGTGCTGAGAATTTCGACATAATCGGCCGATGTGACGCCGGCCTTATCCAATTCATCCTTCACCCCGGCAGACAGCTTTGTCGGATCCTTCAACTGCTCGACGGTGACCCATTGAATATTCATAACCGCGCCATCTACCTCTGGCACCCACATAATGTTCCCTTGCGGATCCGTTGTCATAGTCAACACTGCGTTCAGCCAAAGATAAAACCTGGCATGATCATGGTCGATTCCATCAGTATATGGTCCTTGAACTGTGATCGAATACCCTTCACTTTTTGTTATTGAGATCGACTCACTGTCAGAGTTTGTTTTGGAAAACTTGAAATCGACGCTTGGTCCGGCGGCGGTTGACGCGCTGACGTCGGTCCCGGTCTTGAACGAGTCCTTGACGGAATTCACTGTGCCGGTGCTGCTGCTGGCGCCGTATTGAACAGACGAAGTGGTCTTGCCGCCATTTGCGCCGGGGGCGCATAGACCAAGGTGAGGATCTTATAGTGCGGCCGCAGCGTACCGGTCTGCGGTTGATTGTCTGGTTCGACGACAAAGGGCGTGTATTGCAGATGGAGATTCGGGTAAGGCGTCACGGAGAAAGTGGAC
>JBAUYI010000096.1:0-32727 GCA_049584715.1 Xanthobacteraceae bacterium
ATGGCCGGACGCATCACCACCCAGTCGCAGCGCGCGCTGACGACCACCGTCAACGACATCGAGCACATCGAGGCGACGTCCTATAACGGGCTCGGCATCATCAAGGTGTTCTTCCAGCCCGGCGCCGTCATCCGGCTCGCCAATGCGCAGATCTCGGCGTTCTCGCAGACGCAGCGCAAGCAGATGCCGCCGAGCACCACGCCGCCGCTCATTCTCAACTACAACGCCTCGACGGTTCCGATCATCCAGCTGGCGCTGTCCGGCTCGGGGCTGTCCGAGCAGACGCTGGCCGACCTCGGCCTCACCACGGTGCGCACGCCGCTCGTCACCGTGCCCGGCGCCGCCATTCCCCTGCCCTATGGCGGCAAATTGCGCCAGGTGCAGATCGATCTCGATGTCCAGGCGATGCAGGCGCGCGGACTGTCCGGCCAGGATGTCGCCAATGCGCTTGCCGCGCAGAACCTGATCACGCCGGCCGGTACGGAGAAGATCGGCTCGTTCGAATACGCCATCATGCTCAACAACGCGCCGTCGGTGATCGCCGAGCTCGGCGATCTGCCGATCAAGGCCGTCAACGGCGCCATCGTCTATATCCACGACGTGGCCCATGTGCGCGACGGCAATCCGCCGCAAACCAATATCGTGCACGTCGAGGGCAACCGTTCGGTGCTGATGGTGGTGCTCAAGAACGGCACGGTCTCGACCTTGGCGATCATCGACGGCATCAAGCAGAAGCTCGCCGAGATCAAGGATATTTTGCCGAGCAATCTGAAAATCGCGCAGATCGGCGACCAGTCGGTCTTCATCAAGGCCGCGGTGAGCGGTGTCGTCCGCGAAGGCATCATCGCGGCGGCGCTGACCAGCCTGATGATTCTGATCTTCCTCGGCAGCTGGCGCTCGACCTTGATCATCGCCACCTCGATCCCGCTTTCGGTGCTCGGCTCGCTCGCCACGCTCTCGGCGCTGGGCGAGACGCTCAACATCATGACGCTCGGCGGTCTGGCCCTTGCCGTCGGCATTTTGGTCGACGACGCCACCGTGACCATCGAGAACATCAATTACCATCTTGAGCAGGGCAAGCCGGTCGAGACCGCCATCCTCGACGGCGCCGCGCAGATCGTGACGCCGGCCTTCGTCTCGCTGTTGTGCATCTGCATCGTGTTCGTGCCGATGTTCTTTTTGCCCGGCGTGGCGCGCTTTCTGTTCGTGCCGATGGCCGAAGCGGTGATGGCGGCGATGATTTGTTCGTTCATCCTGTCGCGCACCCTGGTGCCGACCATGGCGAACTATCTGTTGCAGGCGCACGCGCCGCATACCGACATGCATGGGCTCGATGGGCCGCTGCCGCCGTCGCGCAATCCGTTGGTTCGGTTGCAACGGGCCTTCGAGCGCGGTTTTGAGCGCTTCCGGCTCGGCTATCGCGAGCTTCTGACGCTCGCCATGCGCCGGCGTCTCGCTTTCGTGAGTTGCTTTTTTGCCGTCGTGATGGGCTCGTTTGCGTTGACACCTTATCTCGGCCGCGATTTCTTCCCGACGGTCGATGCCGGAACGATCCTCATGCACGCGCGGGTGCGCGTCGGCACGCGCATCGAGGAGACCGCGCAGCAATTCGCTGAGATCCAGAAGGCGATCCGCCAGATCATTCCGCGGCAAGAGCTTGCCACGCTGGTCGACAATGTCGGCGCGCCGGCGAGCGGCATCAACATGACCTATAACAACTCAGGCACCATCGGCACCCAGGACGGCGACATTCAGATCAAGCTCAGCGAAGATCACCGGCCGACCGCAGACTATGTGCGCCAGTTGCGCGAGGAACTGCCGGCGCGCTTCCCCGGCGTCACCTTCTCGTTCCTGCCCGCCGACATCATCAGCCAGATCTTGAATTTCGGGGCGCCGGCGCCGATCGACTTGCAAGTCCGCGGCCCCGATCTCAATGCCGATTACGGCTATGCGCAAAACCTGCTGCGCCGGTTGCGGCATGTTCCCGGCCTCGCCGACGCGCGCATTCAGCAGGCGCTCAACGGCCCCGCTTTCGACGTCGATGTCGACCGCACGCGCGCGCAATATGTCGGCATCAACGAGCGCGACGTCACCAACAGCATGGTGGTCAATCTCGCCGGCAGCGGCCAGGTGGCGCCGACCTATTGGCTCAATCCAGAGAACGGCGTCAACTACGCGATCGTGATGCAGACGCCGCAATATCAGATCGATTCGCTGAGCGCGTTGCAAAATCTGGCCATCACCGCGGTCGGCGCACCGCCGCAAACGCTCAGCGCGATCGCCGACATCACGCGCGTGAGCGTGCCCGCGGTCTATTCGCAGTACAACATCATGCCCATGGTCCAGATCTACGGCACCACACAGGACCGCGATCTCGGCGCGGTCGCCGCCGACGTTCAGAAGGTCGTGGCGGACGCGGCACCGGACGCCCCGAAGGGCGTACAGACCGCTTTGCTTGGACAGGTCAGGACCATGAACAGCGCGTTCTTCGGCTTGCTGTTCGGGCTCCTCGGCGCCATCGTGCTGATCTATCTCTTGATCGTGGTCAATTTCCAGTCCTGGGGCGATCCCTTCGTGATCATCACGGCGCTGCCCGCGGCGCTTGCCGGTATCGTGTGGACGCTGTTCTCGACGCATACGACGCTGTCGGTGCCGGCGCTGACCGGCGCCATCATGTGCATGGGCGTTGCCACCGCCAATAGCGTCCTCGTCGTCAGCTTCGCCCGCGAGCAGCTCGAAAAAGGCGCCGATCCCGTCGCCGCGGCGATCGAAGCCGGCTTCGTGCGCTTCCGCCCCGTTCTCATGACGGCGCTGGCCATGATCATCGGCATGGCGCCGATGGCGCTGGGCCTAGGCGAAGGCGGCGAGCAGAACGCGCCGCTTGGCCGTGCCGTGGTCGGCGGCCTGATCTGGGCGACCGCCGCCACGCTGCTGTTTGTTCCCGTCGTATTCAGCATGCTGCACGACCGGGGCCGCGCCCCGACGCCCGCGAAGGAAGAGCCCCATGCCGCCTGACCCCGCTCCATCCGCGCTGTCGCGCCGCAAACTCTACATGGCCGGGATTGTCGGCGGCTGTATGGCCGCCATCGTCGTCATCATGGGCATCACGTCGCGCAAGATGGCCGACGCCAAGCTCAGCGAATGGACCGAGAGCCAGGCGGTGCCCGTCGTGGCCGTCGCCACGCCCGATACCCACGGCCAGAAGACGACCTTCGAACTTCCCGGCCGGCTCGAGGCTTTCACCCAGGCGCTGCTTTACGCGCGGGTCGGCGGCTATCTCAAGGCGTGGAAGACCGACATCGGCACCCCGGTCAAGGCCAACGACCTGCTTGCCGAAATCGACGCGCCCGATCTCGACCAGCAGATCATGCAGGCACAAGCGGCGCTCGCCAGCGCGCAGGCCAATTCCACGCTCGCCGCAGCGACCCTGCAGCGCGGGCAGCAATTGATCCCGTCCGGCGCGGTGTCGAAACAGGACCTCGACCAAAGGGGCGCCGACGCCTCCAACAAGGACGGCCTGGTGCGATCGGCACAGGCCAATCTCGACCGCCTGCGCGTTCTGGAAAAATACAAGCGCATCACCGCGCCGTTCGACGGCCTTGTCACCGCGCGCAACACCGACGTCGGCATGCTGATCAACGCCGCCGGCGGCGGCGCGCCGCTGTTCGTGGTGTCGGACACAAGCAAGCTTCGCCTCTACGTCAACGTGCCGCAGAACTACGTGCCCAATATCAGGCTCGGCACCAAGGCGCAGGTCACGGTTCCGGAATATGCGGGCCGGAAATTTTCCGCGACGGTCGAAGCATCCTCGCAAGCCGTCGATGTCGCGTCGGGCACGACCCGGATGCTGCTCGTCGTCGATAACGCCAGCGGCGAGTTGATGACGGGCGCCTACGCCAATGTGAGCTTCGAACTGCCGCACCCGGAAGTCGCGATCAACGTGCCGGCGAGCGCGCTGATCTTCGACCGCAGCGGCTTGCGCGTTGCGACCATCGACAGCAACAATCGCGTCGTCCTCAAGGCGATCACGATCGCGCGCGACCTCGGCAAGATGGTCGAAATCGGCTCGGGTCTCGCCGCCGACGATCGCGTCATCGAAAGTCCGCCGGACGGCATCGCCGCGGGCGATCAGGTCCGTGTCGCAGGCGCCCCGGGCACTCCCGCCGAGCCGGAGACCGCGCAGGCCAAGTAAAGTGCCGCGATGAAGTCCGTTTTCGGAGGGTTTAGGGCGGGCAAATATAGCCCGGCCCGCTCGGGTTTTTAAAGCAGCCGACTGAAACGGGGATGACCTGCTTCGGCAGCCACAACACGACTTTTGGAAAATAGATCGCAAACGAGATGGTGACCAGAAACACCACATAGATCGGCAGCGCCGCGCGAAGCGCTTTTGAGAATCGGACGCCGACGAACTTCGAGGCCATCAACAACACGAGGCCGTAAGGCGGCGTTATCAGCCCGAATGCGAGGGTAGCGATCAGCACCACTCCCATGTGCACCGGATTGATATTGCCGGCCTGCGTCAGCGTATTCACCAGCGGCATGAAGATGATGATCGTCGGCACCGGTTCGATGAAATCGCCGATGATGGTGAACAGCACCACCATGAGCAACATCATCAGATGCGGATCGTTGCCGGCAATCGAGGTGATCCAGTCGGCGATGACGAGCGCACCGCGCAGATAAGCGAGCATCCAGCCGAACGCATTGGCGGCGCCGATCGTGATCAAGGGCAATGAGAAGATCAGACCCGCAAGACAGAAATCATACGGCAATAGCTTGAGATGGCCCCGGTTGAGCGCCGGAATGACGACGAAAATGATCCAGACCACCGCGACCACACCGGCCTCGGTCGGCGTAAACCAGCCGGTCAGGATGCCACCCATCAGAATGACCGGGATCATCAGCGGCAGAGCCGCATCCTTGGCCGCGACCGCGACAGTGAAAAAAGATGCGCGCGGTCGTCGCGTGCCAAGCGGACCGAAGAAGTAGCAATAGATCATCAGCCCGAAGCCGATCATGAACCCCGGCACCACGCCCGCCATGAACAGGCCGGCGATCGAGACATTGCCGACCGCGCCATAGACCACGGCCGTGATGCTCGGTGGCACCAGCGCCGCGATCGTCGAGGCCGCCGCGATGATCGCGGCGATGAAAGGCGGATCATAGCCCTCGCGCTTCATCGGGCCGCCCAAGGCGCGGCTGATCACGGCGACATCGGCCGTTGTCGAACCCGACATTTCGGAGAACATCATGCTAAAGACGGTGACAACCTGCGACAGCCCGCCGCGAATGTGGCCGACCAGCGCCAGCGCCAGATTGGCCACCCGCATGACGACATTGGCCGAGCTCATCAGCTCGCCGACAAGAAGGAAGAACGGAATGGCGAGCAGCGCCTCGCTATCCACCCCGTCGAACATCTTTTGGATGATCGCCGCCATCGAAACGTCGGTGAACATGGCGCCGACCAGGACGCCGGCCATCAGCGAGAAGGCGACCGGCACGCCCATATAGCCGAGGACCAGGAACAGCACGGTCATCAAAGCTAGAATAAGCGGAGCGCTCACAAGAGCTCTCGCTTCGCCAGGAGGTCGATCGGCGTGATGTGGACCGGCTCTTCAGGCGGCTCGGGATGATCGAAGCCGTTGCGGATTCCATTGACCAGCTGCTCGATAGTGAACAGTGCAATCAGCACGCCGGAGATCGGGATCGCCGCATAAAGCGAGGCAATCGGCGTCATCGAGGGCATGCGAAAGCTGCCGAAGCCGCGCAGAAAATTGATGTATCCGAAATAAGCCAGAGAGACGGCGACGCCCAGAACCACGCCGCGAATGACGATCTCAATCACGAGCCGCGGCGTGCCGTGCATCGCCTCCGACAGCGCCGTCAGATAGAGGTGATCGTTGCGGCGCGTGGCGACGGCCGCGCCGATGAAAATCGCGTAGATGAAGAACGTCGACGTGACTTCCTGGAGCCACAGCCACGGATGACCGATGCTGCGGGTGACGATATCGAAGGTCACGGTCGTCGAGAAACCGAAGAGCAACAGCCCGCACAGCATCATCAGGACGAGTTCGAGCACATCGAACGCGCGCCATTTCAAATGACGCTGACGATCTAGTACGAGCTTGTCAGCGAACCTCATGGTCCGGCGCCTGGATAAACGCAATACGGAGGGGCCGGAAGGCCTCGCCGTGCGGGCGGAACGACTAGTTGATGCTGCCGATCAGCTTTTCTATCTTGACGGCGTGGGGCCCTAGCCCCGCGGAAAGCTTGTCCAGATACGGCGTGGCGATGTTGACGAAGCCAGACTTGTCGACATCGGGGACGATCTTGACGCCGATCGCCTTGAGCTTGTCGATCGACTGGTGCTCGAGCGCGAACGCCTTGGCCGGCTCGTTCTTGTTGACCTCGGCGCCGGCTGTTTGCACCCATTGCTTCTGCTCGGCGTTAAGGCTTTGCCAGAGCTTGTCGCTGATCCAGACCAGGCTGTTATTGGCCTCGTGTTCGGTGAGCGAGAGCACCGGCGCCACTTCGTAATGCTTGTTGACGAAGTAGACGTTGATGCCGTTTTCGGCGACATCGACGACACCGGTCTGCAGCGAGGTGTAGACGCTGCCGAACGGCATATGCACGACCTGAGCGCCATAGGCGGGGAAAATGGCGTCCTCGGTCGGGGTCGCCTGAACGCGAACCTTCAAGCCCTTGATGTCCTCAACCTTGTGGATTTCCTTCTTGCTGTACATCGAGCGCAGGCCGAGCGTGGCGAGCCCGATCACGTGCGAGCCCTGCACCGTCTCGTCGATCATCGCCTTGACGGCTTCGGAAACCCGCGGATCGGCGATTGCCTTCGTCAGATGGTCTTCGGAGCGGAACAGGAAGTGCAGCGACATCACGCCGGCCTGCGGCGAGACCGTCGCGGTGTTGGCGGACGACGTGATGGCGAAATCGATATCGCCGGATTTCAGCAATTGCAGCACCTGCGGCTCCTGGCCAAGCTGGGCGCCGGGATATTGATCGACCAGGAACTGACCCTTGCTCAGTTCCTTCATCTTGTTGGCGAAGGTGTCGCCGGCGACGCCGTAGCCGGTCGTGTTCGGCTGGTCATAGGCGAAGCGGTAGTGCTTTTCCTGCGCACTGGCGCCAAACGAAATGGCAGCGACGGCCGTACTGAGCAGGATATGTCGCAAAAGCGAAGAAACGCGAATGACGGACATTGGATTTCCCCCTGTTTGGTCGTGTCTTGTACGCGGTTTGCCGCGCCCGACGTCTTGTCTTTTCGACAAGTATTTATTGGGCGAAAGGGTTGTCCGCTAATCGTCTTTTGTCAATGACAATACGTTGCCGCGCCGCGTTTTGAGCTAACGATCCAAGGTGGTGATACGACTGGTTTCACGGACAATGCCTTGGGCTTGCCGCGGCATGGCTGCTTCTGTCAGAGGCAAGAAACATGTAGACACTCATGATTGTGATATTGAATGCGGAGAAAACCTGCGATGACGATTTTCGACTTGCAGAAACGGGTTGCATTCATAACCGGCGGTAATGGCGGCATCGGGCTTGGCATGGCGAAGGGTTTGGCCGCAGCCGGCGCTACGGTCGTCATCGCCGGGCGCAACAAGGCAAAGGCCCAATCGGCTCTATCGGAGTTGCACGCGCTCGGCGCCGAGGCTGAGTTTGTGGAGTTGGATGTCCTGAAAGAGGTGTCCTGTCGGCAGGCAATCCAGCGCGCCGTCGAGCGATTTGGCCGTCTCGACATCCTTGTCAACAACGCAGGCACGACCGTTCGCGGGCAACCGGAAGACCTGACTGCGCAGGATTGGCATCTGGTGATGAATACCAACCTCACCAGCGCGTTTCTTTGCTCGCAAGCGGCATACCCCCACATGGTGCGTGCCGGCGCCGGCAAGATCATCAATATCGGATCGATGATGTCGGTGTTCGCATCGTCATATGCCACGCCCTATGCGGCGAGCAAGGGTGGCATCGTGCAGATGGCAAAGGCGATGGCGGTCGCCTGGGCGAAAGACAACATCCAGGTCAACACGATCTTGCCCGGGTGGGTCGACACCGATCTCACGCGCAAGGCGCGCGAAGAAGTCCAAGGCCTTCACGACAAGGTGCTGGCGCGCACACCGGCTCGGCGCTGGGGCAACCCGGATGATTTTGCCGGCATCGCCGTCTTCTTGGCCGCTCCGGCTTCGAATTTCATCACCGGGGCGGCAATCGCCGTCGACGGCGGATATTCGGTGCAAGCCTGATTGCGCAAGCCGCTTGGCTTCTTTATTGACAATGAGAATGCGGGCCGTCGGAATCCGCATCGAGTCTTTTGGGCAGACGTTCGGCGGCTCGGCCGTTATTGCTGCGTGTCCGAACGGCCAATCACAAAGGTGGCGACGCGATGGGTTCTCCGGGCGGCAAACTTCTTATGAGGCGTTGCACAGGCCGAATTGAGAAACGCGGCGCCGAATTCTTTGCAGAAGTCCTCGGTTGGCGAGGGACTAGCGGCGGCGGCCGCGGCGGAAGATGCGGCGACGGAGGATGCTGGCGCCGGCTGGGTTAATCCGATCGGCAATGCCCACGCGCTGATGCGCGTTAGCGAACCGACTGCGGTCGCGACAACCACGATGCCGACCAGCGCGTACGCCATGGTCGTGAGGACTTTCGGCCGGCGGACCGACCGATCCAGAGGTTTCATCTCTTTCAGTGGTGATTGCCTGGCAATCCGCTGACCGCGACGCGTCAGGGCCAACCGGCCCCTGGTGTTGACCGGCAGGCTCTGCGGTTGCGGCGAATGACCGTGCCAAGCGCGCCATTCCACGGGTCGAATGTTTATCGTCGTGCCGAAGTCGCAATTGATCCAGTCGCCGGCATTGGTCTGCCGGCACGGGAATTCGAGAGTCGAGATCGCTCTGCCGTCGCGGACACGAAGCTCAACGACTCGATTGCAAGGCGCCGTCGAAATCGGGTGCCAAGGATGCGAGCGAAAATGTAAAGCAAACGCCATATCGCAACTCGTCGGCTTGGCTCGCGACGCATGCGTTGCTGAAAGCGAGTCAACGCGATGCCGCACGCGGCTCGGACTTCATCGCGTTAACGGTAGGGGGGCGAGGGCAATGGCTCTACTCTACGCAAGTTAGAGTGCACTACCGAAAGAGATAGGAAACCCGATACGAAGGTTTAGGGCCCCTGAGGCAGAGAAAACGGCGGCTCAGATGCCCGCGCGAAATCGCGTCATGACGACGATGATCGCCACTTGCATCAATCCTTGCAGGGCGACCGCGTAAAAGTACCATCGCATCCAAGAACTGATTTTGGTCATATCCGGCTCGGGCTTCTGCAACTGGAGGCAGACATAGACGTTGACCGGCGTCAGAAAACCGAGGCCTTGGATTGTCATCAAGGTGACCAGGATCAGCGCCGCGGCCACCCACCCATAGGCCGGCCAATCGAGGGCAGTGTAGCCCAAGGCGACGGCAAGGAACCAACCGGTCGTGCCGGAGATGATCGACACCGTCGGCATCAGGAACAGCGTGCGCGGCGTCAGCCGCCGGACGATTTCACGGCGCACCGAAAGGTCGACACGGCGCAGGATCGGGCCGAGCACAAATCCCATGAACAGATCGACGCCGGTCCATAGCAGGCTCGAGAACACATGGACGAAGTCGAGGAGCCAGATATTGCCGGCGACGATCACCGCGATCATGGCCGCGAGCGCGGCCAGCGCCCACGGCAGATAGCGCCACCGGATCAGTCCCTCAGGGGTTTCGGCCGCAACGACCGTCATCCTATCTCCTTGAGCCCCTTCGCGTATTGCTTGAAGCGCCGGACGTAAATGTCGGCGCCGCCTGCGATCGACTTGATCGCGGCGTCATCAAGCGCGCGGATGGCGCGCGCCGGCGCGCCGACGATCAGGGAATTGTCCGGAAACGTCTTGCCCTCGGTGACCAGCGCGCCGGCACCGACCAGCGAGTTTGCGCCGATGCGCGCGCCGTTGAGCATGATCGCGCCCATGCCGATCAGCGAATTGGCGCCGATGGTGCAGCCATGCAGGATGACGTTGTGGCCGATCACGCAATTCGGCCCGATGATCATCGGGAATCCGGGATCGGTGTGCAGCGTGGCGTTGTCCTGGATCTGCGAACGCTCGCCGAGCTCGATCCACTCGTTGTCGCCGCGCAGCACCGCGCCAAACCAGACGCTGGTATCGAGCTTCAATCGCACTTTTCCGATCAGCGTCGCGTTCGGCGCGACCCAATAGCGGCCGGCTTCCGGAAATTCCGGCTTGTGGCCGTCGAGTTCGTAGATCATGGGGAATACCAGTTCACATACGTCGTCATTCCGGGGCGCGGACGAAGTCCGTGAGCCCGGAATCCATATCCCCGGCGATAGTGGTTATGGATTCCGGGCTCGCCGCTTCGCGACGCCCCGGAATGACTATCAGACGTGGAGCAGCGCTTGAAGCGCGAGCACGACCACGGTTCCGGACATCAGGCTCCACAGCCCGGCGATCACCGTCGCCACCATGACAAGGTCGGTGCGGCGTTTCTCGAGCCGGCGCCCGCGCAGCGTGTTGCGCATGATGATGTAGGGCGCCGAGAACATCAGCAGCGGAATGGCGGCAAAACGCGCCGCCACCGGGCCGACTTCGAGTTGGCGAAAACTCGGGAAATGCTTGGCGAACAGCCGATAGCCGCTGGCGCAGAATCCCGCCGCGGCAAAGCCCCAGGCCAGCGCGAAAAAGGAACTGATCGCCTCCGGCGTAATCGCCTGCGGCATGGCCGTAAACATGAGAACGCCTCCTTGCCGGAAATTCATCGCAGAGGACGCCGCGCGCCGCCACGGCTTGCTTAAGGAAAGGTTAACGAGCGTGCCGTACTCAATGGTGAGTCTCGAAAAAGGCCACGAATCATGACGGCTCACGTCCTCCCTCAACGCAATATCCGACGCACCAAGCGTGGTGTGCTGATGCTGCCGTTCGCCGGCCTCGCGGTGCTGGTGCTTGGCGCCGGGATTTTCGTGTCGTCCGCGCTGTGGCCGACATGGCCGAGCCGGCCGGTCCCGTTCGACGCGCCGGCAATGCCGATCACCGTCGCCAATGTGCTGTTCGACGTGCCGCCGGCGGCGATCCGCGCCGCGGTGCAGCGCCATCCGGGACCCCACGAGCGGGTCGACCTCGCCTTCCTATGGCCGTCGCTTAAGCCGCCGCAACCGGATGCCAAAGCCGCCGACCAGCCGGCGGCCGGAAACGACGGCGACACCGCACCGAAGCCGGTCGATACGACCCAGCGGCTGTTCGTGACCATTGCCGGACTGGGCTCGGTCCTGCCGCCCGCAGACCGGCTGCGGACCATCTATCCGCGCTACATCGAAGCGCAGGCCATCGCCGGCCCGGACGGGCTCGCCATCGTGCCGTTCCGCGCCGGCACGCCCTACGACGGCGAGGATCTGGTCTATGTCGGAACCACGCCCGAGCAGTTCTTCGCCCGCTGCACGCGCCAGGTCGGCACCGTGCGCGGCACCTGCCTGTATGAGCGGCAGATCGACACCGCCGAGGTCACGCTGCGCTTTCCGCGCACCTGGCTCGAGGATTGGCGCGGCGTTGCCGCCGGCGCCGACCGGCTGATGGCGCAATTGCATCCGCAGAAAAACTGACGGGGCTCAGGCCAAATCCATATCCAAAATGGGCATTTCGAGAATATAGGACTTCGGTCGTCCCTTCTCGTCGTCAACGAACAATACGCCGATGAACTCATCGCCGAGATACGCCTCGAGCGAATCCCTTTTCTTCGGCCGCGGCACGACGCGAATGCCCTCGTTGTCGAATTTGCGCTTGAGGTAGGTGTTCAGCATCTTGAGCTGATCGATATCGCTCACCTGTCCCAGATCGATTTCCATGCGGAAATTATAGGAGCGATCGTCGTCTTCATCGTCGACGTTGAGATCGCCCAGCCTCTCCTCGCCGATAAAAACCTCGGCGAGATCGTCCTTGCGCGGCTGCGGCACCACGCGGATGCGCGAAGTGCCGAATAGTTTTTTGAGATAAGCGTCGAGCTTTCTGACTTCTTGAACGTCCACTGCGTGCCTCCAATCAAAGCCGCATAGCACGCAGCGGCACTGACAACAATCGCCACAACAACTCTATCTTGTCCGTCAAATCCCGTCGTGAAAGATCTGATCCATGGTACGCGCCGGCTCCGGGCAGCCGGCCTGGCCGATCACCTTGGCCGGAACGCCGGCCACCGTGACGTTGTTCGGCACCGGTTTGGTCACCACCGAGCCCGCGGCGATGCGCGCGCAATGGCCGACCTCGATATTGCCGAGGATCTTTGCGCCGGCGCCGATCATGACGCCGTAGCGGATTTTGGGATGGCGGTCTTCCCATTCCTTGCCGGTGCCGCCCAGGGTCACATCGTGCAGGATCGACACGTCGTCGCCGATTTCAGCGGTCTCGCCGACCACGAGGCCGGTGGCGTGATCGAGGAAAATGCCGCGGCCGATCTTGGCGGCCGGATGGATGTCGCACTGGAACACCGCCGATGCGCGGCTTTGCAGATACAGCGCGAAATCGCGGCGGCCTTTGTGCCACAGCCAATGCATCAGCCGATGCGTCTGGATGGCATGAAAACCCTTGTAATAGAGCACCGGCTCGATCAGCCGGTGGGTCGCCGGGTCGCGGTCGACGGTCGCCATGAGATCGGCGCGGAACGCCTCGGCGAGCGCCGGAATATCCTTGAGCGCCTCGGCATAGGCCTGCCGGATCAATTCGCCCGACAGCGCCGGATGGTCGAGCCGCTCGGCCAGCCGATAGATCACGGCCGCTTCGAGGGCGTCGTGGTGCAGAATGGTCGAATAGATGAAAGTGGCGAGCTCCGGCTCGCGTCGCGCGCTCTCTTCCGCCTCGCGGCGGATGCGCGCCCATACCGGATCGACGGTATCGAGGGCCGGTTTGGCCTGCTGCTGCGCCATCAGATCGTCTCCCCGCTCAACGGCGAAAACGCCGCCTTCTATCATAGTGGGTAGCGTCTTTGCCAAAGCCAAGAGCCTCAAAACCATGGCCAATGACCCAGATCAGGGCCAATGGCCGATAAACTAGGCCATTGGCCGTATAATTCCTCAGCTTTAGGGCCGTTCGGCGAGGAATTTCAGGACACCGGCCTTAAACACCCGGTCGCCGACCGCCAGCATATGATCGCGGTCGGGAATGGCCAGCACCTGCGCCCCAGGCATGAGGGTTGCGAGGTCCTCCGGCGAGCCGGCGGTCAGATCCTTGGTGCCGGCAGCGACCAGAACCGGCACCGCCATGCCGGCCAGCGCGTCGCGTACGAGCGGCTGGCGCGAGCCGCGCATGCAGGCGGCCAGCGCCCGCAAGTCGGATTTGGTCTGCTCGGCGAAGGCGCGGAAGACATGCGCGGTGGGATCGGTCACCGCGGCAAGCGACGGCGCTTCTAACCCCTGCACGATCGTGTCGGGCTCAAGCCCTACCCCGTCGACGAGGCGACCGCCGATGCCGCCGAGCACGGCCGAGCGTACATGTTCGGGGTTGGCAAGCGCGAGGAATGCCGTGTTCCGCGCGCCCATGGAATAGCCCATGACGTCGGCGCGCGGCAGGCCGAGATGGTCGATCAGCGCGCGCACGTCATCGGCCATCAGCGCGCTGTGATAGGCGGCCGGATCGTAAAGTTTTGACGAGGCGCCATGGCCGCGATTGTCGAGCGCGATGACCCGGCGCCCTGCCCGCGTCAGCGTCGACACCCAGCCCGGCGCCACCCAATTCACCTCCTTGTTGGAGGCAAAGCCGTGCACCAGCACGATCGGCTCGCCTTCGCCCTCGTCGAGGAAGGCGATGTCCACACCGTCATGGGCGAAGTTCGGCATTGCCCGACCATACGGCGCAATCGGCCATGCAGGAAAGTCTGGTGCCATAACCGGCAGATCGGATTAGGCTAGTGGCAACGATAAAATTCACGGGAGGATGACGATGCAACGCATTTGGCTTGCCGGCTTGGCCGCGCTGTTCGCTTGCGTGAGCGGCGCAGCGAGTGCCCAGGTTTCCGACGACGTGGTGAAAATCGGCGTGCTCACCGACATGTCGGGTCCGGCCTCGACCCCGACCGGCCCGGGCTCGGTGGCGGCCGCCGAAATGGCGGTGGCGGACTTCGGCGGCACTGTGTTGGGCAAGCCGATCACGGTGATTTCCGCCGACCATCAGCTCAAACCCGACGTCGCCGCCGGCATCGCGCGCGAATGGTACGATCGCGGCCAGGTCGACCTCATCGTCGACGTGCCGGTGTCCGCCGTGGGGCTGGCGGTGCAGGGCGTCGCCAACGAGAAGAAGAAGCTCTTCATCACCCATTCGACCGGCACCGCGGATTTCCACGGCAAATTCTGCTCGCCCTATACGATGCAGTGGGTGTTCGACACCCATGCGCTCGCCGTCGGCACCGCGCAGGAAGTCGTCAAGCGCGGCGGCACCAGCTGGTTCTTCCTCACCGCCGATTACGCCTTCGGTTATTCGCTCGAGAAAGACGCCTCCGACGTAGTCAAAGCCAACGGCGGCACGGTGGTCGGCTCGGTCCGGCATCCGTTCCGCACGCCGGATCTGTCGTCATTCATTCTCCAGGCCCAGGCCTCGAAAGCAAAAATCATCGGGCTGGCCAGCGGTCCGCCCGATAACGTCAACGCCATAAAACTCGGCGGCGAGTTCGGCCTTTTTGCCGGCGGCCAGCAGATGGCGGGACTTCTGGTCCTGATCACCGACATCGACGGGCTCGGGCTGAAGACCGCGCAAGGCCTGGTGCTCACGACGTCGTTTTATTGGGACATGGACGACAAGACCCGCGAATGGTCGAAGCGCTTCTTCGCCAAAATGGGCCGCATGCCGACCATGTGGCAGGCCGGCGTCTATTCGTCGGTCATGCATTATCTCAAAGCCATCAAGACCGCGGGTACCGACGATCCGCTGCAAGTCGCGGCAAAAATGCGCGAGATGCCGATCGAGGATTTTTTCTCGCGCAACGGCAAGCTGCGGGAGGACGGGCTGATGGTGCACGACCTCATCCTGGTGCAGGTGAAGAAGCCGGAAGAATCGAAATATCCGTGGGACTATTACCAGATCCTCGCGCATATCCCCGGCGATCAGGCCTTTGGGCCGCCCAATCCGGCTTGTCCGTTGGTCAAAGGCTGATCGTCGCAACCGGCGGCGCTTATTGTGAGTGACACGCAAACCGCGGACTCCGCCACGCGCGGAGCCGCGGTCGCTTTCGACGTGCGGAGACTCACGCCGGAATTTCTCGAAAATCCCTATCCGACGTATCACGCGCTACGCCAATTCGATCCTATCCACCTGATGCCGGACGGATCGTATTTCCTGACGCGCTACGACGATTGTCTTGCAGTCTACCGCGATACCGCGACCTGGAGCTCGGACAAGAAACTCGACTTCCGGCCGAATTTCGCCGACAGCCTGCTTTACGAGCATCACACCACAAGCCTGGTGTTCAACGATCCGCCTTATCACACCCGGGTGCGCAAGCTCTTGGCGCCCGCGTTCACGCCGCGGGCGTTGCGGGAATTGCAGACGCGGATCGAGGCTTTGGTCGATCGCCTGCTGGAAGCCGCGGCCGAACGCGGCGAGATCGATCTGATTGCGGATTTTGCCGCCGCCATTCCGATCCAGCTCATCGGCGACATGCTCGGCATTCCGCAAGGCGAGCGCGAGCCGTTGCGTGGCTGGTCGCTTGCCATCCTCGGCGCGCTCGAGCCGGTCCTCAGCCGCGAGCAATTCGACACCGGCGTCGGCGCGGTCGCGGAGTTCAAGGACTATTTGAGCGACGTTATCGCGCGCCGGCAAAGCGACGCCAACGATCCGGCAGAAATTTTGTCAAAGCTCATCGCCGGTACCGACCTCACGACAATCGATGCGAAAGGCGAACGGCTCTCGAAGCTGGAGCTCATCCACAATTGCATCTTTCTTCTGAACGCCGGACATGAGACGACGACCAACCTGATCGGTAATGGTGTCGATCTTCTCATCCGCCATCCCGACGTCATGAGCGATCTGCGCCGTCACCCGGAGGCCATCGAGACAGCGGTCGAAGAATTTTTGCGCATGGAAAGCTCCAACCAGCTCGGCAACCGCAGAGCGGCCAAAGATACCGTGCTCGGCGGCGTCGCCATGGCCGCCGGAACCTATGTGCACATCGGCATCGGCGCCGCCAATCGCGACCCGGCGCAATTTCCCGATCCCGATCGCCTCGACATCCGCCGCGAACCGAACCGCCATCTCGCCTTCGGCACCGGCATCCACGCCTGTGCCGGCATGTCGCTCGCCCGCATGGAGGCGCAAGTGGCGATCGGCCGGCTGCTGCAGCGCTTTGGCCGAATCGAGCCGGCGGGCGCCTTTACCAGGAGCGGCCGCGCGCGCTTTCGTGGCTTCAAGTCTTATCCGGTGCGCGTCAGCGCGCCGTGATCGCCAGCAACTGCAATTCGCCTTGCCTGACGCGGCGCGCCTTGCGCCAGCGGATGTAACGCAGCGTCATGCGCTCGACCGCGGCTTTGCACGAGGAGGCAAAGCCGAGCAGCATGAAGGCCGCCCAGAACAGCCACATCGCGAAGTCTAGCGCGCTCGCCGTGAGCACAATGGCGGCACGGCCGAGAAGTTTTATGATGGCGCGGGTTTTGGTGCCCTTGGCAGCGGCGAGCCGCGCCAAGCGCGACACGTCCTGCGGACCCTCGGCGACCTTGAGGCTGTCCAACGCCGCTTGCGTGCCGGCCTTGGTCTCGACGCGCCCGACATTGCCGACAAGCTCGACGATACCGCCGGCCTCTTCGACCTTCACTGCTTCGCGCGCGATGCGCACCGCCAGCACTGGGTTGAGGCGGCCGGTGCGACGCGCGGCCTTGACCAGCGTCAGACCGACCCGCGCCGGCGCCGCGACGCCAACCGAAACATATGTCGCGGCGGTGATCGCTATGCCGACGCCGGCGAGACCGAGAATCCAGGGATCGGCCGGCTTGCCGGTCAGGTAACGCGTGCCCTCGCGGGCGGCGTCGCGGATATCGCCGAAGACGAAGAGATCGCCGACCGCGGTGCCGGCGAGGCTCGCACCATCGACCGGCTCGCCGGTCCAAAGTCCCTGTACAAATCGTCCTGCCGTGCCGGCAACCGAGTCCGCCTTCACCTGCGCTTGCTTCGCCTCACTAGCCAACGCCGGATCGATGGCGACGCTGCGATCGGCAGCAAGCTCGACAAAGCTTCGCGCCAGATCGTTGTCGCCGGCGGCAAGCGCGGCATGGATTTCGCGCTCCGCGACGTCCCGGTTGAAAACGCGATCGAGCGCCCGATCGCTGATCTGGACCGGATCATCCACCGCGAGCCGCGCGCGTGCTTCCACGCCGCCGCGAATGACCACAAACGCGGCGCCTGCAAACAGGATGGCGCCCAGAACCGCCAATGCGGGATGGCGCAGCACGGCAATGAATCGTTTTCGGCCCATGGCGCCAATATAGTCTTTCCAATGCGCCGCCGCATTGCCCGCCATTTGCGGCTTTTTTGGCAAGGGCGCGACCAGCGAAAGCTAGGAATCGCCGGCCTGGGCCGCTATGGTGCCGCCCGAAACCAAGCCGTTGAGGCCATGACGGACAGCATCGTTCCCCACTTCCACAACGACCCAGGCGTTGCGGTCATCGAGATCGGCGCCCGGGAATTCATGTGCGTCGGCGCCAAGCCGCCGTTCGATCATCCCCATGTGTTCTGCGATATGGGCGAAGATGCCGAATATATCTGCCCCTATTGCTCGACGCTCTACCGCCACGATCCGACGCTCAAGCCGAATGCGGCGCGGCCGGCGGAATGCACATTGGCCGGCACGGAAATCTGAAGCCACCGGGGAGCGTGTGCCCTGCCCGCCTCCCGCACCGTCATCGTCGCCGGCGCCGGCATTGCCGGCCTCACCGCAGCGCTGGCGCTCGCCCGCAACGGTTTTCGCGTGGTCGTGCTGGAGCAGGCCGAGCGGCTTGAAGAAACCGGCGCCGGCATCCAGCTCTCGCCCAACGCCACCCGCACCTTGATCGAGCTCGGCCTCGGCGAACGGCTGCGGCCGCACGTGGTCACGCCGCAAGCCTTGCGCGTGCTCAACGCCAAAAGCGGCCGCGAAATCGTGCGCATGCCGCTCGGCGACTCCGCCGAGCAACGCTACGGCGCGCCGTACTGGTCGATCCATCGCGGCGACCTGCAAGCAGCGCTGAGCTCAGCCGTCGCCGAAAGCCTCGACATCAGCCTGCGGCTCGGCGTGCGGGTGGAAGATTTCGTTGCCCACGACAACGGCATCACCGTTTCGGCGCGCGGCCGTAGCGGCATCTGGCACGAGCGCGGCGACGCGGTCATCGCCGCCGACGGGCTATGGTCGGTCGTGCGCGCGCGCATGGGTTTTCGCGAGCCGCCGCGCTTCGCCGGGCGCACCGCCTGGCGGGCGCTGGTGCCGGCGGAGCAGGTGCCGCCAAATTTCCGCACGCCGTTGGTCCATCTGTGGCTCGGGCGCGAGGCCCATATCGTGCACTACCCGGTCAAAGGCGGCACCCTCATCAACGTCGTCGTCATCATCAACGACGGTTGGAACGCGCCCGGCTGGAGTGCGCCAGCTCAGCGAGATGAGCTGTTGCCGCGCTTGTCGGTCGAGCGCGTGGCGCCGCAGATCCTCGGCTTGATCAACCAGCCGCAGGCCTGGCTGAAATGGGCGCTGTTCGACCGCCGGCCGCTGTTGAACTGGTCGCAAGGCGCGGTGGCGCTGATTGGGGACGCTGCCCATCCGATGCTGCCCTACTTGGCCCAAGGCGCGGCGATGGCGATCGAGGACGCCGTGGTGGCGGCCCAATGTCTCGCGCAAATGCCGGACGATGCGACGGCAGCGTTGCGCGCCTATTGCGCGGTGCGGCGCGCGCGCGCCTGGAAAGTGCAGCGGCTGGCGGCCCGCAACGGCGGCCGTTACCACTTGGCAGGCATCAGCGCCGTCGCGCGCAACGCGGCGATGCGGCTCATGGGCGGAACGCGGCTGTTGCGGCACTACGATTGGCTTTATGATTGGCGCATGCCCGCGACCTTGTCGATCAGCTGATCGGCGCGCATAAAGCCGTCATGTCAAAAGCCGCTCAACCCGACGTGCTGTTTCCCACCACCATCGCCGGCAGCCTGCCGAAACCCGCCTGGCTCGCGGAGCCGAACAAATTGTGGGCGCCGTGGCGCCTGCAAGGCGAAGAGCTTGCCACCGCCAAGGACGACGCCACGCTGCTTGCGATCAAACTGCAGGAGGATGCCGGCATCGACATCGTCGGCGATGGCGAGCAGGCGCGCCAGCATTTCGTCCACGGCTTTCTCGAGGCGATCGACGGCATCGATTTCAACAAGCGCGTCGAAATGGGCATCCGCAACGACCGCTACAAAGCGATGTGTCCGACCGTGGTCGGCGAATTGAAACTGCGCCACAGGGTGCACGCGCGCGAGGCGCGGCTCGCACGCGCTCACACTACGCGCAAACTGAAATTCACCTTGCCGGGTCCGATGACCATCGTCGATACGATCGCTGATGCCCATTACGGCGACCGCATCAAGATGGCGATGGCATTTGCGGCGTTGCTCAATGAAGAGGTCCGCGGCCTCGCCGCCGACGGCGTCGACGTGATCCAGTTCGACGAGCCGGCCTTCAATGTCTACATGGATGCCGCCGCCGGCTGGGGTATCGAGGCGCTGCACCGCGCCATCGACGGCGTCGATTGCACAAGCGCGGTGCATATCTGCTACGGCTACGGCATCCCCGCCAATATCGAGTGGAAGGCGACGCTCGGCACGGAATGGCGGCAATACGAGAAATTTTTCCCGGCGCTGGCGAAAAGCCGTATCGACCAGGTCTCGCTCGAATGCATCAATTCGCATGTGCCGATGAGCGTGCTCAAACTCCTCGACGGCAAGGATGTGCTGGTCGGCGCCATCGATGTCGCCACCGATCGCATCGAAACGCCCGAGGAAGTCGCCGCCGTGATCGGCAAAGCGGCAGAATATGTTCCTGCGCAAAAAATCATCGCCAGCACAAATTGCGGCATGGCGCCGATGCGCCGCGAAATCGCCGCATTGAAGCTTGAAGCACTCGGCCGCGGCGCCGCACTGGCGCGAGAAAAACACGGTTGAGTCTGCTGCGCTAGCAACATCCTACCATCGCCACGACCTACCATCGCGATGACAAGCGACGACGTTGTCCGCCGATACGGACAGGCGATGGCTTGTCATCGCCGCCAAACCGGCGACCGGTAGGATTTTGTTAAAGTTTTGCCGATTGATTGGATGCGGAAAAGTGCGAAGGGAAGTGAAAATGCAGGTGCCGTTCGTAACGACTGTCTCATTTGCCGATCGCGACGGCACGGCCATCCATCTGCAATACGGCGTGTCCGCCGGCAACGAGCGCGAGGCGCGCAGCGAGCTCGAGCGCCGGTTGATCAATCAAGAGCTTTTCAACTATTCGATCTTGGAAATCAGGCGGGCCACGTCCACCGAAGCCGCCTCGCTCGACCTTCCGGCCGGCACCATCAGGCTGTTGAACTAAGGCGTGGACTCATTATCCGCATTATAAACGGCATACGTTCACCTCGTCGGCGATAACGAAACGGCTACATCAACGGTCTTAAACTAAATCCTTAATCCGCTTTGTGCTGTGGAATACCTCCCAGACCACCGCCAGATCGACCGCAAGAATGATGAATCCTGCCAGAACAGCGATTGAGAGCGTCAGCCCGTCCTCCTCAAGGTAGGCCAGCGAGATCAAAGCGATCACAAGGGCCGGGATGATATTGCTGAGCGGAAACGGAACCAATATCAGCCGCGCGCTCAGCATGATAACGGCAATGCCGACAACGCGCTTGGTCGTCGTCGGCGGGATGTGCCAACGCGGGTGAATTGCCTTCTCAACGTATCTCAGCACTGTGATGGCGCGCTGCACGACGGTGCCAAGATGCCGCGTAGGCAACGGGCGGTCGGCAATCCACCGTGGAAATATCGGAGCGGGACGGCCAGCGATCATCTGGAACGCCGGAATCAGGAGCAATAGCCCACCAACAAGGGAAATTCCTGGTGCAACCGCTATGATGGACAGCACAAGCATAACCAGCCCGAACGATTGCTTGGGCAGGCTGCCGGTCAGCCATCCCAGGGTAAAGTGCCCCTGCGGCGCTTCGTCGTGCAGCTCCTGCAAGATAACGGAGGCCAGGACAAACGTTTTCGCGTCAGGCCGGTTTTGCGTCAACTTCTGCGTCAACTGGGGCCTCCAGATTTCCGGCCCTTGGCGATAAGCCTGGGATAGATTGTGCGATCGTAAAGTCGGGAGCGAGAGGTCGAAACCTGTGGCTAGAATTCGCATTATTCTGCACGGCAAGGCGGCTGGCAACGCAAACTTGAGAGCGGCTGTTCACCGGCTGCGGCAAGACGGTCACGCCGCACAGGTGCGCGTCACGTGGGAACCGGGGGATGCCGCACGCATGACGGCCGAAGCAATTGCCGAGACGGGCGGCGACAAAATCGACTGCATCGTTGCGGGCGGCGGCGACGGTACAATCAACGAGGTATTTGGCACCGCCTATACGATTGGACTGCCTGAAGAGTGTCGTCTTGGCGTCCTTCCCTTGGGCACAGCCAACGATTTTGCTCACGCAACGGGCATACCGCTGCAGGATTTTACGGCCGCCTTGCAACTCGCGGCCGGCGGCTCGCCACAATGGATCGATTTAGGACTCCTCAACAGCAAGCCATTCGTAAACCTCGTCTCGGGCGGTTTCGGCTCACGTGTCACGGTGGAAACGGACCCGGAGCTTAAGCGGCGATTGGGTGGATTGGCCTACGTGCTCACCGGCATCTCGCGTTTTACAGAACTCGCAGCGAACCACGGCAGCTTTCGTGCGGAAGGCTTCTCGTGGGAGGGACGTTTCGTGGCGGTTGCGATCGGCAATGGCCGGCAGGCTGGAGGTGGCGTGCCGCTGTGCCCGGACGCGCTGATTGATGATGGTCTGCTGGATTTGATGATCTTGCCCGAACTGGACCGCTCCGCACGCCTGGACGTCTTCTCCCACTTGCTGCGGGAAGGTGCGGCGGCCATTCGCGCCGAACAGGTCACGACACGAAGTTCCTGGATCGAGTTCGAATCGGATGACGATTTGAACGTAAACCTGGATGGTGAGCCGGCGCTCTTGAAGCGGTTTCGAGTCGAGTGCCGCCAGCGCGTGCTGCCGGTGCGTCTCGGCGAAAGCCCTCTCTTTATGGCCGGATAGACTGCTTACCTAACAACTTGGTTCGGCACGACGACGCCGAGCGCCTGAGGGCGAATTCGGTAGTGAAGTGGTGCATCCAAAATGCTGACTTCACCATCGGTGGATACGTTCGCCCGCGCGGTCCCCGGCTCCACCCATAGTTCCTGCGTCTCGAAAGCGCTCAGTTCCTGATCCGTGGCGCCGCCCACGAGCGTCCTCATCGCGACTGGCAAGACGTCCCGGCGGCCAAGGGTCGGCGCCGTGCACACCCACAGCTGGCCCGAATCTAGTCTGGACCGCGTGCCTATGTGCAATCCCGAGGTTTGATAACGATTGTTGCCGACGAACAAGAAGGGCGTCACGTGTTCCAACGCGTCTGCCTGGTCCATATGCACCTTTATGCGCAGGCGAAGATAGCGCCGGACCACAGCCCTGAGCGCGAGCATGAACGCCACCCGCTTAACATGTCCATGTTTCTCCTGCTCTTCACGTTGGCGCACAAAGTGTGGGTAGAACCCGACGCCCGAATTATTCACGAACACGCGACCATTGACCTCCCCGACATCAACCCTGGTGACTTGGCCCGTGAAGAGATTACTGACCGCGGCGGCGAGGTTAAGCGGAATGCCGACGTCCTTGGCGAAATGATTCAACGTGCCCATAGGCAAGACGCCGAGCGGCGTATCAGTGCCTGCAAGCTCGCGGCCACGGCATTGATAGTTCCGTCACCGCCCCCCGCCACGATCGGATGACGGCGCTCGCCCAGCGCGCGTGCCGCCACAGCCGAGATATCGTCGCCGCGTTTTGTGACTACGACCTGTACGTCGGCGCCAAGCTCACCTGAAATACGCGCGATATGCGCCTTCGCCTCCTCGACGTGCACGGAATGGCCGTTGAGGATGCAGGTGGGGTTTGAAATTGCTACCGGCGGCGAGGTCATGGTTCATTATAGGCCCAGTGAAGCCGTAAGCACTTGTGGAAGAACCAAGCACTTGTGGAAGAACTATGTCGGCCCCGGCCCTGCCACTCGGCCGCCATGCTGAAGCCAGGTCATCAACACCCAGCACCCCAGCGCCCAGGCCGCACCGATGCACCAGCCGCCAACGACATCCGTCGGATAGTGGACGCCAAGATAGATACGGCTGACACCGATGAGGATCATCAGAAGAACCGCCAGGACGATGAAATAACGACCGATCTTGGGCGAGGATTGGCTTGGCGCCAGAAGCGCAGCGATCGTCAGATAGGTGATGGCTGATAGTGTCGCGTGGCCGCTTGGGAAGCTGGTCGTAAAGACCCGCGCTGCCGGGGCGACGAAATCGGGGCGCGGGCGCGCAAACGCGAACTTCAGCAGGTCGCTGAGCGCGATACCGCCGAACACGGCGCAGAGCATCAGCCATGCCGCCGCCTGCTTGCGCGCCAAAAACAGATAGCCCGCGACCGCGGCGGTTATTATCACGAGCACTACGATGCTGCCGAGACTGGTTACATCGCGCGCCGCCTCCTGAACCCATGCCGGACCGATAGGAGCCGACAGGTTACCAGGATCACGAAAGGCAAGAATAATACTTCGGTCGAACGCAGACGATTTCCCTTCGACCACGATTTGGGCGACCAAGCCAAAAACGAACAGCAGACAAGCGATTGCCAAAAGGTATATCGGCACACCTTTTTGATAAGTCTTCGCGATTGGGTCTCGCATGACGCCCCGGCGCTAGGTTGATGAGCCGTATCTAGGGCATGCTCGTAGCTTAACAAAACCGCCAAATTATGCACCAAGCGAAACCGCAGGAATCTCCCGAATTGCTGTCACATCAGGCCGGCGGATTCGAGCTGGCCTGTTTGCTGAAGCCAAGCCACCAGCACCCAGCACCCTATGGCCCAGGCCGTACCGATGCACCAGCCTCCGAGAATATCCGTTGGAAAATGAACACCAAGATAGATCCGGCTCAGGCCGATAAGGACCGTTAGAAGCGCCGCGACAGACATGAAGTAAAAGTCCAAGATTGGTGAAGGATAGGCTCGTGCGAGAAGAGCCGCGATCGTCAAATATGTGATCGCAGACAACGTGGCGTGCCCGCTTGGAAAGCTTGTCGTGAAAACGCGCGGCGCCTGGCTGACGACTTTCGGCCTCGGGCGCGCGAAGACGAATTTAAGAAGATTGTTGAGCGCAAGGCCGCCAAGCACTGCAATCAACATCAGCCTAGCCACTCCAGGCTTGCGATCCAGGAACAGATATCCCGCCACCGTAAAAGTTATTATCAAAAGCACAGCGATGCTGCCGAGACTTGTTACGTCCCGCGCCGCTTCTTGCAACCATGGCGGGCCGATTGGGATGGGCTGTTGGGCAGATTTTCGTAGCGCAAAGATAACGTAGTGATCAAAACTTGACGGTTTGCGCATCGCCACGTCAACGGCAACGAACCCGAATAGGAAGAGAAGAGCCGCTATCGTTAAAAGGGAAAACAGCGAAATTGCTCCGTCCATTGTGCGCGTGAACGATGTTGGGCGGCGGCATTGACGAACTTTAAGCGCGAAGGCTCGCCGCCCCCAAGTCCCAAATCGCCCCAAGTCCCAAATCGTCGCTCCAATCAGCAGCCGGACTGCAATAATAGATCAGGTTGAGCGTTTGGGCCAAAGCTTGCCGTAAGCAACCGCTCAGCGGTCGCTGCGCGACAGCACGTCGATCAATTCGCTGACCTTGCGCCGCTGCTCGGCCTTGTTGCCGGACGCGATCGCGTGCTCGACGCAATGCGCCGCGTGATCGGCGACGATCTCCTCCTCGGCGCGGCGCAACGCCGCGCGCGCCGCCGACAGCTGGGTGACGACATCGATGCAATAGCGGTCGTCCTCGACCATGCGCGCGAGCCCGCGCACCTGGCCCTCGATCCTTCTGAGGCGCTTGAGCACCGACGTCTTGGCAAGCGGTCGCATGCCGGCTATATACCCCTACCGGGTATACGTTTCAAGAGACTTTTTGACCGTGGACCATTCGACCCATAACCACGCCGCTGCCACGACCATCGATCCGGTGTGCGGTATGACGGTCGATCCAGCGCAGAGTCCGCATCGCCTTAGCCACGCGCAAAAGACCTATCACTTCTGCTCGGCCGGCTGCCGCGGCAAGTTCGCGGCAAGCCCGGAAAAATATCTGCACGGCGCGGCGCCGGGGCCGGCTGAGGCCCTGCCCGAGGGCGCGATCTACAACTGCCCGATGCATCCGGAAGTCCGCCAGATCGGCCCAGGCGCCTGCCCGATCTGCGGCATGGCGCTTGAGCCGGAGGCAGGCGGCACGGATGACGGTGGCGAACTCGCCGACATGACGCGCCGCTTGTGGATCGCAACGCTGCTCGCGCTGCCGGTCGTGGCGCTCGATATGGGTGGGCATTTCGGTCTTTTGCATTTGCCCGGCCACATTTCGGCGTATGCCGAGCTTGTGCTGGCGACGCCGGTGGTGCTGTGGGGCGGCTGGCCGTTTTTCGTACGCGGCGTCCAATCGCTGCTCACGCGCAACCTCAACATGTTCACGCTGATCGCCATGGGCACCGGCGTCGCTTATGGCTACAGCCTCGTCGCCGCACTGGCACCCAGCCTGTTTCCCCCCGCGTTCCGCGATCCCCACGGCGGCATCGCGCTTTATTTCGAGGCTGCCAGCGTCATCACGGTGCTGGTGCTGCTCGGCCAGGTGCTCGAATTGCGCGCCCGCGCCTCGACGTCGGGCGCGATCCGCGCGCTGATCGCGCTCGCGCCCAAAACCGCGCGGCGCATCAAGGATGACGGTAGCGATGAAGACGTGCCGCTCGACGCCGTTGTGGCCGGCGACCGGTTGCGCGTTCGTCCCGGCGAGAAAATTCCGGTCGATGGCGTGCTGGTCGAGGGCAAATCCGCGGTCGATGAATCCATGGTCACCGGCGAAGCGATGCCGGTGAGCAAGGAACAAGGCGCCGACGTCATCGGCGGAACGCTCAACGGCAGCGGCGGCTTCGTCATGCGCGCCGAGAAAGTCGGCCGCGACACCTTGCTGGCGCACATCGTCCAGATGGTCGCCACGGCGCAGCGCTCGCGCGCGCCGATCCAGCGACTGGCGGATCGGGTCGCCGCCTGGTTCGTGCCGGCGGTGATCGCGGTGGCGCTGATCGCGTTTGCGGCTTGGGCGGCATTCGGGCCGCAGCCGCGCCTGGCTTATGCGCTGGTCGCCGCCGTGACCGTGCTGATCATCGCCTGCCCCTGCGCGCTCGGGCTTGCCACGCCGATGTCGATCATGGTCGGCGTCGGCCGCGCCGCGCAGGCCGGCATTTTGATCAGGAACGCCGAGGCGCTCGAACGCCTGGAGAAAATCGACACGTTGGTCGTCGACAAGACCGGGACGCTGACCGAAGGCAAACCCAAGGTCACCGCGATCGTGCCGGTGCAAAACTTGGATGAAAACATTTTGCTGCGGTTTGCCGCCAGCGTCGAGCGGTCGAGCGAACACCCGCTCGCCGCGGCGATCGTCGCGGCCGCCGCCGAACGCAAGATCGATCTGCTCGCCGTCAGCGATTTCGCTTCGCCGTCCGGCAAAGGCGCGACGGGCGTGGTGGAGCGCCGGCGCGTCGCGCTGGGCAACGCCAAATTTTTTGCCGAGCTCGGCATCGCCACCGCGGCCTTGCAAGACGAAGCCGAACGGCTGCGCGGCGACGGCGGCACCGTGATCTTCGTCGCCATCAACGGCGCGCTGGCCGGCCTCATTGCCGTCGCCGACCCGCTGAAGCCTTCGACGCGCGCCGCGCTCGACGCGCTCAAGGCACAAGGCATTGCCATCGTCATGCTGACGGGCGATAGCCGCACGACTGCGGAGGCGGTCGCCAAACAGCTCGGCATTGCCGACGTCGAAGCCGAAGTGTTGCCGGAGCGCAAGGCCGCGGCAATCGAAGAGCTAAGGCACGCCGGCCGGGTCGTCGCCATGGCCGGCGATGGCATCAACGATGCGCCGGCGCTGGCTTCGGCAGACGTCGGCATCGCCATGGGCGGCGGCACCGACATCGCCATGGCGAGCGCCGGTGTGACGTTGGTCAAAGGCGATCTCAATGGCATCGTGCGCGCGAAAAAACTTTCCGCCGCGACCATGCACAACATCCGGCAGAATTTGTTGTTCGCGTTTATCTATAACGCAGCCGGCGTGCCGATTGCGGCCGGCGCGCTCTACCCGTTGTTCGGCTTGCTGCTGTCGCCCGCCTTCGGCGCCGCCGCCATGGCGCTGTCGTCAGTCAGCGTCGTCGCCAACGCGCTGCGGCTGCGGCGCGTGTCGCTTTAAAACGAATTTACTCCGCCCTGATCTTCGCCGCCTTGATCAGCGGCCACCACTTCTCGATCTCGGCCTTCTGAAAGGCGCCGAGCGCTTCCGGCGTTTGCTCGTCGCGTGGCGGCATGTCCTGGCCGAGATCGCGAAACTTGGCCTGCACTGCGGGATCGGCCATGGCCTTGACGGCTGCGGCATTGAGCTTGTCGATGATCGGTTTCGGCGTGCCGGCGGGAACCCACAGCGCGTGCCAGACCGAAATCGTGAACCCCGGCAGGCCTGCTTCGGCAAAAGTCGGAATATCCGGCGCCGACGCCAAGCGCTTATCGGCGGTGACGGCAAAAACTTTGATCGTGCCGTTGCGCACCTGCGGCAAGGAGCTGCCGACCTGGTCGAACATGAAATCGACCTGTCCCGACATCAGATCCTGCATCGCCGGCGCGGCGCCGCGATAGGGAATGAATTTGAATTGGGTTTTGGTTGCGTCCTGAAAGTAGACGCCGCTGATATGCTGCTGGCTGCCGACGCCGGCGGTCGCGGCCAGCGCTTTTCCGGGATTGGCCTTCAGCCAGGCGATGAATTCCACAAGATTGTTCGCCGGCAAGTTCTTGTTGGCGACGAGCAATTGTGGACCGCTCACCAAACGCGCCACCGGCGCGAAATCCTTCAACAGATCGTACGGCAGATCGTAGACCGCGCCGTTGACGACATTGGTGCTCCACTGGCCGATGCCGAGCGTATAGCCGTCGGGCAGCGCGCGGGCGACGCGCGCGACGCCGATCGTGCCGTTGGCGCCGCCGACGTTTTCGACGATGACCGGCTGGCCCAGCGTTTCGCCCATGGACGCGGCCATGATGCGGCCGAACGTATCGGTCGGCCCGCCGGGCGGAAACGGCACGATCATGGCGATCGGCCGCGTCGGAAAATCCTGCGCGGCGAGCGGCAGCGGCGCGGCCAGCATCGCGCCGCAGACGAGCCCAACGAAACCCAAAACCCGGCATTTCATACCATCATCTCCGGCTTGTTCTTGCCGTGGCTCGCTACCACGGAGGCCGTGGCTCGCTACCACGGAGCATGTCGATTTGCGGGCGCGCACTCTATTCGCATTTGCCGGCCTAACCACTATAGTTTCATGACCGTCCGTTCCGCGGCGACCATTCGCCGCGACCGACGCCTGGCGCTCCTTCATGCTCACAGCACCGTCGCCGACCAGCGTGGCCTTGCTTCTGGGTTTGAGTTTTTTCTTAGGCCTCGCGTTCGAGGATTTCTTCGCGCAAGTCACGCAAAAGCCCCCGGGCGGCATCCGCACTTTTCCGATGCTCGCGCTTGCCGGCGGCATGCTCTACCTGCTCGAGCCTGCGCACGGCGTTGCCTTCACCGCCGGTCTCCTCGTGCTCGGCGCCTGGCTCGTCGTCTATTACCGCACGCATGTGGCGGCGCAAGACGTGACCGGCGAGGCTCAAGCCAATCTCATCGTGCCGGTGCTCAACGTTCACGCTTATCTGCTCGGCGCCGTGGCGCTGGCGCTGCCGCCATGGGTTGCGGTGACGACGACGGTGGTGGCGGTGCTGCTCTTGACCGGCCGCACCTGGCTGCACGACCTGGCGCGGCGGATCGACATGAAGGAGATCGTCACCGCCGGCCAGTTTCTGATCCTGACCGGCATCGTCCTGCCGCTGTTGCCGAACGAGCCGGTGACGACGCTGACCGCCATCACGCCGCGCCAAGTCTGGCTGGCGCTGGTGGTGGTCTGCACCTTTTCCTATGTCAGCTATCTGGCGCAGCGCTACTGGGCCGCCGCGGCAGGCGGACTGTGGATGGCGGCGTTGGGCGGGCTCTACTCGTCCACCGCGACGACGGTGGTGCTGGCGCGGCAGGCCAAATCCGATACCGCGGTCCGCCGCCACGCACAGGCCGGCATCACGCTCGCCACCGCGATCATGTATCTGCGCATCCTGGCAATCACCGCGATCTTCAACATGACGTTGGCGCGTCGTCTGGCGCTGCCGTTGATCGGGCTATCGGCGGCGGGACTGGTGATCTGCGCGCTGCAATACTGGGTGTTTGGAAATTCGGCGGACGGTCAACCGGCGCAGCCTGCGCCGGCGACGCCCGCCTCGAGCCGCAACCCGCTGGAGCTCGGCGCGGCGATCATTTTTGCGGTGCTGTTCGTCGCCACCTCTTTCCTGTCGACCTGGGCGACGAAGGAATTCGGCGTGACCGGCATCTATTCGCTGGCCGCGATCGTCGGCATTTCCGATATCGACCCGTTCGTCCTCAATCTGGCGCAAGGCGGGCTGACGGGCGTGTCACCCGACACGCTGGTCGGCGCCATCCTGATCGCCGCTTCATCCAACAATATCCTCAAGGCCTTCTATGCCGCGTTCTTTGCCGGCGGACGGGCGACCGCGGCCAGCGCGGCGGCGCTCGTGGTCCTGGCCGCCGCTGGCGTTGCCATCGCCATGACGATCATCCGCCTGCACGCGTAGCGGTCAACGGATGGACTGGTCGCTCTGAAACGTGGCGGTGAGCTCGCATTTCTTTTCATTCGCCTCGCGCTGCACCATTTTCTCCTCGGTCAGCACGCCCTCGTAATCGGCACGGTAGGCGACCGTGCCGATCACCGCGCCGGTCCCGCTCTGGCTCGCTTTGTCCATGAGCGCGCGCAATTCCTTTTCCTTGTCGGTTAGAATTTTCCATCGCGTCACGAGATCGTTGCAGTGATAGACCTCGTAGCGGCCCGGATCGACCATCCAGGAGCCCGGGCCGTTGCCAAGCCCGCAGCCCGCAAGCGCCATGCCGGCGGCGGCGGCGCAAAGCAATAAGCTGTGGCCCACGCGCGCGCTAGGTCGGCGGCTCGATGCGAAAAACGGTTCCGTGACGATCCCCTGCTCTCCACGCGCGCCCCACCGCGTGACGCAATAATGCCGTCCGATCAAGTTATAGCGCGTTTCGTTTGCAGTTTGGTGCGCCGCAAATAAGGCAACGGCAGATCGCTCAAGCCAAAGCAGGCGGACCGACCCGGCCTGGGACGCGCTATTCCGCCGCTTGGGAATGAGGCGTTGGGAATTCGACGCCGGCGCCCAGTCCGTCGCGCCAAACCAGCCGGCAATGGCGCCTTGCTTCGCCGCTGCGGGTGAGCAGCAGGATGAAGCGTTCCGGCAGCTCGCACTCGCTCTCGAGCATGATACGCGCGCCGGTCTCCGAAATATCGGCGATCGCGCAGGGGCGCGGCGGCGACGTGCCGTCAAGCAAAACGCTGGCATTGTAATGGAAATTCCGGCGCGGTTTTCTGCGCAGTTCGGCTTGGTTGCGGAACTTACCGACAACGACCATCGAAAACTCCGTGCCGCGAAACACACCTGCATTGCAACCTGCGATTATAGAAACTTTGCATTAAGGAGGCGTAAATTCATTGGGGCACCGGGATCGAACCTCGACCCATGCCACGGCCAGCCGGACGCCGAAGCCGCCGCCGGCGGCGCCGACAATCAGCCGGCGCGGCGTTTCATCAAATTTTCGACGGAGGCCGCCTGCCAAGTGATGCCGGGACGCGGCTATCGCATTCTCGATATGAAGCCCGGCACGTTCGAGTGACCGACGCTGCCTGACAATTCGCGTCACCATTGCGGCACTGACTTTTCGGCACTGACAATGAGTCGGCCGCAGCCGCCCAAAAACGTTTGGCTTGATCTCGCCTTATATGTCGGGCGTATTACACTTTCGTGAGCGTTCAGTAACGCCCGCGGAGGCAACCCGATGAGCGTCGCGTGGCTCGACTGGTCAAACCCGGTCGCGATCTGGTGGGTCTTTCTGCTTCTCGTCAGCGCCGTCAACATCGCGGCGCTGTTTTGGCTGCGCGTCCGCCACCGCGGCAGCCGCGGCGACACGCGGGCCGCCACGTGGATCGAACCGCTCCTCCTGCTCTGCGCCGTCTATGTGCTCGGCTGCGCCTTCCGCTCCATCCTGCCGCGCGCCGACGTGCAACGCATCTGCCTGTTCGACACTTGGCTTTCCAGCGTCATGGTCGGCCGTTCCGTCGCCACGGTCGCCGAGCTTTGCTTCGCCGCACAGTGGGCCATCGTGCTGTACGCGCTGGGCAAGGTCGCCAACTCCGACACGGCGAAAAACATCGCCAAGGCCATCGTGCCCATCATCGTGGTCGCGGAAATCTCTTCCTGGTACGCGGTGATCACCACCAACTTTCTGGGCAACGTCCTGGAAAATTCGCTGTGGACGATCACCTTCCTGCTCATCGGCATCGCGCTGTCGCGCCTCGTGCCGCGCTTCCGCGGCCCCGCCCAATTCGCCATCGCCGCCGCAGCCGCCGGCATCGCCGCCTATGTGGTGTTTATGGCCACCGTCGACGTACCGATGTATTTCGGCCGCTGGCAGGCGGACCTCTTGAGCGGCAAGGACTATCTCGGCCTCCTCGCCGGCCTGCACGACGTCGCGACCCGCTGGATCGTCACCCACGACATCGCGCAATGGCGCGACGAGATCGCCTGGATGTCGCTTTATTTCAGCACGGCGGTGTGGGGGAGCTTGGGGCTGGCGGGGTTCGGGCTGGTGAAGCATCTGTTGCCGCGCTATCACGTGCGGGCGCCGCTGTCGCAGGCTACGCGGCGGCCGGTTGCGGTGAGGGTGCGGGGGTCGCCTCCGTCGCGGTGACAGCGCTCTATTACGACGGTGAGATGAAGCGTCACGAATACTTGGCGAACTAAGACCTACTTAGGATCAGCGACTCGATCTTTCGAATAGCGTCGTCTGAAAGTTTCTCTGCGACGTTCAGCTTTTCCGCGATATTCGCGCGCGATTTACTTAAACGCTTCACAATTTCCTTCTGCACGCTCAAAGACGGCAAAGGCACTTCCAGGCTTCGGAGTTCGTCTGTGTTGATATTGGCCTGTCCGATTATCGGACGCGAGAGAGCATCGATTTGTTGGCGACCGATTTGGCTATTAAGCGCGAATGCAACAAACTCTGGGTCGGCTTTTGAAAAATCGAGACGCACACGAATGAGATATGACGCGAAGACAAAGAGCTTGTCGCCGTGAAACACCGCACATTTTCCAACCAGCTCGGCGCTGTTTGTTCTATTGAAGAGAATATCTCCATCTCTCAGCGTGAGGCGATCAATCTCCTTTTCACGTAAAGCAATATGC
>JBAUYI010000097.1:0-6734 GCA_049584715.1 Xanthobacteraceae bacterium
CCGGCCTCGACCAGGCCGACGTGGTCGTGCATGACGCGCTGGTCGATGAACGGGTGCTGGCGCTGGCCGGTCCACAGGCGCGGCTCGAATTCGCCGGCAAGCGCGGCGGCAAGCCGTCGGCGACGCAATCCGATATCAGCCAGCGCCTGGTCGCGCTGGCGCGCGCCGGCAGGCGCGTGTTGCGGCTCAAGGGCGGCGATCCGTTCGTGTTCGGCCGCGGCGGCGAAGAGGCGATGGTGCTTGCCTCAGCCGGCGTGCCGTTCCGCGTCATCCCGGGCGTCACCGCGGGCCTTGCCGCGTTGGCGGCGGCGGCGATCCCGGCGACGTTGCGCGGGACCAATCGTGCCGTGATTTTCGCCGCGGGTCACGGCGCCGACGAGGAATTCGATTGGGCGCCGCTCGCCCGCACCGGACAGCCGATCGTGCTCTACATGGTGATGCACAATCTCGATCGGATCACGGCCGAATTGATGAAAACCGGGCTCTCGGCGCGAACGCCTGCCGCCGTGATCGCCTCGGCAACGACACCGAAGCAGCGTGTCCTGGTCTCGACGCTGGAAAAACTTGCCGCTGATGCCCGCGAGCAAAAATTCGAACCGCCCGCCATCGTGGTGATCGGCGACATCGTCGAAATGCGCTCGCAGTTGCTCGGCGAAACTGCCGAAGCTGAAAAGGAGTCGCCGTGACGGCGCGCGGCCTCATCATCGCCGCGGCCCATTCCGGCGCCGGCAAGACCACCGTGACGCTGGCGATACTGGCGGCGCTGCAGCGGCGCGGTGTCGCGGTGCGCGCGGCCAAGGCCGGACCCGACTATATCGATCCGGCGTTCCATGCCGCGGCGACCCACTCGCCGAGCGTCAATCTCGATTCCTGGGCGATGTCGCGTGCGCTGCTCGACGCCATGGCAGCGCAGGCCTCAGCCGGCGCAGATATTTTTGTGATCGAAGGCGTCATGGGGCTATTCGACGGCACCAACGGTGCCGCCGGACAACGCGGCGCAACCGCCGATCTCGCCGCGCATTTCAAGTTGCCGGTGTTGCTCGTGCTCGATGTGTCGCGCCAGGCGCAATCGGCGGCGGCCGTGGTGCGGGGTTTTGCTGCGCACGATCCGGCCGTGCACATCGCCGGCGTGATCTTGAATCGCGTCGCCAGTGAGCGCCATCGCGCCGTCGTGGCGAACGCCATCGCTGCGCTCGGTGTGCAAATCCTCGGCGCCGTGCCGCGCGAGGCGGCGCTGGCATTGCCCGAGCGTCATCTCGGTCTCGTCCAAGCCGGCGAACATCCCGATCTGACGTCGCTGATCGAGCGGCTCGCCATCATGGCTGAAAGCCATCTCGATCTCGACGGCATCGTCGCGAGCGCCGCGCCATTGACGATCAATCCCGCGACAAGTGACGCCGCCATCCCGCCGCCCGGGCAGCGCATCGCGCTGGCGCACGATCAGGCTTTCAGCTTCGTCTATCCGCATGTGCTTGCGGCATGGCGCAAATCCGGCGCCGAGATTCTGCCGTTCTCGCCACTCGCCGACGAACCGCCGCCGGACAGGGCCGACAGCTGCTGGCTGCCGGGCGGCTATCCGGAGCTTCACGCCGAAGCGCTAGCCGCGGCCCGGCGTTTTGGCGATGGCCTGCGAAGCTTTGCGCAAACGCGGCCTGTGCACGGCGAGTGCGGCGGTTACATGGTTTTGGGTCAAAGCCTGGAGGATGCCGCAGGGCAACCGCATGCCATGACCGGCTTGCTCGGCCACGCCACCAGCTTCGCCAAGCGCAAGCTGCATCTCGGCTACCGCACCGCGCGGTTACTCTCCGACACCGTGCTGGGACGCCAAGGCGCGATCGTGCGCGGCCACGAATTCCATTACGCATCGCTGACGTCAGCCGGCGCCGATGAATCGTTCGCCGAACTGCGCGATGGCGAAGGCCGCGAGCTCGGCAACGCCGGCGGACGACGCGGCCGTGTCACCGGCACGTTCTTTCACGCCATTGCGACAACGAATGCGAGTTAGGCACACCTAAGACAGGCGGTGCGGCGGGCGGAAAACGAGGTAATGTTCGGCGTCGCCGAAACGATACCGACCGAGACCGAGCCATGACGATACCCGACGGCTGGCTTGCGGATTGCGCCAATGACCTCAAGGCGAGCATCGCCTTTTTGACGCGGCTGCCGGTCGCGAACGCGACACCGGCCGCCGGCGCCGATATTGCGCGCGCCGCCTGGGCCTTCCCGCTGGCCGGCGTCCTCGTCGCACTGATCGCCGCGTTGGTCTACGCGGTCGCCCACAAGATCGGATCGCCGCCGTGGGTCGCGGCAGCGCTTGCGGTCGCGGCGACGCTCGCCGTGACGGGCTGCTTGCACGAGGACGGCCTCGCCGACACCGCGGATGGTTTCGGCGGCGGCGATACGCGGGAGCGCAAGCTCGACATCATGCGCGACAGCCGCATCGGTACCTACGGCGTCTGCGCGCTGATACTGTCGATCCTGTTGCGCGTCAGTGCGATCGCGTCGCTCGGCAATCCGATCGTGGTGCTGTGGGCCCTGATCGCGGCGCACGGCGCGGCACGGGCGGCAATACCGGTGTTCATGGCGCTGGTGCCGCCGGCACGCAGCGATGGCCTGGCGTTCGCCGCCGGCCGGCCATCGGGCGATCGCGTCATCACCGCGAGCGTGCTGGGCATCCTGATTCTGGCAATCGGGCTCGGGCCCTCGCTCGGCATTGCAGCGCTGATTTTGTCGCTCGTCGCCATCGTGCTGATGGCGTGGCTGAGTGTCGTGCAGATCGACGGCCAGACCGGCGACGTACTCGGCGCGGTCGAGCAGGTGTGCGAGATCGTTGTCCTGCTGGTCGCATTGCGCTGATTATTTATTCTCAAGCGCATCGCGAACCCGGGCGACGACGTCGGGCGGCGTCTTCGACACCTCTTCGACCAGAGTCTGCACTTCTTCGCCGCTGAGCGGATCGATGTCGATCCGCGCCATGGTCGCCTCGCCGAGAAAGGCCGGATCCTTGACCGTGGCGTCGAAGGCGCGCCGCAACGCTTCGACGCGGTCCGGCGGCACGCCCGGCGGCACAAAGAACGGCCGGCCGTATTCGAGCCGCGCCACCACGAGCTTGATGGCAGCACGATCCGCATCGGCCTTGATGAAATCGAAGATCGAGGGAACGTTGCCGATCGACGGCAGCTTCTTAAGCCCCCATTGCGCGAGCAGCCGGATTTTGTTGTCGGCAAGCCAATTGGAGTTGAGCGCCTTCAAGGTCGACCAATTGGCGATGGTACCCTGCACTTCGCCGCGCTCCAGCGCCAGATGAATCTTCGGCGTGCTTTCGTAGCCGGTGACGACCTTGAATTTGTAGCCGAACAGGCGATCCAGCAGCACCGGGTAATCGTATTGCGTCGAGCCCGGCGCCTGTGCGCCCATCACCAGCTCGGTGGTCTTGACGTCGTCGAGTGTCTGTACCGGCACCGTGGACCACACATACATCACCTGGGTTTCGCGGTTGGTGCTGCCGAGATAGGCGAGCTTTTCGGCATCGAACCGCGCGCTCTGCGGCGACAACAGCGGCATGGTCGGCGTGCCGTTAAACGGCGCACCGATTACCGTGCCGTCGAATGGGCCCGTGGCGTAGAGCGAGTTGGTCATGATGGCGCCACCGGCGCCAGGCTGGTTCTGCACGATGACGGTCGGATTGCCGGGAATATGCGCGCCCATGTGCCGCGCCAGCGTCCGCGCGGTGATGTCGTAGCCGGAGCCGACCCCGGAGCCGACGACGATGCGCAGCGTCTTGCCCTTGAAGAACGATGCCGCATCCTCCTGCGCATGCGTCGGCGCGGAGAGCAGAAGAACGAACAGCGCAATCAGTATCCGTGTCACGCCGCCGCCAGCCCTTGTTCCGGCTCGAGCGGCAGCTTGACCGGCTGTTTGAGTTTTGCCGACAGGTCGAGCGCCTTGGTCAGCATCAGCCGGTTATGCGCTTCAGCGGCCGTGGCGGCTTGGGTCGGCAAGCCGAGCGAGACGCGGTTGAGCCACGAGTCGGTCTCCTCGCGCATCGGGCCGCGCAATTCGCCGAGCGCCATGTCGCCCGGCGGATAGGAGCCGAGGAAATCGACCAGACGGCTTTGGTCGGGCGCGTAGCCTTCGCCCTGCGGTTTCGAGACCGCGAGCACCATGTCGCGATGAGTGTCGTCGATGGTGAGCACGCCGTGGGTGCCGTTGATGCCGACTTCCAAACTGTAAACCGCGCCCGGCCAGGTGACCGGCAACGCCCAGGAAATGTTGAGATGATAGAGGGTGCCGTCGGCGCACATGATCATGCCGGCGGTGGCGTCGATGCCCTGATAGAGCGGCCCCAACACCTTGTCGATCGAGCGCGCGTAGCATTCGACCGGCTGCTTGCCTTCGAGATACCACATGACGATGTCGAGCGCGTGGGTGCCGGAGATCACCATGGGCGAGATCGTGCTCGGATCGTCGGTGCGCTTGTAATTGTCGATGGCGACGAGACGGTTCATGAAGGCGCGCGAGGTCACCATGGTGACGTCGCCGAGCGCGCCGCTCCTCACCTTCTCCTTGCCGGCGAGCCATTTGCGGCGGAAGCGCTGGGTATAGCCGACGATGGCGTCGAGTTTTGCGTCGGTGATCGCTTTGAGCACGCGGGCGGACTGGGCGAGATCGGTGGCCAGCGGCTTTTCGATCAGCATCGGCAGACCGCGCTCGACTGCCGCCAGGATCGGCTCGACATGCAGATGCTCGTCGGTCGAGATCAGCACCGCGTTGACTTCCGGCCGCGCCAATAATTCACGATGACTGGTGGTGACGAAATCGGCGCCGATGCGGGCCGCGACATCGCCGCCGCGATTGTGGTTGAGCTCGGCAATGCCGATCCATTCCACCGCCGGATGCCGCGCCGCCACCTCGCCGCGAAACAGGCCGACCCGGCCGGCGCCGATGATGGCCAGGCCGATGCCCTTGGCGTTCTTCTTCATACGTTCAGCCCTGCGCGGTTCTTGGCCTTGAGCTCGGCGATGCCGGAAATCGTCTCATTGGTGAGCGGCAGATCGATCGGTTCGTTGCGGTCGGCCGATAAATCGGCCGCACTGTAAGTCTCCATCACCCGCCGCGCGCTTTCCGGCGTCACCATCACCGCGGTGTCGCGGATGCAGGCTTCGAGAAAATGGATGGTCTCGGGCCCGATACCGCCGGCGAAAACATGATCGACCCACTCGCCGGGCATGGTCGACATCGGGAATTCCTGGCCGCGTTTTTCGGTATTGAGCCAATTGTCGCGCTGGGTGTCGTCCAGCGTGAGCGCGCCGTCGGTGCCGGTGATCTCGATCCAGGTCGAGCAATAATTCGGAAAGCTCGGCGGGAAATTCCAGCCGCCGCCGATCATCACCACGACACCGTTGTCCATGGTCACGGTGGTGAACATGATGTCGTGCGAGCCGTTCACCGGCTGCATATAGCCGTAGGCGCCCTGGCTATAGACCCGCACCGGCTTGGCCGGCTCCAACAGCCAGAACACGAAGTCGAGATCGTGGGTCGATTCCATCACCACCGGCGACAGCCTCACCCGGCTTGCGATCTTCTTGCCCAGTTCGCGCGAAAGATGGCGGCTGACCAGCACCGAAACCACCTTGCCGAGGGTGCCGTCGACGATCTTCTTCTTGGCGTAGGCTATTTTCGGATTGAAGCGCTGCGAATAGCCGATGGTGAATTTGAGATTGTTGCGGCTCGCCAGCTGGATCAGCTCGTCGGCTTCCCACAGTTCGAGCGCGATCGGCTTTTCCAGCATGACATTCTTGCCGGCCTTGAGGCAATCGCGCGCGATCGGATAGTGGTTGGCTTCCGGCGTGGTCGAGACATAGACCACCGAAATCTTTTCGTTCTTGATGATGTCCTGATAGTCGCGCGTGGAGGTCGCCGGCTTGTAGAGCTTGGTCACCTCGGCGAGCCGGTCGGGCTTGATGTCGCACAGGTGCAATTTGTCGACCAGCGCCGTGCGCGACAACGTGTCGGCGCGCAAGCCGCCGATCCAGCCGACACCGATCACCCCCACTTCCACCGTCTTCACTAGCGTTTTCCTCGTCTTGTTGCGGGCGCATAAAGACCATGCCCGGACGAGCGACGCAACGGGCAGACACCTACCGCATTGTCATCGTCCGCGCAGGCGGACGATCCAGTAATCGCGGGCGATGTGGAATAGCTTTCTGCTTTCGCGGCTACTGGATGCCCCGCTTTCGCGGGGCATGACAACGTCAAATATCGCGAATCGCACAGCAGCCATCGTTCTCGCGGCGCGCCTCCTCGCCCGAGCGTTGCAAAACCCTGCCACGTGAAGCGCGAAGGCCGGGGAGGATATAGAAAGAGAGGGGTGGTGCCTCTGTTTCCTTATTCGCTACGCCCGTCTCGCCAAAACCAAGACTTAAAGAAAGAAATAAAGGAAGCGGAACGCCGGCAGACGCTGATCAACATCCGCCGCATCTTGCGATGCGGCGCGCGCCTTGCAAGGCGCGCTCGCCTTTCGGCGTTCCACCGCGGCTCTCACCTCAGGGAATTATTCCATCCCAAAGGCTCAGCTTCAGGCCAGGCTTCCTGGGACGTGGTCTGCACGGGCGTTACCCGCCTTCGCCTGTCCCAGTCCAGGGAAGCACCTCCCACCCCGGTCGTAATGCCGGGAGACATGATACCCAAGCCGCCCGGGAGCAGGCTGCAAACCCACCCGCGGGCACCGCCCT
>JBAUYI010000098.1:0-13354 GCA_049584715.1 Xanthobacteraceae bacterium
TGATCGACGGCACCAACAACGTGCTGGAGACCGTGCGCCGCAGCGACGGCGCCGTGGTCCGCACCTTCGGCCGGCCGGGCCGCGAGATCGGCGAATTCCACTGGGTGCACGTCGGCAAGTTCGATTCGCGCGGCAATTTTTATACCGGCGAGGTCGATACTGGAAAACGCCTCCAGAAGTGGGTGCCGGTGGAGTAGCGGACGATCACGCCGCCGGCAAAATAACGGCGCGACATTCGCCGAAGCCGATGCGCGGATAATCAGACTTGGCGCAAAAGCCGCGGAAGATGATTTCGTCGCCGTCTTCGATGAAGCCACGCTTCTCGCCGCCCGGCAGTTCGAGCGGCTCGCGGCCGCGTGCGCTGAGTTCAAGGAGACTACCCCAGCTCGATTTGTCGGGGCCCGACACGGTGCCCGATCCGATCAGGTCGCCGATCTCGAGATTGCAGCCGTTACTGGTCTGGTGGGCGACCATCTGCGCGATGGTCCAATACATCAGCGCGAACGAAGTCTGCGTGATGCGCGCCGGCGCGGTGCCGTTCTTGCGCATGGTCTCAGTCAAAAAATAAGCTTCCAGCGTGATGTCGAGCCCGCCGTTGGCCTGATCGTCGGCGTCGGCGAGATGCGGCAGCGGGGCGGGGTCGCCTTCCGGTCGCTTGTAAGCGGCGGTGTGGAATGGCGCCAGCGCCTCCGCCATCACCACCCACGGTGAGACTGTGGTGCCGAAATTCTTGCCGAGGAACGGCCCGAGCGGCTGATATTCCCAGGCCTGGATGTCGCGCGCCGACCAGTCGTTGAGCAGGCAATAGCCGAACACGCGCTCGGCCGCTTTGCCGACCGGAACCATGGTGCCGAGCTCGGTGCCCATGCCGATGAAGGCGCCGAGCTCGAGTTCGAAATCGAGATTACGCGACGGCCCGTAGCTCGGCGCGTCCTCGTTCGCACCCTTGCGCTGGCCTTGCGGCCGCTTCACCGGCGTGCCGCTGACGCGCACCGACGAGGCGCGGCTGTGATAGGCGACCGGCACATATTTGTAGTTCGGCATCAGCGGACTGTCGGGGCGGAACATGCGGCCGGCATTGCTGGCGTGGAAAATCGAGGCGAAAAAATCGGTGAAGTTGCGGAACGCCACCGGCAGCCTGATTTCCGCCTTCGCCATCGGAGTCAGATGCTGGCTGATGTTCTTATTGCCGTGCTCGGCGCTCAAGGCGCGCGACAGGCCGAGCCGCAGCGCTGACCAGGCCTGCGGCCCGAGCGACATGATGAGGTTGAGGAACGGCGCCGCGCCGGCGCGCGCGGCTTCGGCGGCAAGGCCTTCGAGCGAAGGGCCGGCCGCCGCGACATCGAGAATCTGGTCGCCGATGGCGACGCCGACCCGTGGCGGCAGTCCCGCGGCCGGGCTGAAAACGCCGAACGGCAAATTCTGGATCGGGAATTCGCTCTCAGGCGCATTGGCGCTTTCGACCCAGCTGCGCCGGGCCGGATCGTGCGTCTCGTTGAGGGGTAATGCCATTTGTGCAGGGACTCTATGCAGGAGTGGGATGCTAGCGGGTTTCTGCTATGAAGCCGATATGGATATACAATCCGCAAGCCCTTGGGAAATCCTGCCGTGAGCGTCATCGGGGAGCTTGCGTCCTTCGTAACCGGTGCCAAGGCGTCCGGCTTGCCGGCGGCGAATCTGGAGCGACTGCGGCTGCATTTCATCGATACCGTGGTCGCCGCCCAGGCCGGCGCCCGTATCCCCGAGGGCAAAGCGCTGCAAAGCCTGGGCGACGATGGCGCGCTCGCCGTCCGCATCGGCTGGCAGGCGGCGGCGATCCGGCTCACCGAGATCGACGACATTCATCTGCCGTCATGCACCACGCCGAGCGCCGGCGTCGTGCCGGTGGCGCTGATGCTCGCAGCGCGGGAGCAAAAATTCGATCCTGGCGAAATCGCAAGCGCGATTTGGGCCGGTACCGAGATCATGACCCGGATCGGCGTCGCGGTGCGCGGGCCGCTAATCCTTTATCGCGGCGTCTGGCCGACCTATCTCGCCGCGCCGGTTGCGGCGGCGGCAACGTCGGCGCGCCTTATGGGACTATCGGAGGAGCGCACCGGCCACGCTCTCTCGCTCGCCGTGATGCTGATGGCGGGCGGTGTCGGCCGTATCCACGGCGCGCCATCCGGGCGCTGGTTTCTCTACGCCAACGCGGTGGCCGCCGGCGTCGCCGCGGCCGAAGCGGCGCGCGCGGACTATCGCGGCGATCCGGATATCTTGGACAAGACCTGGCTCACGGATAGCCATGGCATCGCGCTCGATCACGATCGGCTGACGGAAAAGCTCGGCGTGAACTGCGTTTATGCCGCGCTCAGCCTGAAACCGTTCTGCTCGGCCAAACAGGGGATCGCCGCGATCGAAGCATTTCGCGCTATCCTCGACCGCGGCGCGCGTTCCGAAACGATCAGCAAGGTGCGGGTGCGTGTGCCGCCGGCCTATGCCGGCATGATCGCAACGCGCGCCGAAGCTGGTGCGCGGCAATCGACCATGGTGAGCGTCGCGCATCAGATTGGGCTTGCGGCGCTTGCTGCGGATCGCCTCTACGATGTCGATCGCAGCTCGGCGAAAACAGATACCGACGTGGCCAGCTTCGCCGCCAAGGTCGAGATCATCGCGGACGCGAGGCTCGATGCCTACTATCCGCAACATTGGCCTGCCGAAGTGGATGTCGAGGCCAACGGCGAAGTCTTCCAGCAGCGTATCGTCGAGGCGATCGGCGACCCCGAGCATCCGCTCGACCAAGCCGGTGTCTTCGCCAAGGCGCACCGCGTGCTCGATCCGCTGGTCGGCAGCGAAGGCGCCGCCGCGTGGCTGGAAATGGCTGGCGCGGCGCTCGATGATGCCGCCGCGTGCCACAAGCTTGCGGCTGCATTCGCTGTGGGTCTGTAAGGAGTCATTCGTGCCCGACATCGTCACAAAAACCATTCACTGTGCCGGCGGCCTGCCGGCGTTTCTCGCCGTGCCGGCCGGCGGCGGCGGCGAAAAAGTCCCGGCTATCGTGCTGATGCACGAACGCTACGGCCTGGTGAAGCACACCTCCGATCTCGCCGAGCGCTTCGCCCGTAACGGCTTTATCTGCATCGCGCCGGATTTCTTTTACAAGCATCTGGACCAGGACGCCTTGCATCGCGGCGACGTCGGGTATCCGATCAAAGATACCGAATCGAACGAGTACATTGCCGCAGCGATTACTGAGCTTGAGAAGTTGCCGCAAGTCGATCGCGGCAAAATTGCCGTCAAAGGCGTCTGCCAGACCGGCCGCCATCCGCTGGTCTACGCTGCCGAGCATCCGATCGCCGCGGCGCTCATCTGGTACGGCGCGGCCGGCGACAAGGAATGGAAGGTCAACGGGCAATTTTCAAAGCCGTTCGATGACGTGATCGCGCGCGTCGGTTGCCCGGTGCTCGGCATTTTCGGCGAGGCCGATCATGTGATCTCGCTCGCCGACGTGCGGCGGTTGCGCGACAGTTTTGACCGCCACGACAAGACCTATACGATCAAAGTCTATCCCGGCGCGCCCCATGGCTGGCTCAACGACACCATGCCGGGCCGCTATCGCCGCGACGCGGCCGAGGCGGCGTGGGCGTTTCAGTTGGCGTTTCTCAGGCGTGTGTTCGGCCCGGGCTACGATACATCGCGCCGCGTGCAGATTTACGAATCCGAACACGCCGTCGATTACGATTTCACAAAAAACAAACGCCTGGCGTGACGGCGCTTCACCCGGAATGAACCGCCGTCTGCTCTTCGCCATCGTTTCCACCGCCTTCGTCGAGCAGGCGGTCATCACCATCGTCCGCGTTGCCACGACCTATCGCGCCGTCGAGCTCGATCTGTCGGTGGTCTGGCTCGGCGTCATCACCGCGGTCTATGCGCTGCTGCCGATCGCGATCGGCGTGCCGATCGGGCGCTTCATCGACCGCGGCTATGATGCCGTCACGACCTGGATGGGCGCCGGCCTGCTGATCGTCGGCTGCGCCGGGTTCGTGCTGTTGCCGAATCTGGCGGGGATTCTGGTTTCCACCGCGATCATCGGCACCGCGCATCTGCTGTTTGTGGTCAGCCAGCAGATCCAATGCACGCGGTGCGGCACCGGTCCGGGCGCGATGGAGCGCGCCATCGGCAATTACATGGTCGCCAATGCGGCGGGGCAGGGCGTCGGCCCTTACATCGTCGCGCTGGCCGGCGGCTCGGCCAGCGTGCCGCCGACGCAGCTTCTGTTTGCGATAGGTCTCGGCGGCGCCGTCTTGACCATGGCCTTTGCTCTCCTGACCCGATCCACCGGCGCGCATAAATTGCCGGTCGATCGGGCCAAAGTGCCGCTGCGCGAGTTGCTGTTCGCGCCCGGCCTGACCACGATTATCGTGGTCAGCGTCATCACCGTGGTGGCGCAGGATCTCATCGTCGTCTATTTGCCGCTGCTTGGCTCCGATCGCGGCCTGAGTGTCGATGCCGTCGGCACGCTGCTTGCCGTTCGGGCGGCCGCCTCGATGCTGTCACGGCTGATATATGCGCGGCTGCATGTTGCCTTTGGCCGCATCCCGCTCACGCTGACCAGCACGTTCGTCAGCGCCGTTGCCTATACGCTGTTGGCTTTTCCATTGCCACTGCCGCTGTTGTACGCCGCCATTGCGGTTGCCGGATTTGCGCTGAGCATCTCGATCACCGCCAGCATCGCAGGCGTGCTCGCCATCGCCAGCGGCGGCGCCATCGGCACGGCGAATTCGCTGCGCACCATGGCGAGCCGCATCGGCCAATCGATCATTCCGATTGTCGCCAGCCTGGTGGCGGCGGCCACCGGAACCGGCAGCATCTTCGTCATCATCGGCATAGGCCTCGCGGCGTCGGGCGCGGCCGTGCGCTTCGACAACAAGCGCACCGACTCGTCCGCGCGCTAACGGCCTTCGTTTTTCTTTGCTGGCTTGCGCGGTCCAGCGGGTGCGCGTTGCGGACCCGGCAGCGCTCCGGGCTGCCGCTGCAATGTCGGCCGCGCGCCAGGCTGCTGCTGCAGCGTTGGTGCATTCGGTCGGCCACCGGGTGGCGCTGCGCCAGGTTGCTGTTGCTGGATAGGCCTTGCGCCCGGCGGCTGTTGTTGCGGCGTTGCGGGCGCACCGGGTTGTTGCTGCGTCGGCCGAGCGCCGGGTTGTTGTTGTAATGGCGACCGTTGTCCGGGCGACGGCAACGGTTGTCCCCCTGGTATCGTCCGCTGCTCAGGCCGCTGTTGCTGCAAGCCAGGCCGCTGCTCGCGTCCCGGCAATTGGCCGGGCCGTTGCTGATTGGGCCGTAGCTGATTGCGTTGCCGCTGGAACGAGGGACGTTGCTGATTGATCTGACGACCGATGGTCCGCGCCGCGAACGTCTGGCGCACGAAGGTGCGGTCGCGCTCCGCTTCCTCTCGCGAAATTTGCAGGGGCGCAGCGGTGAAGCGGCCGCCGGCGCCGGGCCGGATCGCAAAGCCGGTAGCGCCGCGTGACAGGATACCGAGCTGCGCGCCGTCGCGGCCGAAAACTTCGATCCGGCCGACCCGGCCGTCGGCATCAGGATAGAGCTTGATGGAGACCTGGCCCGCGGCGGTGCCGCCCTCCGGCACCTCGACAAGGCCGGTGGTGCCGCGAATGCCCAGCGACGAGGTCGGCGTATCGATCTTCATAGTGCCGGTATGGGCCACCTCGGCGGCGACGAAGGCCGCGGTGCCGCGCACGACGTTGAATATGGCGGCATTGTCGCTGCCGCCCTCCTGATAGACGAACTCATCCACGGCGAGGCGCGTGTTCGGCTTCAGCGTGAACGTGGTCTCGTCGTCGAAAGTGATGCCGAGCGTGCCGTCGACTTTGGTTTGCAGCACGTCGTTTTTGTAGACCGGGTCACGGAGCGCAAGCGCGCTGGTGGCATTGTTGCGCGTGACCGAGGCGCTGCCTTGCAGCGTCGCGACGCTGCCGACCGGATCTGGGGTTTGCTGCGCAGTTGGCGCGGCGGGTTGGCCGGCCGCCGGCGGCGGTGCGGTGGTAGGCGGCGTTGGCGGTGCCGGCGCTTGCGCCAGGCGGGTCGGTCCCGGTGTACCGGCCTGGGCGCGTGCGTCCGTGCCCAAAATCATGACGCTGCCCAGGATGAGCATCGTCAGCGCGATCTTGGGGCAGGCCATCCGGGAAGCTCTATGAATTCGGCGCAATTCTCAGCAGAGACGATCTTGCAGCGCGGCAAAACGACTTGTCCAGCAGCATGGGTCCGGATTCCGGCAACAGTTGGACCCCGGTGCGGTTGCCGACGACGGGCGCGCCGGTTATGTCTCGGCCAAGGCGGCACCGGCGCGATTACGGCTTCGAGGGGGCGTAGAGCCATGCTTGCGGAAGAACGGCGCCGGCGCCTGGTAGCCGCCATGCGCGAGGCCGGCATCGGCCACATGGTGCTCTACGGCAACGCCTGGCAGGGCGATTACCTGCGCTACGGCGCCGATTTCGGCATTCTCGAAGGTCACGGCATCGCGCTCATCGCGGCCGATGGCGAAGTTGAATTATTCCTCGACAGCGCCACCGACGCCGAGCGCGCCGAGCTCGAAGCGTCGCAGGTGAAGGTGCATCTCGCCCCCGACATTGCCCGCATCGTTGGCGCGCGGCTCGATCGTGTCGCCAATGCGCATATCGCCGCCGCGCCGCGGCGGTTCTTGCCGCGGTGGCTCGCAGATGCGACGCAACATTTCAAACTCGACGACGCAACCGCGCTGTTCGACCGGCTGCTGATGCACAAGAGCGCAGGCGAGATCGCGGCGGTGCGCCGCGCCGCGCAGATTGCCGACGAAGCCTATGTCGAGTTTGTGCGCGCGGTGCGGCCGGGCCGGCGGCAATTCGAGATCGTCGCCGATATCGAAGCGCATCTGCGCCGCAAAGGCTGCCCGGACAATTTCATGATCATCGGTTCCGGCGGCAAGGATGTGTTCGGCATGACGCCGCCGTCCGAGCGCCGCATCGCCGCAGGCGATCTGGTCACGACGGAACTGACGCCCGCCGTCGAAGGCTACTTCGCCCAGATCTGCCGCACATTGGTGGTCGGCAAAGCAACCGAGGCGCAACGCCGCGCCTTCGCCGTCTTCGTCGAAGCGCTGGAAGCCGGCATCGCCGCGGTACGGCCCGGCGTGCGCGCCGCCGACGTGGCGAAAGCCGAGAACGACGTGTTCCGCAAATACGGGCTCGGCGAGTACACCACCAGCCAATGGACGCGGGTGCGCGGCCACGGCATGGGCCTGTTCGCCGATTCCAAGCCGCACCTCCTGGAAGACGTCGACACCATGCTCGAACCCGGCATGACGCTGATCGTGCATCCCAACACCTATCATCCCGACGCCGGCTATATCGTGCTCGGCGACGCCATCGTCGTGACCGAGGATGGCGCCGAGGTGCTGTGCAAGACGCCGCGCCAATTGTTCGAAGTCGCCGCGTGAACGAGAAGAAGCAATGCGCCGCGGCCTGATCGCCCGTTCTCTGGTCGAGTTGCCCGATGCGGTTTTCGACGCGCGGCTCGATCGCCTGCGCGCGGCGATGCAGGCGGAAGAGCTCGACGCGCTCGTTATCTATACCAATAATACGCGGCCGGCCGGCGTGTCGTGGCTCACGGGCTTCGTGCCGTACTGGTCGGAAGCGGTGTTGGTGGTGCCGCGTCAGGCGGCGCCCTATCTGGTTGTGGCGTTGAGCTTTCGCGTCAAACCCTGGATCGAGCGGGTCAGCCGTGTGGCGGACGTACTCCACACGCCGCGCATCGGGCTGAAAGCCGCACAACAGATTGCCACGACACGGGCCGATGCCGCCGTTGGCGTCGTCGATTTCGACGGTTTTCCCGCGGGCATCGCCGAAGATTTGCGCGAGGGCGGCCCAAAACTCACTTTGCACGATGCAAGCGCGCTGTTCACGGCGTTACGCGGCGTTGCCGATCCGGCGGAAATCGCTTTGGCAACCAAAGGCGTGGCGATCGGCCGTCACGCGCTTGCTGCTGCAGCAGGTGAAAATCTCAACGCGATGATTGCCTTCGTCGAGGGCGAAGCGCGTCAGCTTGGTGCGGAAGAAATCTATGTCGCTGCGGTTCCCGATCTTGAACGGGAAGTCCGGTTCAAGCGCATTGAAGGCGAGGTGGGTCTGGGCAAGAGTTTCGCTCTGCGCGCGACGGTGGCCTACAAGGGAACGTGGATTCGTCTCGTCCGTTCCGTGTGCGATGCCGCGATCGCGCAGGAAGCAGCAGCGCGCTTTGCGCAAGCCGTCGCGTTATTGCCCAGCGATCGCGGATTTTCCGGCTTCCGCTCGTGGCTGATTGAAGGCTGCCGCGTGACGCAGCCGCTCGATCCGCTGCTCGGATCGCGCCTCGGCGAAGGGCACCTGCCGCTGCCGGGTGCGTTGGTGTCGGTGCAGGCGGCGCTTGCGATCGATGGCCGAACGGTGCTGCTCGGCGCGCCGGCTCTGATCGGCCAGTCCGGGCAAGCGTCAAGCCTGATCGCCGATCCGCTTTATGATTGAATGAAGACGACTGCACTCCGATCAGGACGGCGAGGCGCCGCTTTGCACCTGCAACTCGCGCAGCCGCTGGTTCTCGCTCATGCGCCGCTTGCCCTCGGCATCGATGGCGCGCGCCAATTCGGGATGATGCGCCGTTAGCGTACGGAAATCGGCGAGATCGAGGATCAGAAGCGTCGACGGCAGCGTCGTCACCACATTGGCGCTGCGGACCGAATCGCCGAGTAACGCAAGCTCGCCGAAGAACGATCCCGTCGCCAGCCGAACCGGCGTCGGTTTGACGTCGACTTGGACCTCGCCGTCGGCGATGAAATACATGCAATCGCCGACCCGGCCGCGGCGGATCACGGCGGTCCGGGCCGGCACTTCGAGCCGCCGCAGCATGTGGGTGATCTCGGCAATCGCCGACGGGTCGAGGGTCTGGAAGAACGGCACCTTGCTGACGAGATCCCAGGTCTGGATGAAATTGCGCCGGCGGCTTTCGGCGGCGAAACCGGTGGCCAAGATACCGGTCCACAATCCGAAGGTGGCGATGCCGCAGATCATGACAAAGGCGCCGAGCAGATGACCCAGATGGGTGCGCGGCACCTCGTCGCCATATCCGGTGGTGGTCAGCGTCACCACCGCCCACCACAACGCCTGCGGCAACGAGCCGAATGCCGCGGGCTGCTCGTCGCGCTCCAGCACATGCATGGCGGCGGACGACAGGAACAGCACGATCAGGAACAGCGCGAGGACGCTGGCGAGCGGCCTCGCCTCGAGCACGAACACGCGTGCAAGCTGGGCGAAGCCGGGCGAATTCTGCGCCAGCTTGAGCACCCACAACGACGCCAAGAGCCATGCCGTCGGCTGCGCGACCCCGCAGGCGAGCGCAATCGGGACCGGGACAATCGCGATCAGGTCCACGAACCCCGAAGCCGAGAGCAGGTAGCTTCTGGCTTTGCCGGCTTGAAACGCCGCCTGGGCGCGGACATAGCCCTCGACGGCAAAATATGCGAGACAGCACCACAGACACGCGCTCAGCCAGAAGCTGGCCGATTTCTGCAAATCCGATATCGTGAACGCCGTCATGGCAGCCATCCCGATGGCCAGCACGAACAGGCGGCCAAGCGACGATGCCCCGAAACGGCGAAGCGGCGCGGTATAATGCGCGAGATTCGTAAGCGCAATCGGCGGCTTCACGCGGGCCCCTTCAGTGGCCGTGAGGGGTGTGGTTCTTAACCCACACAGGCCAATAAATTACGCCGTGGACATGAGAACGGCCAGTCGTATTTGTCGCATGGCCGGGGCGCAGGGTCCCTGCCAGTGAGGCATTTGGTACTGGATCAACGGCGGGTTGCTTGCGCTTGAAAATGTCCGCCTGCGTCGCCATTGCGACGCAGGCGGCTGGTGGAGGGTGACTATGCAATTCATGCATTGGAATGAGTTTTTCAACGCCTGTGCTGCGCTCTTCATCGTAGCGACTGCCTCGTCGAAGACGATGGTGCCGCTGCGCATCCTCTCCATCGTGGCCAATTGCTTTCTGATCTTTTCCTATGCGGTGACGCACACCTATGTCCTGCTGGCCCTGCAAGCCATAACGTTGCCGGTCAACGGCTATCGTCTTTACCAGATGGTCGCCCTCATCAGGAACGTACGCGAGTCGGTCCGCGGCAATACCTCGATGGACTGGCTCAAGCCCTTCATGACCGGGCGTCACTTCAAGAAGGGCGACATCCTGTTCGCCAAGGGCGAACCGGCGAACGAGATGTTCTGCACGGTAACGGGACGCTATCGTCTGCTCGAGCTCGGCATCGAGCTGAAACCCGGCCAGGTCGTCGGCGAGCTGGGGATGCTGGCGCCCGACAACCGGCGCACCGCGACGCTCGAATGCCTCGAGGAGGGCGAAGCACTGTCGATCACCTATAAGCAGGTCGAGCAGCTCTACTACCAGAATCCGACCTTCGGCTTCTACTTCCTGCGCTTGGCGACGGCGCGGCTGTTTGAAAATATCAGCAAAATGGAAGCCGAACTGGCGCAGCTCCATGCGGCGAAAGCGTGAGGCGGGATCCGCGGCAGGTGCAGGCGAACGGGTACCGGGCTGCCGGCAAACCCCGGCCGATGCCAGAAAGTCCTTGATGAGGCGTGTGAATCTGCGCTAACGCGCCTTGTACCCGCGCTTAATGTCCCATCCCGATGCCGTTAGACTGACCAACCGAAGACTGACCAACCGACTCAAAGACGCTACGCTCTGCATCCTCGTTCCGGGAACACCATGGCAGGAAAACAGATTTCACGCCTCGAGCTGGCGCGCTTTTTGCTCAGCCCGTCGCTGTTCGTGATGATCGTCCTGATGGTGGTCGAGGCCATGCTGGCCGCGGCGACGACGTGGTTCGTCATCAATGCCGGACAGAAGGTCGCCGTCGGCCATTTCCTGGCCGGCGATCTGGTCCGGATCCTGACCGCGCAATCGGCTTCCTATGTGGTCGGCGTCGTCAGCTGGGTGTTTGCCGAGCGGGCCGGCTACCGCGGTTTCGGCAAATTCATGCTGCGCTTCGCGCGCGAAAACCGCGGCAAGGTGAAGTTGCTCGGCGACAAGCCGTCACGCGAGCAGGTCGAGCCGTTCCTCACCGGCGAGACGTTCCAGTGCTTCTTCAACGTCATGTACGAGCTGGAATTCGCGCTGAAGCTGTTTCTCGGCTTGGTCTTCAATTCCATCGTGCTGGGCGCGGAAATCGACATCAGCCTGCCGTTCGCCTATGTCGGCGCCTTCGGCGTGCTGTTGTTGATGCAATGGGTGCTGCAGAAGCCGATCGCGCGCACTTATCTGGAAAACCAGCGCATGAACAACCGCATCACCGCGCAGGGCTATACTGCGTGGGATAATGTGTTCAGCGGCAACAGCTACAATCTTCGCCTATGGCTTGCCGGTTTCAAGGCCCGGCTGCGCCAAGGGGTGACGGCACAGATCCGCGCCATCGTGGCGCGCGAAGGCATGAGCGCGATGAGCGGCATCGTCAGCCTCGCCATCGTGTTCGCAACCGTCACTGTGGTCGCCGTGCAGAATGTCGGCGATACCGTGCTCCTGGTCGGGCTCGCCACGACGCTGCCGCGGCAGATCGAGATGACCTACGAGCTGCATCTGCTGGCCTCAGGCTGGAACGATTTCATCGCCATCTGGACGCGGTTCGGCGGCGTCGCCGCCAATATGCTGCCCGAACCAGACCCGGATTTCGACAAGCGCATCAAGTTCGATCGGCTGGTGTTGCGGGAAGGCGATGGCGCCAATGTGGTGTCGTCGGTCGGCGACGCGCTGCAGATCGCGCTCGCGCATTCGACCGGGCGCGTCAACGTGCGCGGCGGCAACGGCTCGGGCAAGTCCTCGCTGCTGGCCAGCCTGAAGACCGAGATGAAGAAGCGCGCCTATTACTGGCCAACGACCGACCGGCTGGCGTTTCAGTTCACCGGCGGCGTGGTGCCGGTCGACGTCGAGAGCGATGACGAAGACGAGGACGACGTGGTCGTCGTCGCCGATGCAATGCACAAGAAGCTCGGCTACTCCTCGGGCGAGATGCAGCTCAAATCGCTCGAAGAGATCGTCAAGGCGACCGATGCGCAGGTCTATCTGCTCGACGAATGGGATGCCAATCTCGACGCGGCGAACAAGGCCAAGGCCGATGCGCTGGTCGACGAACTCGCCGCGCGCGCCCGCGTCGTGGAGATTTCCCACCGCGATCGGCCGGCGTAACCGCCTTACACCCCCAAGGCGCCGCGCACGCGGTCGGGCGAGAACGGCAGCTCGCGCAGCCGCACGCCGGTGAGCGCGGCGATGGCGTTGCCGACCGCGCAGGCAACCAGCGGCACGCCTTCCTCGCCGCCGCCGGTCGGATGGTTGTCGGTCGAGACCACCTTAATCTCGATATGCGGCACGTCGGACATGCGCGCGACTTCGTAGTCGCTGTAGTTCGACTGCAGCACGCGACCGTCCTTGATGGTGATTTTTTCCCGCAACACCGAGCCCAGCGCATAGACGATGCTGCCCTCGGTCTGCGCGGCGAGATTGCGCGGCTGCACCGCGATGCCGGCGTCGAGCGCGGCCCAGAAGTTGAGCACCTTGATCTTGCCGGTCTTGCGATCGAGCGAGACCTCGGCGACGCCGGCGGCAAGGGTGTCGTCCTTGACCATGGTGCCGACGCCGAGCGCGGTGCCGTCGCGCTTACGTGGCCAGTCCGACATCTCGGAAACTACGCGCAGGAGATGCTGCATGCGCGGCACGCCTTCCGAAAGCTCGAGGCGGAATGCCACCGGATCCTTGCCGAGATCCTTGGCGATGTCGTCGACGAAGCTCTCGATGGCGAAGGCGTTGTGGCCGTTGCCGACGCCGCGCCACGGCGACAGCCGCGCGCCGCGGTTCTCGATGACGTGCTCGGCGAGCTTGTTGTGGATCGGATATTGCGGGATCGGCGAGCCCTTCATGACGATGCGGTCCTGCCGCGGTTTTGGATCGCCGGAGACGTAAGCCAAGACGGATTCGGCAACGACGCGGTGATGCCAGGCGATGAGCTTGCCGTTGTCATCGAAACCGGCCTCGATGTGATGCGCGGTCGCTGGGCGGAATTTGCCGAAGGTGATGTCGTCTTCGCGCGTCCAGATCAGCTTCACCGGTTTGCCGGCCGCTTTCGACAAACGGATGGCGTCGTACACGGCCTCATGGTTGCCGCGCCGGCCAAAACCGCCGCCGAGGAATTGCTGGTGCAGCGCGATTTTTGCGCGCTCGGTCTGCAGGATGCGGGCGACGCCGTTGAGCAGGCTGGTCGCCGCCTGGGTGCCGACCCAAAGCTCGG
>JBAUYI010000099.1:0-6063 GCA_049584715.1 Xanthobacteraceae bacterium
GGAAGGCACCAAGCCGGAGCTTGGCCATGATTCGGTTCTGGAGCTGATGAAGGCGGTAGACGCCTATATTCCGCAGCCGGAGCGGGCGACCGACCGGCCGTTCCTGATGCCGATCGAAGACGTCTTCTCGATCTCCGGCCGCGGCACGGTGTGCACCGGCCGTATCGAGCGCGGCGTCATCAAGGTCGGCGAGGAAGTCGAGATCGTCGGCATCAAGCCCACGGTGAAGACCGTCGTCACCGGCGTCGAGATGTTCCGCAAGCTGCTCGATCAGGGCGAGGCGGGCGATAACGTCGGCTGCCTGCTGCGCGGCACCAAGCGCGAAGAGGTCGAGCGCGGTCAGGTGCTGTGTAAGCCGGGCTCCGTGAAGCCACACACCAAATTCAAGGCCGAAGCCTACATCCTGACCAAGGATGAGGGCGGCCGGCATACGCCGTTCTTCACCAACTACCGGCCGCAATTCTACTTCCGCACCACCGACGTGACCGGCGTCGTGACCTTGCCGGAAGGCACCGAGATGGTGATGCCGGGCGACAACATCGCCATGGAAGTCACCCTGATCGTGCCGATCGCCATGGAAGAGAAGCTGCGCTTCGCCATTCGCGAGGGCGGTCGCACCGTCGGCGCCGGCGTGGTGGCGAGCATCGTCGAGTAATGGAGCGTCATGCCCCGCAAAAGCGGGGCATCCTCTTTTTAAGAGCGGTATCATGAACGGTCAGAACATAAGAATCCGGCTCAAGGCGTTCGATCACCGCATCCTCGATGCGTCGACGCGCGAGATCGTCAATACGGCCAAGCGCACCGGTGCGCAGGTGCGCGGCCCGATCCCGTTGCCGACCAAGATCGAGAAGTTCACCGTCAACCGCTCGCCGCATATCGACAAGAAGAGCCGCGAGCAGTTCGAGATGCGCACGCATAAACGCTTGCTCGATATCGTCGATCCGACGCCGCAAACCGTCGATGCGCTGATGAAGCTCGACCTTGCCGCCGGCGTCGACGTCGAGATCAAGCTCTAAGGCGCGATTTAAGGAATAGACACATGCGTTCCGGAGTGCTGGCACAGAAGGTCGGGATGACGCGCCTCTTCACCGAGGCAGGCGAGCATGTGCCGGTGACGGTGCTCCGCCTCGGCAATTGCCAGGTCATCGCCCACCGCACCAAAGACAAGAACGGCTATGTCGCGCTGCAGCTCGGCGCCGGCCAACGCAAGGTGCAAAGCACCACCAAGGCCGACCGCGGCCACTTTGCGGTCGCCAAGGTCGAGCCCAAGCGCAAGCTCGCCGAGTTCCGCGTCGACGACGACGGGCTGATCCCGGTCGGCGCCGAGATCACGGCGGATCATTTCGTCGTCGGCCAATATGTCGACGTCACCGGCACTTCGACCGGCAAGGGTTTTGCCGGCGGCATGAAGCGCTGGAATTTCTCCGGCCTGCGGGCGAGCCACGGCGTGTCGATCTCGCATCGCTCGATCGGTTCGACCGGCGGCCGCCAGGATCCCGGCAAGACCTTCAAGAACAAGAAAATGCCCGGCCATCTGGGTGTGGAACGGGTGACCACGCTCAATCTCAAAGTCATGCAGACCGACGTGGCGCGCGGCCTCATCATGGTCGAAGGCGCCGTGCCGGGTACCAAGGGCGGCTGGATCACGGTGCGCGACGCGGTGAAGAAGAAGCTGCCCGAGGGCGTGCCGAAGCCCGGCAAGTTCAAGCTCGCGGACAATGAATCGACGGCCCCTGTCGCAGTTGGGCAAGACGCGGGGAGCGCGTGACATGGAACTGAAGATCACGTCGCTCGACGGCAAAAAATCCGGCTCTGTCACGGTGTCCGACACCATTTTCGGACTTGAGCCGCGCACCGATCTCATTCATCGCTGCGTGGTGTGGCAATTGGCCAAGCGCCAGGCCGGCACCCACCAGGTGAAGAACCGCGCCGACATCCACCGCACCGGCAAGAAGATGTACCGGCAGAAGGGCACCGGCTCGGCGCGTCACGGTTCGGCACGCGTCAACCTGTTCCGCGGCGGCGGCCGCTCGTTCGGCCCGCAGACCCGCAGCCACGAGATCGGCCTGCCGAAGAAGGTCCGCGCGCTGGCGCTCAAGCATGCGCTCTCGGCCAAAGCCAAGGACGACGGCATCATCATCATCGAGGCGCTGAGCGTGAAGGATGCCAAGACCAAGGCGCTGCGCAGCCAGTTCGAAAAACTCGGCCTGTCGAACGCGCTGTTGATCGACGGCGCCGAGCTCGCGGCGGATGTTCGCACTGCCGCGCGCAATATCCCGAATATCGACGTGCTGCCGGTTGCCGGCATCAACGTCTACGACATCATGCGGCGGCATAAGCTGGTTCTGACCAAGGCCGCGGTCGATGCGTTGGAGGCGCGCTTCAAATGACCACCACCGATCCGCGCCATTACGACGTCATCCTCGCCCCGCTCATCACCGAGAAGGCGACGAACGCGTCCGAGCACAACAAGGTGATGTTCAAGGTCGCCATGACTGCGACCAAGCCGCAGATCAAGGAAGCGGTCGAGAAACTGTTCGACGTCAAAGTCAAAAGCGTCAACACGCTGCGCCGGCGCGGCAAGTGGAAGATCTTCAAGGGCCGCCGCGGACAGCAGTCCGACAGTAAGCGCGCCATCGTGACCCTCGAAGAAGGTCAATCGATCGACGTGACCACGGGTCTGTAAGGGAGCGGCGGGATGGCACTGAAGCAATATAATCCTGTCACGCCGGGCCAGCGCCAACTGGTGCTGGTCGACCGTTCCGCGCTCTATTCCGGCAAGCCGGTCAAAGCGCTGACCGAAGGCAAGCATTCGACCGGTGGCCGCAACAACAACGGCCACATCACGTCGCGTTATCGTGGCGGCGGCCACAAGCAGGCTTATCGCAAGATCGATTTCAAACGCCGCAAATTCGACGCGCCGGCCAAGGTCGAGCGGCTCGAATACGATCCGAATCGCACCGCCTTCATCGCGCTGATCAAATACGACGACGGCGCGCTCGACTACATCCTGGCGCCGCAGCGGCTTTCGGTCGGCGACACGGTGGTTGCCGGTGAGCATGTCGACGTCAAGCCCGGCAATGCCATGCCGGCCGCCAATATTCCGGTCGGCACCATCGTGCATAATATCGAGATCAAGATCGGCAAGGGCGGCCAGATCGCGCGCTCGGCTGGCACCTATGCGCAGATCGTCGGCCGCGACGGCGAATATGTGATCTTGCGATTGAATTCCGGCGAGCAGCGCCTGGTGCACGGCCGCTGCATCGCCACCGTCGGCGCGGTGTCCAATCCGGACAACATGAATATCTCGATCGGCAAGGCCGGCCGTAGCCGCTGGATGGGCCGGCGCGGTCATGTCCGCGGCGAGACCATGAACCCGGTCGACCATCCGCTCGGCGGGCGAACGCGCGGCGGCCGGCATCCGGTCACGCCGTGGGGCAAGCCGACCAGGGGTAAGAAGACGCGCAAGAACAAGCGCACCGCGAAATTCATCATGGCAAGCCGCCACGCGCGGAAGAAGACCTAAAGAGAGAGTCAGGAGCGATCATGGCGCGTTCGGTTTGGAAAGGCCCGTTTGTCGACGGCTATTTGCTGAAAAAGGCGGATACCGCGCGCTCGTCAGGCCGCCACGAGATGATCCGCATCTGGTCGCGGCGTTCGACTATCCTGCCGCAATTCGTCGGGCTGACCTTCGGCGTCTACAACGGCCAGAAGCACATCCCGGTGGTCGTCACCGAGGAAATGGTCGGTCACAAATTCGGTGAGTTCTCGCCGACCCGCTCGTTCTACGGCCATTCGTCGGACCGCAAGGCCAAACGCGCCAGCGCGCCAGGCGGCGGATCGGGTGCGGCACCGGCCGCCGCGCCGGCAGCGCCTGCCGGCGGCACGTCGTGAGGCGGGGAGAGGTTTTGTCATGAGCAAGAAAAAGCGCGACCGCGCGCTCGCCGACACCGAGGCCATGGCGGTGGCCCGCATGCTGCGGATCAGCCCGCAGAAGCTCAATCTGTTGGCGCAGCTCATCCGCGGCAAGAAGGTGGCGACCGCGCTCGCGGATCTCGAGTTTTCACGCAAGCGCATCGCCCACGACGTACGCAAGTGCCTGGAATCGGCGATCGCCAACGCCGAGAACAATCACGATCTCGACGTCGACGATCTCGTCGTCGTCGAGGCTCATGTCGGCAAGGCGCTGGTGATCAAGCGCCACGAGTCGCGCGGTCGCGGCCGGATGGGATCAATCACTAAGCCGTTCGCTCACCTCACCATCGTGGTGCGTGAGGTCGAGGCGGCGGCGCGGTAACGGGACGCGGTTAGGAGAAGACCATGGGTCAAAAAGTCAATCCGGTCGGGCTTCGGCTTGGCATCAACCGCACCTGGGACTCGCGGTGGTATGCCGGCAAGACGAGCTACGGCACGCTGCTGCACGAGGACATGGAAATCCGCAAGGCGCTGATGAAAGAGCTCAAGCAGGCCGCGGTGTCCAAGATCGTCATCGAGCGCCCGCACAAGAAATGCCGCGTCACCATCCATTCGGCCCGCCCCGGCGTCGTCATCGGCAAGAAGGGCGCTGACATCGAGAAGCTGCGCCGCAAGGTCGCGGCGCTGACCGACAGCGACGTGGTCATCAACATCATCGAAATCCGCAAACCCGAGCTCGACGCGCAGCTGGTCGCCGAATCGATCGCGCAGCAGCTCGAGCGCCGCGTCGCCTTCCGCCGGGCGATGAAGCGCGCCGTGCAATCGGCGATGCGGCTCGGCGCCGGCGGCATCCGCATCAACTGCTCGGGCCGGCTCGGCGGCGCCGAAATCGCACGGATGGAATGGTACCGGGAAGGGCGCGTGCCGTTGCACACCTTGCGCGCCGACGTCGATTACGGCGTGGCGACCGCGTTCACCACCTACGGCACCTGCGGCGTGAAAGTCTGGATCTTCAAGGGCGAGATCATGGAGCACGACCCGATGGCGCAAGACAAAAAGATGGCCGAGGGCGACGCCGGCCGGCCGCGCCGGGACGCAGCGTGAGCGAACGGGATCGATAAAGGCGTAAAATCATGCTGCAACCGATACGCACCAAATTCCGCAAGGCTCACAAGGGCCGCATCCACGGCATCGCCTCGAGCGCCATCAATCTGGCGTTCGGCCAGTTCGGGCTCAAGGCGATGGAGCCCGACCGCGTCACCGCGCGCCAGATCGAGGCGGCGCGCCGCGCGCTGACGCGGCACATGAAGCGTTCTGGCCGGGTCTGGATCCGCATGTTCCCGGACGTGCCGGTGTCGAAAAAGCCGCTCGAAGTGCGCATGGGATCGGGCAAGGGCACGCCCGAACTGTGGGTGGCCCGCGTCAAACCCGGCCGCATCCTGTTCGAGATCGACGGCGTGCCCGTGCAGGTCGCCAAGGAGGCGCTGGCGCTCGCCGCCGCCAAGCTGCCGATCAAGACCCGCTTCATCGAACGGATCAGCGAGTAGGCGTGACATGAAAGCGGCCGATATCAGAGCGATGACGATCGATCAGATCGACGACGAGGTGCTCAAGCTGAAGAAGGAGCAGTTCAACCTGCGCTTCCAGCGCGCCACGGGCCAGTTGGAGAATACCTCGCGCGTGCGTGAAGTGCGGCGCGACATCGCGCGGCTGAAAACCGTCGCGAAGAACAAGCGCTCCGGCGCGCCGAAGAAGTAAGAGGACGAAACAATGCCGAAGCGTACCCTCCAAGGCGTCGTGGTGAGCGACAAGCAGGCAAAGACAGTGGTCGTGCGCGTCGAGCGCCGCTTCACCCATCCCTTGTTCAAGAAGACGGTGCGCCGGACCAAGAAATATTACGCGCATGACGAGACCAACGAGTTCAAGGTCGGCGACATGGTGTGGATCGAAGAACATGCGCCGATTTCCAAGCTCAAGCGCTGGGCGGTCGTGCGCGGCGAGAAGAAGAAGGCATCGTGAGCCTAGAAATCAAGCGAGTGTGGGGTAGCCCATGATCCAGATGCAATCCAATCTCGACGTGGCGGACAATTCCGGCGCGCGCCGCGTCATGTGCATCAAGGTGCTGGGCGGCTCGAAGCGCAAGTACGC
>JBAUYI010000100.1:0-19109 GCA_049584715.1 Xanthobacteraceae bacterium
CGGCTGATCGACGGGCCCCAGAACGGCTTGCCGTAAACCGCGCCGACGACGCCACCAACCACCGCGCCAGGCGGGCCGGCGACCACGAGACCGACCCCCGCACCGGCCGCGGCACCGACCATGTCGGCGTGGGCGCTCGGGGTCGCCGCGGCGATGGCGGCGAAAGCGGCTGTTGCCACAATAAGATGACGCATAGGGCCACTCCTATCACTCGATATGAGCGCGCTTCCTATCACGCTAAAGCTTTTCATAAGGTTGACGCCCGGTAACCACATTCCGGTACCGGCAGATTCCGGCCGTTCCGCGGCGGCTTAAAGACTTGTGATCACGCGCTGGTCGATTTCGGCGATGCTGGTGACGCCGGTCAGCGCCATGCTGATATCGAGCTCGTTGCGGATGATCTCGATGGCGCGAGCGACGCCGGCCTCCCCGCCGGCGCCGAGGCCGTAGATATAGGCGCGGCCGCTCATGCAGGAGCGCGCGCCAAGCGCGATGGCGCGCATCACGTCCTGCCCCGAGCGGATGCCGCCGTCGAACATGATCTCAATCTCCGCGCCGAGCGCTTCGACGATCGGCGGCAGCATGGCGATCGAGGATGCCGCGCCGTCGAGCTGGCGACCGCCGTGATTGGACACCACGATCGCCGCCGCGCCGGTTTTCGCCGCGATACGCGCATCCTCGACGTCGAGGATACCTTTGAGGATGAGCTTGCCGGGCCACAGACTCTTGATCCACTCGACGTCCTTCCAGCTCAGCGTCGGATCGAACTGCTCGGCAGTCCACTTCGATAATACCGTCACGTTTTCCATGCCGCGGACGTGGCCGGCGATGTTGCCGAAAGTCTTGCGCTTGCCGCGCAACACGCTCCACGCCCAGGCCGGCTTGGTGGCGATGTCGATCAGATTGGTGAAGCGAATCTCCGGCGGCACCGTCATGCCGTTCTTGATGTCGCGGTGGCGCTGGCCGAGCACTTGCAGATCGACGGTGAGCACCAGCGCGCTGCATTTTGCCGTCGCGGCGCGCGCCACCAGTTCGCGAATGAAACCGCGGTCGCGCATGACATAGAGCTGGAACCAGAATGGCTTGTCGACCGCCGCGGCGACATCCTCGATCGAGCAGATCGACATGGTCGACAGCGTGAACGGGATGCCGGCCGCCTGCGCGGCGCGGCAGGCGAGGATCTCGCCGTCGCCGTGCTGCATGCCGCATAGCCCGACCGGCGCCAGGATGAGTGGCAGCGCCGCCGGCTCGCCGAGGATGGTGGTTTTGGTGCTGCGCGCGGCGACGTCGACCAGGATGCGCTGGCGCAGCTTGATGGCTTCGAGGTCGGCGCGATTGGCGCGCAACGTCTGCTCGGAATAGGCGCCGCCGTCGGCATATTCGAAGAACGCCCGCGGTACCTTGCGGCGGGCGGCCTGCCGCAGGTCCTCGATGCAGGTCATGGTTTTCACGACGCGTGGGTCCCAGCTCTCACCGCGCCTTGATAGCACAAAGCCCAGCTGTGTCCGGCGGGCGCAATGGCAGGGAACCGCCAGACCTTGCCGGGGGTTATCGCGGGTGATGGGCCGCGAGCGCGGCCCAGTTCCGGCTGTCGGCATAAGGAAGACGAAGAAAATGGACCAATACAGGCATCGAGCCTACGCGTCCCATTCCGATGATTTCGAGGACGAGGCGGACATCAGACGCCGCCGCGAGCGGGACGCGAGCCACAAGAAGAAGCTCGAGGATGCGCTCGAACTTGGGCTCGAGGATTCCTTTCCCGGTTCCGACCCGGTTTCGGTCACCCAGCCGCCGCCGAGCCCCTACGACAAGGATAGCCGCTAAAAGCGCGAACGCCAGGCCACGGCGGCCGACATGCCGCCGTTCCCGCCGCTTTATGGTAAACGCGGCCTGAGTTCCGCCGGTAAGAATGTCGAATATTTTTTGAAGCGAATGACAGGCAGAACGGGTTAATATCCCCTCTCCGGGACAATGCGCCCGGTGGGGGACTTTTTGCATGGTCCGTAAGTATTTCGGCACCGATGGCATTCGCGGCCTCGCCAACGGCGTGATCACGCCGGAACTGGCGCTCAAAGTGGGCCAGGCGGCGGGGCTGACCTTCCGCCGCGGCGATCATCGCCATCGCGTCGTGGTCGGCAAGGACACCCGGCTTTCCGGCTACATGATCGAGACGGCGCTGGTTGCCGGTTTCACCTCGGTCGGCATGGACGTGCTGCTGCTCGGCCCGATACCGACGCCGGCCGTCGCCATGCTGACGCGATCGATGCGCGCCGATCTCGGCGTCATGATCTCGGCCTCGCATAATCCGTACGACGACAACGGCATCAAACTGTTCGGGCCGGACGGCTACAAGCTGTCCGACGACGTCGAGCACGGCATCGAGCGGCTGATCGACGGCGACATCACCAAGCGGCTGGCCAAAAGCATGGACCTCGGCCGCGCCAAGCGCATCGACGGCGTGCATGACCGCTACATCGAATTCGCCAAGCGCACGCTGCCGCGCAACCTGTCGCTCGAAGGGCTTCGTATCGTCATCGATTGTGCCAACGGCGCCGCCTATCGGGTGGCGCCCGATGCGCTGTGGGAGCTCGGCGCCGAAGTCGTGTCGATCGGCGTCGAACCGGACGGCTTCAACATCAACCACGACTGCGGCTCGACCTCCACCGAGGCGCTGAGCCGCAAGGTCCGCGAAATGCGCGCCGATATCGGCATCGCGCTCGACGGCGACGCCGACCGCGTGGTGATCGTGGACGAGCGCGGCCATCTGATCGACGGCGACCAGCTCCTTGCCGTGATCGCCGAAAGCTGGCGCGACGATGGCCGGCTGGCGCAGCCCGGCGTCGTCTCCACGGTGATGTCGAATCTCGGCCTGGAGCGGCACCTGCAATCATTGAAGCTTTCATTGGTGCGCACGCCGGTCGGCGACCGCTATGTGCTCGAGCACATGCGCCAGCACGGCTTCAACGTCGGCGGCGAGCCGTCCGGCCATATCATCCTGTCGGACTACACGACCACCGGCGACGGCTTTGTCGCCGCGCTGCAGGTGCTTGCCGTGGTCAAGAAGCTCAACAAGCCGGTGTCGCTGGCCTGCCACCGCTTCGAAGCGCTGCCGCAGGTGCTCAAGAGCGTGCGCTACCGCAGCGGCAAGCCCTTGGAAAACTCGAAGGTGCAGTCTGTCATTGCCGACGCCGAACACCGTCTCAACGGCCATGGCCGGCTGGTGGTGCGGCCATCCGGCACCGAGCCCGTGATCCGCGTCATGGGCGAAGGCGACGACAAGGCCATGGTCGAGGAAATCGTCGACGGTATCGTCGACGCGCTGACCGATCACGCGGCTTAAGTTTTAGACACGAACCGAGAGGCCGGAGCCCCCTCACCCCATCCCTCTCCCCTCTGGGGAGAGTGTAAGTTTTTTAGACACAAGCCGAGAAGCCGGAACCCCCTCACCCCATCCCTCTCCCCTCCGGGGCGAGGGAGGAGTTTGCGGCCCGCACTTCGCAAAACTTCACGCACATACACGCGGATTCGGTTTTAAGGCGGGCGACGCTGCGTTCCCTCTTCCCGGAGGGGAGAGGGACAGGGTGAGGGGGTTCGGACCTCTCAGAAAAAGCCCTCGAACTACCCGCGCGCCTTCAAAAATTGCGCGAACGCCTTCAGGGTGATTTCCGAGACATGATGCTCGATGCCCTCGGCATCGGCCTCTGCCGCTTCGGTCGGGACGCCGAGCGCGCGCAAAAGATCGACCACCAGCCGGTGGCGCACGCGCACCCTGTCGGCGAGCGCATGGCCTTTTTCGGTCAAGAACACCCCGCGGTACGGCCGCGCCGTCGCCAGGCCGGCCCGCTTCAGGCGCGATATGGTTTTGATCGCAGTGGCGTGGGAGACGCCGAAACGCCGCGCGATGTCGGTCGGCCGCGCCTCGCCCTCCCCGGCCAAAAGATCCGCGATCAATTCGGCATAATCTTCAAGCAACGCCGTCGCCTGCTCCGACCGCGTCTTGCCGAAGCGGCGCGCCTGCGTGCCTTCCGCCGGGAGCTTTGCCATTGCGATTTGATATCCGGTGATCTGATACCGGTCCGGCTGCCAATCGGCGCCAAGCGTTCCGGCGCCGAGTGTCCCCGCACCGAACCGCAGACCACATTTCACCAGCCGTGTCAAAGTGTAGCTTAAGCTACATAGTCTAGCCGTTGACGCGAACGGCGCCGCCTCTTATACTGTAACCAGTGCTACATTTTAGGGTTGGTGCTGCGGAACCGCATGCCACGCCGATGCAAGACGCAAAGACCCGCGACGATTTGGCCATGACGAACCTCGATGAATCGCTCGCCGTGACGGAGCCGGCCGGTCGGCCGGAATCGCTGTCCGACCGGACGCTGGTCACCGCGCGTCAGGTGTTGGCGGGCCAGCGCGGGGGCTTGCGCGCCTCGCTGGCCTTTGTCGGCCCCGCGGTCGTCGCCTCGATCGCCTATATGGACCCGGGCAATTTCGCCACCAATATCCAGGCCGGCGCGAAATACGGCTATGGCCTGCTCTGGGTCGTGCTGCTCGCCAACGTCATCGCCATGCTGTTCCAGGGCCTGTCCGCCAAGCTCGGTATCGTCACCGGCAAGAACCTTGCGGAAATGTGCCGCGACCATTTCCCGCGTCCGGTGGTGCTGGCGATGTGGGTGGTCAGCGAGATTGCCGCCATGGCGACCGATCTCGCCGAGTTTCTCGGCGGCGCCATCGGCCTGTCGTTGCTGCTCCATATGCCGCTCATCGCCGGCATGGGCGTGACCGCGGTCGTGACCTACGGCCTGTTGATGTTCCAAGGTTTTGGCTTCCGGCCGCTCGAACTGATCATCGGCGCCATCGTCGGCGTGATCTGTCTTTGCTACTTGCTTGAAATGTTCATCGCGCCGGTCGATTGGGCGTCGGCGGCGTACCATCTGGTCACACCGCAAATCGTCGATGCCGAGGCGCTGCTGCTCGCCGTCGGCATCATCGGCGCCACCGTCATGCCGCACGCGATCTATCTGCATTCCGGCCTGACGCAAGCGCGGGTGCCGGTGCGCAACGACGCCGACCGGCGAAAAGTTCTGCGCTTCTCCAACCGGGAAGTGGTGATCGCGCTGGCCGTCGCCGGTCTCGTCAACATCGCCATGGTGATGATGGCCTCAGGCGCGTTCCACGCCGGCCATCCCGAAGTCGCCGAGATCGAAACCGCCTATCACACCCTGACGCCGCTGCTCGGCGCCGCGGCGTCCGGAATTTTCCTTGTCTCGCTGATCGCCTCGGGCATATCGGCCTCGACGGTCGGCACGATGGCCGGCCAAATGATCATGCAAGGCTTCGTCGGCTTCCGCATCCCGATCTGGTTGCGCCGGCTGGTCACCATGGTGCCGGCTTTCGTCGTGGTCGCGCTCGGCGTCAACGCGACGAGCGCTCTGGTCATCAGTCAGGTGGTTTTGAGCATCGCACTGCCGCTGCCGATGATCGCGCTGCTGATCTTCACCAACAGGCGCGACATCATGGGCGCGTTCGCCAATAGCGGCGCCACCCGCGTCGTGGCGCTGATCGGCACGGCGGTGGTGCTGGCCCTCAATGTCGTGCTGATCGCGCAGACGCTTCTGTAGCCCGGATCGAGCATCGCGAAATCCGGGAACGGCGCCAAATCCAGGAACGGCGCCGGGGACGGCGCCAATGAGAGTCCCGGATTGCGGGTCGCAATCCGGGCTGTTTGTTCGGCGGCCGATGCGACGGCCGCCGATCGACTTACATCGTCTTCAGATTTTCCGCGGCCGACTTGCCGGTTTTGCGGTCCACCACGACTTCGAAGGAAACGCGTTGGCCCTCCCTCAGCTCGCGGAGGCCGGCGCGTTCGACGGCGCTGATATGGACGAACACGTCCTTACCACCACCCTCGGGTTGGATGAATCCATAACCCTTCTGCGCGTTGAACCACTTCACGGTACCGTTGTTCACGGGTCTCTCCTTGTAGACATGCCTAAGTGAGCCGCGCGATCGTGCACGGCTCGGTTCGCTCGAATTTTTGGTGAAAGATCGTCAGTCAGGCGCGTTTGTCGCTGCAAGGCCAAGTCATTCGGCCGAAAACTCGATGCACCTTTTTACCGGCAAGTCGCGATTTTCGCAAGACCGTGCCGAGCCGATTGTGACAGTCGGTCGCGCAGCCTTAATAAAATCCGAATCACAATCAGGTGTTTGAAACGGCAACAATGTTGCCGGTTTTCGCCGCTTCGATCAACGCGTCGAATACCGCCATACCGTGCAGCACGTCTTCGAGCGGCACCGGATAGGGTTTGCCGCCACGGACGGCTAGCGCAAACGCCGTCAGCTCGGCGCGCAGCGTGTCGAAACCGGAATGCTCGAAAATCTCGTCGGGCGGCGCCGGCACCCGGCCGGCCGGCGCCGTCGTGGCCATGGGCGCAAAGCGCAGGCGCGACATGTCCGGCCGCGAGATCTCGGCGAGCCCGTTGCTGCCGTACAGGGTGAACTCAAAATTCGTCGCGGTCGCCACCGAGCAGAAGATCAGGCCGGTGGCGCCGCTTAAAAACCGCAACATGATCGTGGTGGTGTCGTCGGAGCGGCCGGGATAATTGCGCGCCGTCACGCAGCGCACGTCGCGCACACGGCCGGCGAATTCGATCATGTGGTCCAGCGCGTGCACGCCGACCGCGGTCAGCGCGCCGCCTGGCGCTTCCTCGGGCGACGCGCGCCAGTTGTCGAGCGCGACGAATTGTGCCGTCGACGTCGTGTGCTGGGCGACCATGGCGATGACGTTTCCGAGCCGCCCGTCTTGCACTCTGGCACGCAACGCGGCGAGGCTCGGATGGAAGCGCCGGGCAAGGCCGACGGCGAGCACGACGCCGGCCTTGCGCGCGGCGTCAACGACGACGTGGGCGCTGGCAAGATCCAGCGTGATCGGCTTCTCGACAAAGATATGTTTGCCTGCCGCCACCGCCGCGAGCGCTTGCGCCTGGTGCTGGCTGTGCGGCGTCGCCAACACGACGGCGTCGATATCAGGATCGCGCAAGATTTGCTCGTAGCTGTCGGCGAGCGGGATGCCGTTGTCGCGGCAAAAATTCTCGGCGCTCGCCCGCGTGCGTGTGGAGGCGAGCACGAATTTGAGGCCGTCACCGTTGCCGGCAACGGACGCGACCAGCGAGCGGCCCCAGCGGCCCAGTCCAACGATGGCGGCGCGGATCATTTGTCCAGCAAATACCTTACTTCGCCTGCGGCTGCTCGAAACCGGCAATGCAGCACGGACTGCCGACCTGAAAGGTCGGCTTGTTTTTGAGGAAACACCGCGCATCGGAGCTGACGACGCCCGGCCGCGCATAGTCCCATGCCACACATTGGCTGTCGGCGCGACACGCCGCCCGGCAATTCTCCGGCGTGGCGTCGTTGCCGCCAAAAAGCCGATAGGTGCCGCCTTCCAGCTCGATACCGGGCAGCACGCCGGTCATGCCGGTGGGAACCGGCGGCGGTTGGCGCAGTTCCGGCGGCGGCAGGCGCTCGACCGCGGAAATGCAGCAGGAGTCCGGAAGCTGCGCCGGAATGACGGCCTTGAGCGAGCAGTGCGCCAGCGCGCCGGCCGTAGCCGGATGGGTATAGGTCCAGGCCGCGCAATGGGTGTCGGCGCGACAAGCTGCCTGGCACGCCGGCGGATCGGCAATTTCGCCGACATGGTAGATCGAGCCCTTGAAGGCGACATTGTTCATGATCTCGCCGAGCCTGATGCTCTGTGGCGACGGCGGTTGCGGCACGGCGCTTGCCGCAGCTGGCGCAGCAGCCGGCGCGGCCGCCTGCATCGGCGGCGCGGCAGGTTTTGGCGCGACGGGCAATGCCAGAGGTGGCGAAACTGTTGGCGGAGTCACCGGCGCCGGTTGAGCGGCCACTGCGACCGGCGGCGGGGCGGCGGGCTTTGCCTTCAGCTTCAGCCATAGCACCGCGACCGCAGCGATAACGACGACCGCGGCAATGCCGGCGCCGACCAGCGGCCATGACATACGCCGCCGCGGCACCGCGGTCTCGAGCGCATGCACGATCGCTTCGGCGTCGGCGGCAAATCGCGTGTGCCGCAATTCCAGCGCATGGCGGCGCGCCAGCGGCTTCAAATCGTCGGATAGGCTGTCTTCCGCCGGCAGCACCGCGCCATCGACCAGGATCGGGATCACGGCGATGTCGCGCTTGAGCGCCGACGCCAGCTCGACGCGCACATGGTCCTTGTCGCTGTCGAGCCGGCGCGCGCCGGATTTATCCTTGACGTCGAACCAATGCGGACCGATCACGGCGAGCAGCACGCGGCATTGCGCCACCTGGTGGTCGAGCTGTTTGGCAAAATCCATGCCGGGCTTCATGGCATCGACATCCATGAAGAGGTCGTCACGGGAAAACTTTGTCGCGAGATAATCGAACAGACGCCCGGCAACGCCGGGCGCATCATCACGACGGTAATTGATAAAGATGCCCGCCATGGCGCTATTATAGGCGAAAGTGACGTGCTTGGAGACCCTACGGACTCCCGCCGCTTGCCGAGCCGGCTTCGACCGCGCAGATTTGGCCCGATAGGTATTCCAGGACCGCTCTCCGATGAAGCCTGCCGCCTTCGACTATATCGCCGCCGACAGCGTCACCATGGCGGTTGAGGCGTTGGTGCGAGCCGGCGACGACGCCAAAATCATCGCCGGCGGCCAGAGCCTGGTGCCGATGCTCAATTTCCGCATGCTGCGGCCGTCGATCCTGGTCGACATCAACCGCATCGCCGGGCTGGATGCCATCGAAGAGACGGCCGAGGCGATCCGCGTCGGCGCGCTCACGCGCCATTACCAGCTCGAAACGTCGCCGCTCATCGCTCGCCACCTGCCGGTGCTGTCCTGCGCCACGACCCATGTGGCGCATCTGGCGATCCGTAACCGCGGCACCATCGGTGGCAGTTTGGCGCACGCCGACCCGGCGGCCGAGCTGCCGATGATGGCGCTGCTGCTCGATGCCGAGCTGCGCATCGCGTCGGGCTGCGGCGAGCGGACCGTCGCCGCGCGCGATTTTTTTCTTGGCGCGCTGACGGTCGATCTCGCCACGAGTGAAATCATCACCGAGATCGTGCTGCCGAAATTGCCGCCGCGCACCGGTTGGGGATTCGAAGAGGTCGCACGGCGCCACGGCGATTTTGCGCTCGCCGCCGTGGCCGCCACCTTGACAGTGTCCGGCGGCGCGATCGAACAGGCCCGTATTGCTCTGACCGGCGTCGGTCCTACGGCGCTACGCGCCACTGACGCCGAAGGCCTGCTAATCGGGCACGCGCTTGAGCCGGACCTCATCAGTCGCGCAATCGAAGCAGTCCGCGCCGCAATCGAACCCGAGACTGATCTGCACGCTTCGTCGGATTACCGGCGCCATCTCGCCGGCGTGCTGACCGGACGCGTTCTGGCCGCCGCCTGGCGCCGCGCTCATGAAAGCGCCGCATGAGCAAAACCTGCGAGATCAGCGTCACGGTCAACGGCACGGCCCACTGCACCGCTGTGGAACCGCGGCTGCTGCTCGCCGATTTTCTGCGTCACACGCTGGGCCTGACCGGCACCCATGTCGGCTGCGAACACGGTGTCTGCGGTGCCTGCACGGTTCTGATCGACGGCGACAGCGCCCGCGCCTGCCTGATGTTCGCGGTGCAGGCCGATGGCCGCAGCATCGAGACGGTCGAGAGCCTCGGCCGCATCGGGCAAATGAATGCGTTGCAGGAATCCTTTCACGAGCATCACGCCTTGCAATGCGGCTTCTGCACGCCGGGCATGCTGATCACGGCGACCGATCTGTTGCGAAAATATCCGCTCGCCACCGACGACGACATCCGCAAAGGCTTGTCGGGCAATCTGTGCCGCTGCACCGGCTATGAGCACATCGTCAGGGCGATCCGCGCCGTCGTCGGCAAAGGGCACCCATGAACGACGCGCCCGAAATCCACGCCCGGCCAAAGATCATCGGCGCCCGTATCAAGCGCAGTGAGGATCCGCGGCTGCTCACCGGGCTCGGCGCCTACACCGACGACCGTCAGGTGATGCGCGTGTTGCACGTTGCGTTCCGGCGCAGCGATCAATCCCATGCGCGCATCCGTGCGATCGATTGTGCCGCCGCGCGCGCGGCGCCAGGCGTCGCCGCGGTGTTCACCGCGGACGATTTAAGCGACACGGTCAAGCCGTTGCTCGCGACCTCACGCATGGCAAATTATTACGCCACGCCCATCTTGCCGCTGGCGCACGGCAAGGTGCGTTATGTCGGCGAGCCGGTGGTCGGCGTTGTCGCCGACAGCCGCTATCACGCTGAGGACGCCCTCGAACTTGTCGCCATCGACTACGCGCCGCTGCCGCTGGTGATCGATCCGGAACAGGCGGTGCGTCCCGGCGCGCCGCTGTTGCATGACGAGGCCGGCACCAATGTCATTGTCAGCCGCGAGTTCAAGCGCGGAGATCCGGACGCGGCATTTGCGTCGGCGCCGATTCAGGTCAAAGGCCGGTTCCGCATGCACCGCAAGAGCCCGGTCGCGATCGAGCCGCGCGCCTGTCTCGCCGAATACGAACTCGGCCGCGACGCGCTGACGCTGCATTCGGCGACGCAGGTGCCAGGCATCATTCGCGATGCGCTGTCGGCGGCGCTCGATATTCCGGGCCATCGCATTCGCGTCGTTGCCCCCGACGTCGGCGGCGGTTTTGGCGGCAAGGGCTCGCTCTATCCGGAGGAAATTTTCGTTTGCGCCGTAGCGCGGCTTTTACAGCGCCCGGTCAAATGGACCAGTGACCGCTTGGAAGACCTCACCGCCAACAGCCAGGGTTTTGATGAAATCATCGACGCCGAACTGGCGCTCGACAGCGACGGCCGCATTCTTGCCTTGCGCGCCGACGGCATCGGCGACGTCGGCGCCTATTCGATTTATCCGTGGACCGCGGGGCTCGAGCCGGTGCAGGTCGTGAGTTTCTTGCCCGGCCCCTATCGGGTGCAGAATTATCGCGGCCGGGTGCAGGCAGTGGCGACCTCGAAGGCGCCGACTGGGCCGTATCGCGGTGTCGGGCGGCCGATTTCGACCTTTGTCATGGAACGGCTGATGGACATGGCGGCGGCAAAGCTCGGCCTCGATGCCAAGGACATCCGGCTGCGCAATCTCATTGCCGACGACGAACTGCCCTACAAGGTCGCCTCGGGCATCGTCTGGGACAAATCAGGCTTTCACGAATGCCTGCATAAGGCAAGCGCTGCGATCGGCTACGATGCGCTGCGCGCAAAACAAAAGGAAGCACGCGCCGCCGGCCGCTGGGTCGGCATCGGGATTGCCTGCTACGCCGAGCTCACCGGCATCGGCTCGCGCATCTCGGTTGCCCCCGGCATGCCGATCAATACCGGCACCGAGACGGCGATCGTGCGCATCGATTCCACCGGCGCCATCACCGCCACGTTCGGCATTGCTTCGCACGGCCAAGGCCTGGAGACGACCCTCGCCCAAGTCGTCGCCGAGCATCTCGGCGCCCGCTTCGAAGACATCCGCGTCCTGCATGGCGACAGCTCAGGCGTCCCCGGCGGCACCGGCACCTATGCCAGCCGCAGCATGGTGCTGGCCGGCGGCGCAGCGACGCTCGCGGCGGGTAAAGTGCGCGACAAAGTCCTCAACGCCGCGTCGCATCTTCTCGAAGCATCCGCTGCCGATCTGGTGGCGGAAGACGGAAAAATCTCCGTCGCCGGCACCGACCGTTCGATCACCTTCCGCGAGGTGGCGCGTGCGGTCTACGCCGAAATGGGCCGGCTGCCGCCCGACGCGCGCGGCGAGCTTGCCGCGACCGAAACCTACGACCCGGTGTTCGGCACCACAACCTCGGCGACGCATATCGCCGTGGTCGAGATCGATCCGGAAACCTACGAGGTCCGCGTCGAGCGTTTCGTCGTCGCCGAGGATTGCGGCCGGCTGGTCAATCCGCTGATCGTCGACGGCCAAGTGCACGGCGGCGTCGCGCAAGGTATTGGCGCCGCGCTCTACGAAGAAATCGTCTACGACGAGCAAGGCCAGATCACCACCGCGAGCCTGGTCGATTACGTCGTCCCCTCGGCCTGCGAGATCCCGCCGATGCAGGTCATGCATCTGGAAAGCATGTCGCCGACCACGCTCGGCGGCTTTCGCGGCATGGGCGAAGGCGGCACTATCGGCGCGCCGGCCGCGATCGCCAATGCCGTCGCCGATGCACTGTCCCCGCTCGGCATCGACATCAACGAGCTTCCGGCAACGCCGGAGCGCCTGTTCCGCCTCATCGAAGCAGCGCGGGCGAGCGCCAAACTATGAAAGAGCAAACATGGATCTCAATCTGACAGGAAAGGTCGCACTGGTGACGGGTGCCACAAGCGGCGTCGGCAGCGAGATCGCGCTGAGCCTTGCCGTCGAGGGCGCAAGCGTCGCGGTCAATTACCGTTCTTCTGGCGAAGAAGCGGACGCCTTGGTCAAAGACATCGTCGCGAAGGGCGGCAAGGCCAGAGCCTACAAAGCCGACGTCGCCGACTTTGCCGCCGTGCAAGCGATGGTCGAAACCATCGTCAAGGATTTCGGCGGCCTGAATATTTTGATCAATAATGCCGGCCTCGCCATCCGCCAGCGTTTCATGGAAACAAAGCCGGACGATTGGCACCGCCAGATCGACGCCTGCCTCTATGGCGCAATCCATTGCTGCTATGCCGCGGCGCCGCATCTCGATGCCGGCAAGAACGGCCGCATTGTCAGCATGATCGGCGATTCCTCCCGCGTCGGCGAATCCGGGCTCGCCATCGTCGCCGCCGCCCGCGCCGGCGTCATCGCGCTGATGAAATCGCTGGCGCGCGAATTCGGCCGCTCCGGCACCACCGCCAACACCGTATCGCTCGGCCTGGTCGAGACGCCGCACGACAAAGAGTGGGTCGACGCCAACCGCGAAAAACTTGTGAAGTTATACCCACTGCGACGGCTCGGCCTGCCCGAAGACGTGGCACCGATGGTCGCGCTGCTGGCTTCGCCGCACAGCGGCTGGATCACCGGCCAGGTGCTGAGCATCAGCGGCGGCTACAGCATGGTTTGAGGGAAACGATGCTGCACACCGACCTGATCGCTCCGATTCCGGAACTTTTGCGCCGGCACGCCGCCGCGCGCGGCGACAAAATCGCCTATCGCGATGCGCTGGCGGCGGTGACCTATGCCGCACTGCTTGAGCGCACCGGCAAACTGGCCGGCCATCTCGCCGACCACGGCATCGCGCCGGGCGACACCGTCGCGATCATGCTGCCGAATTCGGTGCCATGGGTGGAAAGCTGTTTCGCCATTGCCCGCGCCGGCGCCGTCAGCGTACCCATCAGCTATGACTCCACCGAAACCGAAATCGCCTATCGGCTCACCGACGCCAATTGCAAAGCGGTGATCACAACCGCCGAGCGAGGCGATCTGTTCGCACGGTTGCAAGCGTCCGCGCCTAATTTGAAGACGCTGATCGTGACCGATCGCGGCCAGTGCAGCGCGTCGGCGCTGCGTTATGAGACGCTGGTAACATCGCCGCCGAAACCCGCGCCGCGCGATCCCGCATCGCTGCATGAGACCTCGTTCATTCTCTATACCTCGGGCACCACCGGCCGCGCCAAGGGCGTGCAGCTCACGGTGCATGGCATGTTGTGGATCGTCGCCGCCTGCTGGGCGCCGATCACCGGTCTTTCCGAGCGCGACACAGTGCTGTCGCCGCTGCCGCTGTTTCATTCCTACGCGCTGAATTTGTCCGTGCTCGGCATCCTTGCCACCGGCGCCAGCGCCTTCATCATGGAGCGGTTCTCGACCAGCGAAGCGGTGCGTCTGCTCAAGAGCGGCGAATTCACCTACTTTCCCGGCGTGCCGACCATATTCCACTATCTGTTGCAGGCGACGCGCGGCGAAGCGGGCCTGCGCTTTCAAAATCTGCGGCTCTGCGTCTCGGCCGGCGCCATCATGCCGGCGACGCTCAATCGCGAGTTCGAAAGTCATCTGGGCGTGCCGTTGCTCGACGGTTACGGCATCACCGAAACCTCGACCATGTTAACGATGAACTGGCCCAGCGGGCAGCGCGTGCTCGGCTCATGCGGCTTTCCGGTGCCGGGGCTTGCCGTGCGCATCGTCGATGCCAGCGGCCGCGACGTCGCGGCGAACCAAGAGGGCGAGCTGATCGTCCGCGGGCCGAATGTCATGCCCGGCTATCACAACAAGCCGGAAGAAACCCGCAATGCGCTGCGCGCCGGCTGGTATCACACCGGCGATCTGGCCAAGAGCGACGAGAACGGATTTTTGACCATCACCGGCCGGCTCAAGGAGCTGATCATCCGCGGCGGCCAGAATATTGCGCCGGCCGAGATCGAAGAGGTGGTCAATACGTTCGCGCCGGTGCTCGACTGCGCCGTGGTCGGCGTGCCGCATGAGCATCTCGGCGAGGTGCCGGCGCTGTTCGTGGTGCCGCGGCCGGGCCATACGATCGAGATCGAAGTTTTGCTCGGCCATTGCCGGGAGAAGCTGTCGGCCTACAAGGTGCCGCACAGCGTGCGATTCATTGCCGAGATTCCGCGCACCGGATCGGGCAAGATCATCCGCTACAAGTTGCGTGAAACAATAAAGGCGTAAGGAGAGGAACAAAAATGCGGATCGTCGATCTTTCAGTGGCGCTCAAGGCCGGCATCGCCTCCGACCCGCCAAGCATGCTGCCGCGTATCAAATATCTCGACCATCACGACGGCGCCAAGGAGTTCATGGCCTGGTTCCCGGGACTCAAGGCCGAGCAGCTGCCGGACGGCGAAGGCGCCGCGATGGAGCAGATCACACTCAGCACCCACAACGGCACCCATCTCGACGCGCCGTGGCATTTCGCCAGCACCCAGGACGGCGGCAAGCCGGCCATGAAGATCGACGAGGTGCCGCTGGAATGGTTCTTTTCCTCGGGCGTAAAGCTCGACTTCCGCGACAAGCCCGACGGTTACGTCTGCCAAGCCGACGATGTGAAGCGCGAACTCGACCGCATCGGCTATGCGCTGAAAGCCCTCTACATCGTGCTGGTGAACACCGGTGCCGCGACGTTCTACGGCGCGCCGAATTATCTCGACAAAGGTTGCGGCATGGGCCGCGAGGCGACGCTTCATCTGCTCCGGCAGGGTGTGCGCGTCACCGGCATCGACGGCTGGAGCTGGGATGCGCCGTTCTCCTTCACCCACAAACGCTTCCTCGAAACCGGCGACGCCAGCATCATCTGGGAAGGCCACAAGGCCGGCCGCGAGATCGGCTATTGCCACATGGAAAAGCTCACCAATCTCGACCAACTGCCGCCGTTCGGTTTCAAGGTCGCCTGCTTCCCGGTGAAGATCGAAGCGGCGTCGGCGGGCTGGACGCGCTGCGTGGCCATGGTGGACGGATGAGCGCCAAGTTGCGCGTCAAGAACCCGTCACCAAAGGGCGGCATGAGTGTCACCCAAATGCAATACGTGCGGAAGAATTGTCAGCGCGTCCATTTGACGATCTTGCCCTCGTTGCAACCGAGGTATCTCATCGAGCCGATGAGGCAAGCGCATGATGCGGATTGGCGCCTTTTGCGGGGCTGTATCGATCGCGGTGCTGGCTGGTCCGGCGCAAGCGCAATCGCCGTCCGCGCAAGAGCAGCAACCTTCCATACAAGAACTGCTTCGTCGGATTGATGCGCTGCAGCGTCGTGTCGACGAACTTGAGGGACGCGAGCGGCGAACCAAATCTTCAGCGCGTGTCTCGCCCGCCCAACTATCACCGACCCATGTATCGCCAGCCCGCGTAGCATCTCGGGCGACGACAACGACGGACGCAGCGCCAACGGCTTCAGCCGCGCAACCAAATGCGGCGCCGGCGGCCACCGCGCCCGGGGCGCAGCCTGCGGCAGCGAGCCGGCCCAATCTGCTTCCGCCCGAGCCGATGGGCGACCAGTACACCACCGAGGATGCGTTGCGCTCCGACCTGCCGGGTCTCTCGCTGCGCATTCCCGGCGGCCAGACCGAGCTGCGATTTTACGGCTTCGCCAACGTCAACGCGTATCATGACTTCAACGCCCGCAATCAGACCGACGCGCCGGCGCCGCAATCGATCCCGCTCGCCAATAGCGCCGCCGCGATGCAGGGCGGCGACTTCGGCATGTCGTCGCGATTCAGCCGCTTGGGCATCGATACCCGAACGCCAACGGGCTGGGGCACGCTCGAAACCCGCGTCGAAGGCGATTTTGGCGGCGGTGCACCGGCCACCACCAACGCGGTGTTCCGCCTGCGTCAAGCCTGGGGCGAGGTCGGTACGGAGCAGTTCCGCGTGCTGGCCGGGCAAGCGAACAGCTTGTGGAACGAGGGCGTATACGAAACGGTCAACTTCGCGACCAACCTCAACCAGTCCTTTGTGCGTCAGGCGCAGGTCCGCGCCACCGGATCGCTGGCGCCGGGGTTGACCGGCCAGGTCTCGCTCGAAATGCCGGATACACAGTTCACCTCGGTGGCCGGCGTTTTCACTCCGACCTTCAGCCCGGTCGGCGGCCTGAGCCCCGCGTTCAACACCTTGCCCGACCTGCTGGGCCGGCTGACCTATAGCGACAACGGATTGATGCTCGACCTGCGTGGCCTGGCGCGAGAGCTCAGCATGCGCACCGAGGGCACCGGCTTGGCGCCGCCGGCGCTGACGCGCGACGCGGCCGGCTGGGGCGTGGCGGGAACCGCGCGTTTTCCGATGCGGTGGCTGTCACCGGCGTTCGGTCCCGATGAGGTGTCCGCCATGGCCTATTACGGCCAAGGCATCGGCCGCTACTTTGGCGGCAACACCTTCAACCAGGATGCGCTGTCGAACGTCGGCCTGCCCGGCACGGCCACCAGTTTCAGTTTCGACCCGCTGCCGACCTACGGCGCGACCGTCGCTTACCGCCGTTTCTGGACGCCGCAAGTCCGTAGCAACTTCGTCTATTCCTACGCGTGGCAGGACTATCCGACCTATGCGCTCCTCTTCACGCCAGGATCGATTTCGGCCACGTCGCTCAACAGCACCATGCAGCAGGCGATCGTCAACCTGATCTGGAGCCCGTTTGCGGAACTGCGCGGCAACACCGTGGGCACCGGCTGGCTCGATGTCGGCCTCGAATATGTCTACACCCACCGCGATGTGTTCGGCGGCTCTGCGGCAACCGCCGCGGCAGGCTTAGGGTTCGGCACCGCCAACCGGCTCCTCGCCTCCGCGACCATGCGGTTCTAGAAGCGCAGCGCCACAAGGAGCGCGCCGCGCGGCTCGCCCGGCATCAGGCCATCGGCCCGGGACAACGACATTCAATCCTTGCTATTCTATAGCCCCTGGAAGGACGTGCGGCTCATAAGGCATAAACCTGATGTTGCAGACGCTCCGAAGGATTTTTAGGCCGTCGAAAAGCGATAGCCTGGCCAGAGCCTTTTCCCGACTGGGCTGGATCGGCTTTTGGATACAGGTTGCGATCGGTGCCATTCCTCTCGCGCTCATCGTCTATGCCTTCGTATTTGGACGGGATGCCGGGGCCGGCACGCGCGGCGGATTTGCGCTGGTTCGATATCTGGCGATCGCCGGATTGCTGGTGCTGGTATTCACGACGCTGTGGTCGTACTGGTACACCCGCGTCGCCAAGCGCATCGCCGATGCGACGCGGCGCCCATCGGAACGGTCCGTACGGCGCACTGCGTGGATAGGCGTGTCGGCAAGCGCCTCGGGCATCGTGCTGTCGATGCTGGTCATGTTGTTCGAGATCGCGCAGCTCCTGATTTATTTCCTCCGGGCGCCGCAGGCCGGAATACCCGTCATTCAAACCACGTCAGGCGGACAGGCAAGCTGGATATCCGCGGCCGACATCGTGCATCTCCTGGCGCTGAACCTCACCATGTTCGGTGAAATCATCATCCTCGCCTTCAGCCTCTGGCTGCTGTTCCGCACGACGCTTCCCTCCGTGGAGTTTCCTCACGCCGGCGGCGAAGAATGAAATCGAACCGCTTCACACGAATGGCCCCACGAAATATTCCGTGCTCTGACAAACAAACGGAGGCCGATCGGATGCCCGGCCTCCAGTCGTAAATCGCTTTTTTAAAGGTCGATCCATGGAGCAAGATCGCGCGGCGAGGACATGGCTCGTTTTGGGCATGCTGGTCCTCATTTTTGCCGCCCTGGACTTTGCCAGCGCTATCATTGCGCCGGTCACGTTTGCATTATTCATCATCGCCATCGTATGGCCGCTGCAGAGCGCGCTGCAAAAAAGAATTCCGAAATTTCTTGCGCTCGTTATCACTCTCGTCATCACGATTGCCGTCATTGCGGTGCTTATATCCCTGGTGATCTGGGGTTTTGGCCTGGTCGTCCGATGGCTCGTCCTCAATACGGCGCGTTTTCAGACGCTTTACGTGCAGGCGACGGATTGGCTCGAAGGACACGGCATCGCGGCTAAAAGCCTGCTGACCGACAACTACGACGCAAGATGGCTCACCGGCGCCGCCCAACATGTCGGCGGCAGGGGCTACCGCCTGATCTCCTTCATCACCATCGCGTTTGCATTTACGGTCCTGGGACTGCTGGAAGTCGACATCGTCCGAAAAAATATCGAACGGCTTGGCAATCAAAATGTCAGGCAATCACTTTTGCTGGCCGGCGAAGATATCGCCGCGAAATTCCAGAAATACATGCTGGTCCGCAGTTCGATGAGCGTGTTGACCGGCGTCGTGGTCTGGAGCTTTGCGCTGATTGCCGGCCTCGAATTGGCAACGGCGTGGGGCGTGATCGCGTTCGTGCTGAATTATATTCCGTTCATCGGCCCGCTGTTTGCGACGGTTTTCCCGACCCTGTTTGCGCTTGCGCAATTCGAATCGTGGAAACTGGCCATTGCCGTTTTCGCATGCTTGAACGTCATCCAGTTTTTCATAGGAAGCTATCTCGAGCCGCGCATCGCCGGCGCCACGCTGTCGATGTCGCCGTTCATCGTCCTGTTCGCGGTATTTTTCTGGAGCTTCCTGTGGGGTATTTCGGGAGCGTTTATGGGAGTGCCCATCGTGATCGCGGCGCTCACGGTTTGCGAAGAGCACGATTCATCCAGGTGGATCGCA
>JBAUYI010000101.1:0-9381 GCA_049584715.1 Xanthobacteraceae bacterium
GCCGGTGGCTGCGGCGCGGCGCCGGATTTGGGCTGCGGCGCGGGCGTCGGCAGCGGAACATTCTCGGCGGATGCCGGCGCCAAAGCCAAACCAATGGCAAGCACGGACCACACTGTCGCCGCGAGCATCGTCGTCGCGCGCCGTCCTGCCATACTCTTCTCCTGCCGTATCTTAAACGCCCCGCCGCAATCCGCTAATCGCGCGTTATGGCGAATTCGCGGCTACCAGCACCGAATAAAGGCCAATGCGTCGATTCTCAATAGGCATCCTCGTCGGCGCCTTCGACGAGGATTTCGCGCTTGCCGGCGTGATTGGGCTGGCCGACGATGCCTTCCTGCTCCATGCGCTCCATCAGCGAGGCGGCGCGGTTGTAGCCGATCGATAGCCGGCGCTGGATGTAGCTGGTCGAGGCCTTGCGGTCGCGGACCACGACCTGCACCGCCTGCTGGTACAAATCGCCGCCTTCGCCGCCGCCCATGGCGGTGGCGTCGAAGATCGGATTGCCGTCCTCGTCCTGCGGCTCCTCGGCGGTGACGGCTTCGAGATATTCCGGCGTGCCCTGCGACTTGAGATGGCGCACCACCTTCTCGACCTCCTCGTCCGAGACGAATGGCCCGTGCACGCGGCTGATGCGTCCGCCGCCCGCCATATACAGCATGTCGCCCTGCCCAAGCAGTTGCTCGGCGCCCTGCTCGCCCAGAATGGTGCGGCTGTCGATCTTCGAGGTGACCTGGAACGAGATGCGGGTCGGGAAATTCGCCTTGATGGTGCCGGTGATGACGTCGACCGACGGCCGCTGTGTCGCCAGGATCACGTGCAGGCCGGCGGCGCGCGCCATCTGCGCCAGCCGCTGCACCGCGCCTTCGATGTCCTTGCCGGCGACCATCATCAGGTCGGCCATCTCGTCGACGATGACGACGATATAGGGCAGCGGCTCGAGATCGAGATCCTCGTGCTCGTAGATCGCTTCGCCGGTGTCGCGGTTGTAACCGGTGTGCACCGTGCGGGTGAGTTTCTCGCCTTTGCCGTTGGCCTCGACGACGCGCGCATTGTAGCCGTCGATATTGCGCACGCCGAGCTTCGACATCTTCTTGTAGCGCTCCTCCATCTCGCGCACTGCCCATTTGAGCGCGACCACCGCTTTTTTCGGATCGGTGACGACGGGGGTGAGCAGATGCGGGATGCCGTCATAGACGGAGAGCTCCAGCATTTTCGGATCGACCATGATCAGCCGGCATTGATCCGGGTGCAGCCGATAGAGCAGGCTCAAGATCATGGTGTTGATGGCAACCGATTTGCCCGAGCCGGTGGTGCCGGCGATGAGCAGATGCGGCATGCGCGCCAGATCGACCAGCACGGATTCGCCGCCGATCGACTTGCCGAGACAGAGCGGCAGCCGGTGGGTGGTGTCGCCATAATCACGAGAAGATAGAAGCTCGCGCAGATAGACTTTCTCGCGCGTCGGGTTCGGCAATTCGATGCCGATGGCGTTGCGGCCGGACACGACAGCGACGCGCGCCGACAGCGCGCTCATGGAGCGTGCGATGTCGTCGGCCAGGCTGATCACCCGCGACGATTTGATGCCGGGCGCCGGCTCGAGCTCGTAGAGCGTGACCACCGGTCCCGGCCGCGCATTGATGATCTCGCCGCGCACGCCGAAATCGCCGAGCACGCCTTCGAGCGCGGTGGCGTTTTGCTGCAAGGTCTCGGTGCTCACGGTGGTACGGCTGATCTTGCTCGGCTGCGTCAGGAGCTCGAGCGCGGGCAGCGTGTAGCCGCCGTTCGACCGGCGCGGCTTCGGCGCACGTGGTTTGCGCGGCGCGCGCGGCTCGGCCTCGTCGGCTTCATCGACCTCTTGGGCGTCATCGGATTCTTCGCCGGCATATTGCACCGATGGCGCGTCGAAGCGCGGCTCGATGCGTCGCGCGGGCGCCACGGGACGCGGCGCAGCTTGCGTCACGGTGCGGCGGCGGAACAGGCGGGCAATGCGGGCGCGGAAACTCAAAACCGCATGCATCAACCGGCCGAGTGAAATCCACGCACTGTCGTCGTCCTCGTCGACGGCCTTGTCCTCGTCGTCATCGTCGTCCGCCGCGTCGCGCCAGATGATGCCGGCCGCGCCGGCGAAGGCGACCAGCGCCGCGACGCCGAGCACGATGGTCGCGGCGAGACGATTGGCGCCGACCATGGGTACGCCGAACAGCACCGTCGGCAGCCGCAAGACTGCGTCGCCGATCACGCCGCCGAGGCCGCATGGCAACGGCCAGTGCGCGCTGCGCGGCAGGCAGGACGCAAACGCCGCCGCCAAAACCGCGCCGAACAGCCACAGCAGCATGCGCAGCTTCTCGCGGCTGAGCGGCCGGTGGCCGAGCAGCCGGTAGCCCCAGATCGCGATCGGCAACAATAGCGCCAGCGAGCCGAGGCCGAGCAGCTGCATCAACAGGTCGGCGGTAATCGCGCCGGGATGGCCGAGCAGATTGCGCACCGGCGCGTCGGTGGCGTGGCTCAGCGACGGGTCCTGCACCGACCAGGTGGCGAGCGCGAACGTTGCCATCATGGCGAGGCTGAGCAGCGCAATGCCGCCGACCTCGCGCAAGCGCCGTTTCAGCAAGGCGCCGAGCTGGCCGGACAGGGCGGCCATGCCGTCGAGGCTGCGATCGATCATCGACATCGCATTGCCCTTTAGCCGAGCACCGCGACGAGGCGGTGCAGCGCCTCGGCGGTGATTGCGTTGTTCTGCACCATGGCGACGCGGATATAATCGGCGCCGGGATTGCTGCCGTCGTCCTGCTCGCGCGCCAGATAACGGCCGGGCACCACGCGCAAGCCGGCTTCGCGCCACAGTTTTAGCGCCACCGCTTCGCTGCCGCCGTGCGCCGACACGTCGAGCCAGAGAAAAAATCCGCCGGCGGGGCGTTCATAGCCGTAGCGGTCGCCGATGATCTGGTCGGCGAGATCGAATTTCTCGCGATAGAGCCGCCGGTTCTCCTCGACGTGCTTCTCGTCGTTATAGGCCGCGATGGCGACGTGCTGCAGCGGCGTCGGCACCATGGGCGCGGCGACGTTGCGCAATTCGAGATAGGCTTGCATGAACGAGCGGTCGCCGGCGGCAAAGCCGATGCGCAAGCCCGGCAGGCTGGAGCGCTTCGACAGCGAGTGGAACACGGCGACATTGGCGAAATCCGCGCCGGCCGCTTCGAGCATGCCGGCGGGCGGCGCATCGCTGTAGATTTCGCAGTAGCATTCGTCGGCAAAAATCAGAAAGCCGAAGCGGCGCGCCAGCGCGGTCAGGCGGAAGAGATAATCGCGGTCGGCGACGGCGCCCTGCGGATTGGCCGGCGAGGCGATATAGAACGCCACCGTGCGCGCCAGCAATGCATCGTCGAGCGCATCGAGATCGGGCAGGAAGCCGGTCGCGCGCGTGGTCGGCAGATAGACCGGCTCGCAATCGGCGCCGATCGCGCCGGCCGCATAAGCCGCATAAAACGGATTGGGGATGAGCACGGCGGGCGGGCCGGCGCGCGGCGTCACCCAGTTCTTGGCGGCAAGGGCTGCGAGAAACAGCCCCTCGCGGGTGCCGTTGAGGACCAGCACTTCGTTCGCCGGATCGACCGGGCGCGCCAACTCGTAGCGGCGGCCGAGCCAGCGCGCGACCGCGACGCCGAACTCGTCGAGCCCCTTGTTGGCCGGATAGCGGCCGAACTCGTTGACATGCGCGGCGATGACCGGGCCGACGAACGGCGGGATCGGATGCTGCGGCTCGCCGACCGCCAGGCTGATCGCCGACTGGCCAGGCGGAAAGCGGTCGATCAGCTCGCGCAGCCTCACGAACGGCGAGCGCGAGCCGGTGGCGCGCGAGGCCTTGGCGCCAATTTGCGGAGGGGAAGTGTCGCCGGTCATACGATACATCATCACAGCGGGGCCACCCGCAGCAGCGCCCGCATAGCATAGGAGCCCCGAGGTTAAGGCGCGATTAACCATCGGGGCGCTGACGCGGCGCAAAACAGCCTCCCCTGCAGGGGGAGGCCGCCGCGCGCAGCGCGGCAGGTGGGGCAGTGCCAATGACACGCAAGCCTCACGAGGTCGCACGACCCCACCCCGCGCACCTCCGGTGCGCGACCCTCCCCCTGCAGGGGAGGGTGAAACGAGCGATCCCGCTCTCGCAACGCGATCCGCGTCGGAGTTACGTGCCAGGCGAGTTGCGAATTGGCAAAGTCCGCTTCGCTATCCACCACTCGCCACTTGCTTTTGTCTTCCCTCAAAAAGAAGGGGAGGCAGAACGCCGACAGACGCAGATCCAACCGCCGCGCTTGCGCACGGCGCGCGCTCAGCGGAGCGCGCACGCCTGTCGGCGTTCCACCGCGGCTCTCACCTAAGGGAATTATTCCATCCCAAAGGCTCGGCTTCAGGCCAGGCTTCCTGGGACTTGGTCTGCACGGGCGTTACCCGCCTTCGCCTGTCCCAGTCCAGGGATGCACCTCCCACCCCGGTCGTAATGCCGGGAGACATGATGCCCAAGCCGCCCGGGAGCGGACCGCAAATCCGCCCGCGAGCACCGCACCCGCTCCACCTCACGGCATGCCTCCGGTAGGCGTCCCTTGGTGAGCGGGATTTTTGCCTTGTAACTTAAGAAGCGACGGTTGTCAAGGGGTAGTCACTTTAAAATTGACATTTAAGGAGTAAAAACCTATAAGTCTCTAATACGAGGACGACAATGCTTCCCAAGGTCTGGCGTCTCAGTGAAAACAGCGGCGACGACAATCTCGGCCTCGCCTGCACCGAGCAAGGCTTGGTGCTTGGACGCACGGCGCTGATCGAGCGGCGCGACGGCCGCTTTGTCGTGCGGGAACGAAACGAACTCGAACATCTGCTCAGCCGCGCCTATCGGATGAAACTGAACGTAGATCGGCTCATGCCGGGATTTGCGACGGTCGCTGCCGCCTTGAACGCGAACGATCAAGCCCTGGCACGAATCGCCGCGGTGCATTTGCGTGTCCCCGACTTGCCCGATCAAGCCGCGCGCGACGAGATGGAATCTGCCGACATCCTCATCAAATACGCGCGCAACGAAGGCGTTGGCAGCGTTCGGAACTCTGCTTTGCATCCGAGCGAAATTTTTTAAGGCAAGTGCGGACGATCCGAAGCATCCCGGTTGGCCGGCCGGAACGGAGGGCGGACGTGGCGGACAATTTCGTCCGAAGGACGGATCGGACGCGGTAATTGCGCAGGACGTCATAGAGCGCATCCAGCGCATTAAAGCACGACGTGCGCTGCGGACCGAAGCGCTTGCGGTGCTGCGCTTGGCTGCCGAACTCATGGCGGATGCCGTACCGGGGATTGGGTTAGCAGCCGATGCGGCAACTTTGATCGACATGGCGAACACGATTGCCGAACTCAAAAAGCTCAAGATCGACGCCGACGCAGCAATCGAGTTTATAAAGCACGGCCCATATAGCCTCGACGAACTTCTAGTGAGCAACGATTATGAGGAATTTTCGAGCTATGGCGATTTCATCAAGGACGCGGCTTATATCGCACTCATCGTCAAGCGATTTGGCGGTGCGGGCAGCGGCAATCAGTATCATCACATCGTCACGCAAGGCGGTGCGAACGAAACTGAGATCCCGCAGGAGCAACTGCAAAACACCGATAATGTTATCCCGCTACCGACGCTGTTGCATGAGGCCGTCAATGCGGAGTATTCCAGCCGATGGAAAGATACAAACATGACCAGATATGAATGGCTGCAAACTCGGCCCTATGACGTCCAACGAGAGGAAGGCCTCAAGATTCTGAGCGAATTGCATATCGTGAAGTAGGTATCAGGACATACGGATCAGTAGGAGGTTGCCATGGAAATCGATGACGCCATCGTCCAATTGGGAGCAAAACTGGACGCGTGGCTGGACGGCAATCTCCCGACCATTTCATCGAAGGACCGTGTGGCACAATTCAAGGCTCTGCTCGCTGGCATCGAAATAACCAAGGAACTCGATCTCCTGAAGGCGAAGGGAATGGCGGCGATCACTGCGCTGCTAGACCGCCGGGATGCAATCGCTGAAGACGAACGCATCGCGTCGCTGGTCCGGACCTTTGCATTCGCGGCCAAGCTGGCAGCTACTCTTAGTGACGAATTGATGGACACGAACGGCTACAACAAAGTAACCGGTCTCATGATCGGTATCGCCAATGCATTGGAGGCGACCGGCTCTGGCCGGGCCGCCCTCGCCGTGCTCCTCGACCACGCCGATAACAGGGTGCGCGCGCTCGCTGGGGTTTATCTAATTGATTCGATGCCCGATCGCGTGCTCCCGATCCTTCGCGAGATCGAGGAGAAGGAGCACGGCAACAATGCCCACTTCAACGCGCATTGTGGAGTCCTCGGCTGGGAGCAAGAGGGGAAGCACAAAAAGTCAGAGCCACCAACAATGTGACATCGTGTTTGGCAGGGTGGATCGGTTGGAAGTTGCCGTGGAAATTGATGACGCCATCGTCCAATTGGGAGCAAAACTGGACGCGTGGCTGGATAATAATCTCGCGACGATTCCATCAATGGACCGGGTCGCACAGTTTAAGGCGCTGCTCGCCGGAATCGAAGTAACCAAGGAACTCGATCTAGGAACACGCCGCATCACTGATCCGGGCCTTTGAATTTGCGGCCAAGCTGGAGGGCACCCTCAAGGACGAATTGCAGGACATCGACGGTGCGAACAAGTTAGTGACTCTCATGGATGAAATCGCCAATGCCTTGGATGCGATCGGTCCCGGCCGGGCCACCCTCGCCGGGCTTCTCGATCGTCCTGACGACAGGGTCCGCGCCTCGGCAGGAGCGTACTTGTTGAATATAGGCTTGATGCCCGAGCGCGTGCTGCCGATCCTCCATGAGATCGAGGACAAAGGGCGTGGCGACTGTGCCGACTTTACGGCGTATTGGGCAATCCTCCACTGGGAGCGCGAAGGCAAGTATGGCGTGAAGCCCGAATAATTTGGCGATCGCGGGGAGTGCACGAGCGAAGCGAAAGATAATCCGACAGGCCTTGTTGTCAGGGAATTGCCCGTAGCCCCGATGGAGCGCAGCGAAATCCGGGAACGATCGCGCGGCGACAATGCCGGCCCCGGATTTCACTTCCTTCAATGCGGGCTACGCTCGCTTCTTGAGCCGCACACCAGGCTCATCGCCGTTGGTGAACGCGACGCCGGCCCCGGATTTCACTTCGTTCTATCCGGGCTACGCCCGCTAATCTCCATTTGTCGCCAATGTAGAGACGAGCCAAATTGACAAGGTAGCTCCCAGTAGCTACATTGCCCGAATGCGCTCCGTTGGCCTTAAAGTACTGAAGAACAAGCTCAGCGAATACATTCGCTTGGCGGCGTCGGGCGAGGCTGTCCTGGTCACCGACCGCAATCGCGTTGTCGCCGAGATCGTGCCGCCGCAGCCTGGCCGCAAGTTGGACTTGGCGAAGGAGGATGTCATCACCCGAGGTATTCGGGAGGGATGGGTTACGCCGGCAAAGATTCCGCCGGGTGATCCTCCGCCGCGCAAGCCAGTGATGAAATTCGAAGAGTTGATGAAAGATCTGGACGAGTCGCGAGAGGATCGTGATCTACCTTGATAGCTCGGTGGCTCTCGCCCATCTTATTGGCGAGGACCGATTGCCATCCGTGGCACTTTGGTGCGAGCGTGTTGTTTCCAGCCGGTTGCTTGAATACGAGTTTTGGAACCGAATTCACGCGTACCGTCTCACGCACACTCACAGTGACGAAGCATTCGCGCTTCTTGCCCGCGTGACATTGACGGATCTTACTCCACGAATACTCGCCCGCGCGCTCGCGCCGTTTCCAATCCCCGTACGAACGCTCGACGGATTGCATCTTGCCACGATTGAATATTTGCGTGCAGGCGGTGACGACGTCGAACTGGCAAGCTTCGATCGAAGACTTGTTGCCGGCGCGCAGGCGCTTGGGGTTGCGATCTTTGCGCTGTGAGGCGGCGTTGTTGGTGGCGCCACAAGAGGCCCCGGCTTGCGCCAGGGCCTCTCGACGATCGGGACGGTGCCGGGATGTCCGCCCCGACCGTAGACGGACTTTTTATTGGAGCATGATCTTTTCCGAAAACCGGTATCCACCCTCGGATCAAGTCCGAGGGCAGGCTTTTTTCGGGATCATGCTCTAACTACTGCACCGTCTCCCCGTGCAGAGCGAGATCGAGGCCGTCGCGCTCGACTTCTTCGCTGACGCGCAGGCCGATCACGAGATCGACGAGCTTGAGAATGATCAAGGTCACGATCACGTCGTAGATGAAGACGGTGCCGACGCCGATGCATTGGTTGAGCACCTGTGCGCCATTGCCCTCGATCAGGCCCGAGGTGCCGCCGTATGCGGCGACGGCGAACACGCCGGTGAGGATGGCGCCTGATGCGCCGCCGATGGCGTGGACGCCGAAGGTATCGAGCGCGTCGTCGTAGCGGAACATGTGCTTGAGGCCGGTGCAGCCCCAGTAGCAGATGATGCCGGCGGCGACGCCGATGGCAAACGAGCCCATCGGGCCGACGAAGCCGGAGGCCGGCGTGATCGCGACAAGGCCGGCCACCGCGCCCGAGCAGATACCGATCACCGTCGGCTTGCCGCGCATCATCCACTCGACCAGCATCCAGGTGAAGCCGGCGGTGGCGGTCGCGATGTGCGTGACCAGCATCGCCATGCCGGCCTGCATGCCGGCGCTCACCGCCGAGCCGGCGTTGAAGCCGAACCAGCCGACCCACAGCAGCGAGGCGCCGATCATGGTGTAGACCATGTTGTGCGGCGGTCCGGTTTCCTTGCGCCGGCCGAGCATCAGCGCCGCCATCAGGCCGGCAGTGCCGGAATTGACGTGCACCACCGTGCCGCCGGCGAAATCGAGCACTTTGACCCAGGCCTTGTCGTTGGCAGAGTTGAAAATGCCGTCCGGTCCCCACACCCAATGCGCCACCGGCGAATAGACGAAGATCGCCCACAGCCCGATGAACCACAGCATGGCGGAGAACTTCATGCGCTCGGCGAACGAGCCCGCGATCAGCGCCGCGGTGATGATCGCGAATGTCAGCTGGAACATCGAATAGACGGATTCAGGAATCGTCGGCGCCAGCGAATTCGGCGTGCCGATATTCTGCGCCACGCCCGCGCTGTTGAAGGTGTTGCTGACCATGTTCTGCAGGAAGGCGCGGTCGAGGCCGCCGATGAACGGCGTGCCTGAGCGGAACGCCAGGCTGTAGGTGAAGAACAGCCACAGAATGCTGATCAGGCAGGTGATGGCAAAACTCGTCATCACGGTGTCGCCGACGTTCTTCTTGCGCACCATGCCGCCGTAGAACAGCGCCAGCCCCGGAATGGTCATCATCAGCA
>JBAUYI010000102.1:0-26798 GCA_049584715.1 Xanthobacteraceae bacterium
GCTGAAGCCGCCGATCCCGAGCCCGATTCCGAGTCAATGGCGGACGTGGAGGATCAAGCCTCCGATATCCTCGATCTCACCGAACAGATGGCGGCACCGATTCCTCAGCCGGCGCCGGCGCCAAAACCCGCGCCACAGTTCCGCACCATCGACGGCAGTTTCGACGTCAGCTATGAAGAGGAAAAACCGGCGCCTCACATGCCTGCTCATCAAATGCCGGAGGCGCGCGCTCCGTTGCCGAGCGAGGACAATCCGTATCGCGGTGACGGGCGCAGCAACCAACTCCTGTCAGGCGTGACCAGCGCGGCGGTCGATTCCGCCTTCAACACGCTCGCCCAGACCGTGCTGGTGCAGAACGCCCGCACGCTCGAGGATCTGGTGCGCGAAATGCTCCGCCCGATGCTCAAAGCCTGGCTCGACGACAATCTCCCCGGCATGGTGGAGCGCCTGGTCCGCGCCGAGATCGAACGCGTCTCCCGCGGCCGCATGGGCTGAGCGCCGTTTTCCTCGCGATCACAGTCAGTCGTCTGCAAAGATTGGCCTTTTCATATGCAGGCCTGCCGCCGGTTGATCCAGGCGATGGTCCATCTCAGCCGCTGCCATCCGCAGAGCCTCGCCTCGGTCGGCGGACGGCTCTGACCTTTCCGCTGCTTCCGCCTCCACAGAAGAACTGATCGCCGCCACCGGACTCGAGCCCCGACACGCCCACTCCAGGCGGCATCTCGAGGCTCTCCAGGACCTCTCCCGTTCGAGGATCGACTCGCCTCACATCGCTCTCGTCACCTTCCCAGGTGCCATGCCAGAGCTCTCCGTCGATCCAGGTGACCCCGGTGACGACGCGGTTGGACTCGATGGTGCGAAGAATCGCCCCTGTTTCGGGATCGATTTGATGGATCTTCCGGCCCCGATGCTGCCCCACCCAGAGCGTCCCTTCGGCCCACGCCAGCCCCGAGTCACCGCCGCCGCCGGGCGCCGGGATCGTTGAGAGCACACGGCCGGTCTTCGGATCGATCTTCCGGATGCGATCCTCGGCGATCTGAAACAGGTGCTGACCGTCGAAGGCCGTTCCAGCATGCGCGGCGACATCGATCGAGCGCAGCACCTTCCCACTCGCCGGATCGAAAGCGTTCAGCTTGTCTCCAGTAGCAAACCATACGTGCTGGCCGTCAAACGTAACCCCAGCCACGTTGTCGGCACCCGGAAAGGGTCCATATTCACGGAGGATTTCGGCTGCTGATTGTTTCATGCTTCCATCCTAGTCAATCGGCAGCGGACCGGGGAGTAACAAGAGTGTCGGGAATCCCGGCACCGGCGGGGTCATCCAACGACGCGCCCGGCCGCGACCAAACGATCGCACCTTGCCCGCCGCCGCAAGCAGGTCGAGCGCTCGTTGCACGGTGCGCGGACTTGATCCAAGCGCAATCGCCAGCGCCGAGCTCGACCACGACTCGCCGTCGGCGAGGAAGGCGAGCACCGCCGCATGCTGCTCATCGACGGGCGGCGCCAGCACGACGATCTTGCCTGCACGGCGCAGCGCCAGTGCAAAGCCTCGCTTCGTCGCGCTCACGTCTACCAGCATGCGAAGCTCCGCGCGAAGCCGCCCGACTTCGACCCGCAACCGTGCGCGATGCGATTCATCGGCGTGCTTCGCCCGGAAGGCGCGTCCGATGAGCGTGCTCCTCGGCACGTCTGCGGGCCAGGCTTCAGCCAGCGCGCGCACAAGCGCGAACAACACCGGGCGCGTCGCGAGCGAGACCACCATGCGTGCGTCACGCACGACATAACGGCACGCATCCACGACGAGGGCCTTCGACGCCAGCAGCGCTTCGACATCCTCGAGCAGGAGGGGTCGCTCGTCACCACGCGCAATCAGCCGCGCCGCCGGCGTGTTCAGGACGAGGGATGCGCTTTCGACCTCCGCCGTGAGCGCAGGGATATCCGCGTCGCGCGCGGCGCGCTCAGCCCGGGCGAGCGCAGCGCGCGCCGTCTTCGTCCGAATCCGTCGCATCGCGATCCCCGCAACGACCAGTTCGTGGGCGGCCCTCAACGCGGGCGGGAAGGGCGCAGGGTCGAGTTCGGCGAGCGCACGCTCGGCTTCGTCGAGGCGCCCGATCAGGAGGAAGCGCCGGACCTCGAGATTGCGCGCATGCGCGGCATTGACGCGATCGCCGTGCGCTTCGAGCGTCGCCCGCGCTGCGTCGAGCGCCTTCGCAGGCCAGCCCAGGTCGCGTGAGACCAGCGCGATCTCGGCCTCGGCGACGACACACCTCGCGCGGGCCACGGCCTCTTTCGGACTGAAGGCGCGCGCAGCACTTCGCAGCAGAACCTTTGCCCGTGCGAGGTCGCCGAGCTGCGCCATCGCGATGCCGCGCAGTGCGAGTGCAGGCGCGTCGTCGCGCAGAGCGACCCGCTTCAACGCGCCGAGGGGATCACCCGCCGCGAGCGCTCGTGCTGCGGCCGTGATCAGCGAGTCCATCGGAATCCCGCCACACTTGTAACTCTCATCGTTCGATGTCCGGTCCTAATCTATCACAGGACGACAATTCAGTACGTCGTAGCGAGAGGCCAATGTCATGGTTGACTGGGCGATCCTTTCCCCAACGTTTCTCAGAGCCGTGGTCGAGTGGGCTGTAACTGTTGTGATTGTGCTTGCCGTCAGCTCGGGCCACTCGACCAAGGACCCAAGGCCGGTGTGAAGAACGCCGCAGGGCGAGAGCCGCTCATGATCCATCCCAAGCGTACGCGCCGTAGCCGTGACCAACGAGTCCATCGGAATCCCGCCACACTTGTAACTCTCGTCGTTCCCGTTTTCGGCGCTAGGTCCATCGCCGGATCGACAACACCGGAAGGAGAAACCGGATATGCCCGATATTCTGCATAAAGTCGGAATCAAATCGTCGTCGCAGGATGCTGCCTATGAGGCACTCGCCACGGTCGAAGGCCTTTCCGGCTGGTGGACGAGCGACACGCGAGGGGAAAGCAAGATCGGCGGCGTGATTCAGTTTCGCTTTGGCGCCGGCGGTTTCGACATGAGGGTTCTGGAGCTTCAGCCCGCCAAGCACATCCTTTGGCAGGTGATCGACGGGCCCGAAGAGTGGGTCGGCACAAAAGTAAGCTTCGACCTAAAACAGGGTGGCGACTGGACAATCGTCCTCTTCAAGCACCAAGGCTGGAAGGAACCAGTGGAGTTCATGCATCACTGCAGCACCAAGTGGGGTGTCTTCCTCTTAAGCCTCAAGTCGCTTCTCGAAACGGGCAAAGGCGCTCCCTGGCCCAACGAGATCAAGCTCGACAGCTGGGAATAAAGCGGCACCAACCGCGCCCCGAAGGGGCGTAACGAGACGGACGGCTGGTGGCGCCGCCACGACGAGTACGACAAGCGATGAAAATTCGAACCGCATGGAGGGAGAGATATCTCGATGCTGTGAATTCTTTAGCGGCGACTAGACCATGATCCGATCAAATTGAATCGGATCATGGTCTAGTTTTTCGTTGGAGCATGATCTTTTCGGAAAACCGGCATCCACTTTTCCGGATCATGCTCCAGTCACGCGCCTTTGAGGGCTGCAGCGAGCTTGCCCGCCTGGACCGCCAAGACGTGCTGCTCTTCCCTGAAGCTGCCGTGCGGGCGCAGCGGCACGCCGTTTTTGCGCGGAATGACGTGAATATGCAGGTGGAATACGGTCTGGCCGCTGGCCGGCTCGTTGAACTGGATGATGGTCAGGCCGTCGGCGGCGAAAACCGGCACGGCGGCCTTGGCGATCTTCTGCGCCACCTTGATGGCATGGGCGAGGTCGTCGGGCGCAATGTCGAGGATGGTGCGGGCCGGCGATTTGGGCACCACCAAGGTGTGGCCCGGCGCCTGCGGCATGATGTCGAGGAAGGCTACGGCCTTGTCGTCCTCGTAGACTTTATGGGCGGGCAGTTCGCCGCGCAAAATCTTGGCAAAGATGTTGGTCGGGTCGTAGCTCGGCATGGCGCCCTTCGCGGCTTGAACATGCGATAACAATCGCTCATTCCGGATCGAGAACCAAATCCTTGCGATAGGGCGCCATGGCCGCCATTTCGGCGCCGGCCGCGGCCACATAGGCGCGCTCGCGCACCAGATATTCGGCGATGGCGCGGCGCAATCCCGGATCGGCGATGTAATGCGCCGAATGGGTGGTCTTGGGCATGTAGCCGCGGGCGATCTTGTGCTCGCCCTGGGCGCCGGCCTCGACGGTCGCGAGCTTGTGCGCGATGGCGAAATCGATGGCCTGGTAGTAGCACAGCTCGAAATGCAGGAACGGGTGATGCTCGATGGCGCCCCAGTGGCGGCCGAACAAGGTGTGCGAGCCGATGAAGTTGATGGCGCCGGCGATCCAGCGCCCGGCGCGCTTGGCCATCATCAGCACGATGCGGTCGCGCATCTTTTCGCCGGCCAGCGAATAGAACGCGCGCGTCAGATAGGGCCGGCCCCATTTGCGCGAGCCGGTGTCCATGTAGAAATCGAAGAATGCATCCCACGCCGCTTCGGTCAGCTCGCTGCCGGTCAGCCAATGCACGGTGACGCCGTTGGCCAAGGCATCGCGCCGTTCGCGGCGGATGGTCTTGCGCTTGCGCGCCGAAAGCGCGGCGAGGAAATCGTCGAACGTGGCGTAGCCGGAATTTTCCCAGTGGAACTGCTGGTCGGTGCGCTGCAGGAAGCCGCGCTCGCCGAGGAATTTGCACTCCGGCTCGGTGGCGAAGGTGACGTGAACGCCGGAAGCCTCATCGAGCCGGCAGAGCTCGAGCAAGCCTGAAACGAGCGCCTGACGTGCGACATCGGCATGGGGGCCCGACTTGACCAGGAGCCGGCGTCCGGTCGCCGGGGTGAACGGCGCGGCGACCTGGAGCTTTGGATAATAGCTGCCGCCGGCGCGCTCATAGGCCTCGGCCCAGCCGCGGTCGAACACATATTCCCCGCGCGAGTGGCTTTTGACGTAGCAGGGCGTGGTCGCGACCGGAGCGCCGCCGGCGGTTTTGACGACGAGGTGCTGCGCCTGCCAGCCGGAGCGGCCGCCGACCGAGCCGGACTCCTCCAGCGCCGATAGGAAGTCATGCGATATAAAAGGGTTATAGACGTTTTCCTGATCTAATCTTTGAGCTTCGGTTGCGTTTGCGGAACACGGCGCAGGATTGGCGCAGGCGTCCCACTGCGCCGCCGGCACTTGGTCGATGGCCCCGACCGCGTGGACGCGCAACTCGGCGCCTTCTCGCTCATGACCGGGCAGGGGCTGGCTGCTCATTGCCCAAAACCTTCTGGCCTAAAACCCTCGAAAATCATCTGGTCGGCCCAGCGTGCCGCGCGTTGCCGCTCGGCCGGCGTTCGTACCGCCCAGGTGAGCAGCGGCATGCTTAAAACGTGCCGTGCGAACAGGGGTGCCAGCGCCGGTAGATCGGCGATGCCATAAGCCACGAATTGCGGCTGCGCCGTCAAGGCGGTGACCAAGTAGCCCATGCCGTGGCGCATCCACATGGGCATCAGGTCCCAATACGGATGCGGCCGGTATTTTGCCGCGATGATGCCGCGGACGAGTTGCGGCGCCTTTTGCTGCAAAACTGCGAGCTGCCGCGGATCGAACGACATCGGCGCCACGGGTCCGCGATAGGCGGCCAAAATGCCGGCGACGCGCGCGGGCAGGCGGCCATCGCCGTCGAACCGGCTTTTCAGCTCGACCAGCATGGTGATGCGGCCGCCGACGAGATCGCACAATTCGCCGAGCGTCATCATGCGCTCGTCGCTATTGCGAAACGCAACGCGCTTGAGCTCGGCGGCGGTCAAGCTGTCGAGCCGGCCTTCGCCCTCGGTGAGGCGGCCGAGCACGTCGTCGTGGTGCACCATGGCCTCGCCATCGGCTGAGATTTGGACATCGATCTCGATGCCGTAATCGGCAGCGATCGCCGCGCGCACCGCGCCCGCGGTGTTTTCGATGATGCCCAGCGCTGCGTCGTACAGCCCGCGATGGGCGAACGGCCGGGCAATGAGCCAGTCGAGCGAGGTCCACACCGTTTTTCAGGAGACTTCGAACGTGCCTTCGACTTCGACGGCGGCGTCGGCCGGCAGCGCCGCGACGCCGACGGTCGAGCGCGCGTGCTTACCCTTGTCGCCAAAAATCTCGACCATCAGATCGGAGGCGCCGTTCATCACTTTCGGACCATCGGTGAAGCCGGGCGCCGAATTGATAAAGCCGCCGAGCCGCACCACCTGCTTGACCTTGTCGAGGTCGCCGAGCGCGGCCTTGACCTGGGTGATCAGGCTGACGGCGCAGGCCCGTGCCGCCTTCTGGCCGTCCTCGATCGACACGCCGGCGCCGAGTTGCCCGGTGGCGACAAGCTTGCCGTCGCCGCCAAAACAGAGCTGGCCGGAGACCGTAAGCAGGTTGCCGGTGCGCACATAGGCGACGTAATTGGCGATCGGCTTGGCCGGCTCCTTGAGCGTGATGCCGAGCGCGTTGAGCTTGCTTTCGACGGCACCGGCCATGGCGTCCTCCAAATGGTTGGTTTCGGCAGGCAAATTCAGGCAACTTTCTTGGCCGATCGGGACCGGCCGTGCAAGCCGGGCCTAGAGCGAAATCGCTTCAGATTGAAGCGATTTGCGCTCTAGCATTTTGATGGAGCATGATCTTTTCGGAAAACCGGTGTCCACTTTTCCGGATCATGCTCTGAGCGGATCACGGTTGCGGCGGGCAGGCGAGGTCCCTATCTTCGCCGCAATCCGGGATCGAAAAGAAGCGCAAGAGGAATCGGCTGAGGGGTGGGCCGGTACCGCTGGCAAGCTGTGCGGAAGGGTTCATCGCTGTGGATCATGCGTTTACGCCCCGGGGCGCCGCCCTTGCCCTGATCCTGTTGGCAACCGCATCCGGCGCTTGCGCGCAAGATGCTCCGATCGTGCTGGTCCCGCACCGGGCGGTCTATGATCTGTCGCTGGAAAAGACCCGCGGCAATTCCCAGGTCGCGGCCGTGCGCGGCCGCATCCTCTACGATTTCAACGGCAATGCCTGCGAAGGCTATTCGCTGGAATTCCGCCAGGTCTCTGAGGTGGGATCCGGCGAGGACAAGGAGTCCACCAGCGACCTGCGCTCGACCACCTGGGAGGGCGCCGACGCCAAGAGTTTTAAATTCACCTCGCAGAATTTCGTCAACGACAATCTGGTCGACACCGTCGACGGCCACGCCGAGCGCAAGCCTGACGAAACTGCGGTGGATCTCGCAAAGCCCGAGCAAAAGACCCTCGATCTCGACGCCAAGGTAGTGTTCCCGACCGAGCACATGGTGCGGGTGATCGCGGCGGCGCGAGCCGGCAAGAGCATCCTGGAATTCCCGGTCTATGACGGCTCCGATACCGGCCAGAAAGTGTTCGATACGCTCACCGTGATCGGCCGCAAGATCGGGGCCAACGAGCGCCAGCACGACGATGCCGCCGCCAGCGACCAAAAGCTCGCCGGCATTGCGCGTTGGCCGGTCACGATCAGCTATTTCGACAAGAGCAAGAAAACGGAAAACAGCGAGCAGGCACCAGCTTACGCCATCGGCTTCGAGCTTTACGAGAACGGCATTTCGCGCGCCTTGGTGCTCGACTACAACGATTTCGTGGTGAGCGGAAAGCTGAGCTCGCTGGAACTCAAAGAGCCGAAGCCTTGTCCGTGAGCGGCGCGGCGAGGTTGTTCATACCGATCGGATCCTGCTTTCGCCACATTGCCTACGGCTTCAACCGTTTCAACTCGGCGAGTGCGGCGTCGTATTCGTTAAAGTATGTCGGGCAGGTGTCTACTGCCGTCTGTAATGCGGCTCTGGCATCGCCACTGTCGCCGTGTACCAGCTGCCACTCGCCTGCGTAAAATTCCGCTTCGCATTTATCGTCGGGATTACCGGCAGCGGCACGCATGTGCGCGAGGGTGCGGTCGCCAAGGTAATATTCGATAACGGGATATGGCCAGTTTCTGGTCGTCAGCCGCGCTGCATTGCCCCTCAGCTCGGTTGCGCCGTCCTGCGCGAGATGTCCGAGGGCAAGGAATCGCCACAGCATCGCATAGGGACGTTCGGCAAGCTGGTTGGCGCCCAACAGGTCAGCGGCCGCCGCCGTGAAATTGCCTGTCACAAAATAAGCGTTGCCGCGGTCGTGGACGGGGATGGCGTTGCCGGGAGCGAGACGCATCGCCTGGCTGTAATCGGCGATGGCGTGGTTGTAATCCTTCTTGCCGTAGTAAGCGTCGCCGCGGTTGGTAAAGGCGCCAGGCGATTTAGGATGAAGCCGGATGGCCTCGTTACAGTCTGGGAGGGCGTGGTCATAGTCGCGCTTGTTGTTGTACGCATCACAGCGGTTGGCGAAGGCCCAGGAGAGCGGTTGACCGTTGCCTGACTGGATCACCGCGGTGCAGCCGCTGATCTCCTGGTCTGGCGGGAATGCGTCGCCCTTGTCCTCGCACCGTTCGATTTGCTGCTGCGTTTGCGCAAACGCCGGCAAAACGCTCAGCATTGCCGACAATATCGTAGCGCCGGCAAGCGCGGCTCCAGCAATTCCCGTCATGGCGTCCTCCAGCATGGCCTCGACCGACTACAGCTTCCACGCCTCAACCAGCGCCCATGTTCCCGCGGCCCTCGGAACCGCAGCATCGATGGCTGCGTTGTCGAGCCAAAGGGGCTGGAAGTCCAGCGTCCCAGACTGAGGCGTCGTTTCCCGACGCGGAGAAATGCATGGCTGACAATCTGGAACTGGGAATCTTTGTTGCTGTCCTGATGGCGTTTGTGGTCTGCGGCTGTCTGGTGACGCGGGCTCCGAAGACGACGCCTAACACTGGCCCGGTGAAGCATTGAACTCCGCGGGCGAAGGCCGGGCGGCGAACTGGCCGGTGCAAGTGCCGGGTGTGGTATCCGCGCCTAAGGTTCCTCCGGCCCCTCGAACGCCAGTCCCCTGATCACCGCGTCGTCGCCGAAGCGGGCGCGGACGCGGTCGACGGCGTGCTCGGCTTGCGCGGCGCGGCCGTCGACCAGGTCGGCGGGATCGGCCTGATCGGACGTGACCAGTGCGCTTAAGCCGACGCCGATCAGCCGGAAGCGCGTGCCGTCGGTCTCGTGCTTGAGCAGGTCGCGGGCGGCTGCGAAAATGCGGCCGGCGAGTTGCGTCGGCGTCTCCAGCGAACGCGCCCGGGTGCGAATTTTGAAATCCGCGGTTTTGAGTTTTAGCGTCACCGTCGCGCCGGCAAGCTCCTTGGCTTTCAGGCGCGCCGAGACGTCCTCGGTCAGGCCCCACAGGATTTTTTCGAGCGAGCGGAAATCCGACAGATCGCGCTCGAACGTCGTCTCCGACGACACGCTCTTGGTTTCGCGATCGGCGCTGACGCTGCGATCGTCGAGGCCGCGAGCGAGCCGCGCCAGGCGGCGGCCTTCCTCGCCGTAGCGGCGGAACAGCTCGAACTCGCTGACGCGCTGCAGATCGGCGATGCGATGGAATCCGTCGCGGGCGAGCCGCGCCATGCTGGCCTTGCCGACGCCGTAGATGAAGCTCGCGGGCTTTGGCGCCAGGAAGGCCGCAGCCTCGCTGCCGCCGAGCACGGCAAAGCCGCGCGGCTTGTCGAGATCGGAGGCGATCTTGGCGAGGAATTTGTTGCACGCGAGCCCAATCGACACCGTAATGCGCAGCGTCTTCTCGACCTCCATGGCAAACCGCGCCAGCGCCTTGGCCGGCCACATGCCGTGCAGCCGTTCGGTGCCGGCAAGATCGAGAAACGCCTCGTCGATCGACAACGGCTCGACCAGCGGCGTCAACGCCAGCATCATGGTCCGCACTTCGCGGCCGGCCTTAGAATATTTCTCCATATTGGGCCGCACCACTTTGGCATGCGGACACAGGCGGAGCGCCTCATACATCGGCATCGCCGATCGGATGCCATAGGTGCGCGCGATATAGCAGCACGCGGCGACGACGCCGCGCCGACCGCCGCCGACGATCACCGGCTCGGCGGCGAGCGTCGGGTCGTCGCGCTTCTCGATGGTGGCGTAGAATGCGTCGCAATCGACGTGCGCGATCGAGAGCGTCGCCAGCTCGTCATGCCGCAATAGACGCGGCGAGCCACAGGCCGGACAGCGCGCCGCTTGCGGCGACGCATCGGCAAGGCAGTCGCGGCAGAAGCTCAAGCTCACCGCATGTCCTCACGGTAGATCGCGTTCCCAGTTGCCGCCGAGCGCATTGCGGGCCCGCGCCACGGCGGCCGGGTCGATTGCGGCGCTCGCGGCGAAGGCGAGCAAGAGACTCTCGTCGGCGAGCATATGCTCGAGGACGCCTGCGAGAAAGTCAGGCTCGGTTGCCGACTCACGTAAGCGCTCCAGCGTCAATCCGGTCGCGGCGAGGAAGGCATCGAGCCGCTCCGGTTCCGCGGCGATAAAGCCAAGCGCCTGAATCGCCAGCATTTCCGCAGCTTCCCGCGCGGCAGGAGAGGGCGCTTTCATCGGGTTCCATTTGCCTTTCCGTAAGAAATCAAGACTAGCTTGGCGGTGACGGCGGCGGCGCAATCGCGCGCGCCGCTTTGGGAATTTATGGCTGGGGGCAGCCAAAGGACCGGGGGATGGCCAAAACTGTCCTGATTGTGGAGGACAACGAGCTCAATATGAAGCTCTTCCACGATCTATTGGAGGCTCACGGCTATGCCACCGTCGGCACGCGCAACGGCATCGAGGCGCTCGACCTGGCGCGAAAGCACAGGCCCGACCTGATCTTGATGGACATCCAGCTGCCCGAAGTGTCCGGCCTCGAAGTCACCAAATGGCTCAAGGACGATTCTGAGCTGCGCGGCATTCCCGTGGTCGCCGTCACCGCCTTTGCCATGAAGGGCGACGAGGAACGGATTCGCCAAGGCGGCTGCGAAGCCTATCTGTCGAAGCCGATCTCGGTCGGCAAATTCATCGAAACGGTGCGTCACTTCCTGGGTAATCCGGAAGCAAAACCATGACCGCCCGCGTTCTTGTCGTCGACGACGTGCCCGCCAATGTGAAGCTGCTCGAAGCGCGGCTGTCGGCGGAATATTTCGACGTCGTCACCGCCATGAGCGGCCAGGAGGCGCTGGCGATCTGCGAGCGCGCCCAATGCGACCTCGTGCTGCTCGACGTCATGATGCCCGACATGGACGGCTTCGAAGTGTGCCGGCGGCTCAAGAGCAATTCCGCCACCCATCACATTCCGGTGGTCATGGTGACGGCGCTCGACCAGCCGTCCGACAAGGTGCGGGGGCTGGAAGCCGGTGCCGACGATTTTTTGACCAAGCCGATCCCGGAACTGGCGCTGACCGCGCGGGTGCGCTCGCTGGCGCGGCTCAAGATGGTGGTCGACGAGTTGCGCATGCGCGCGCTGACCTCGCGCGACATCGGCATCGAATCTCCCGAGCGCGAGGCGCTGGCCGATACCGGCCGCGGCGGCAGGGTGCTGATCGTCGACGATCGCGCGGCGTCCTACGAGCGCGTCGCGACCATGCTGACCAAGGAGCAGGAGGTCGAGGTCGAGACCGATCCGAGCCATGCGCTGTTTCGCGCCGCCGACGGCAATTTCGACCTGCTGATCGTGTCGCTGACCCTGGAGAATTTCGACGCGCTGCGGCTGTGCAGCCAGCTGCGCTCGCTCGAGCGCACGCGGAATATTCCTATTCTGGTGATCACCGAGCCCGACAACAATGCGCGCATGGTGCGGGGCCTCGAAATCGGCGTGAACGATTTTCTGCTGCGGCCGATCGACAAGAACGAACTGTTGGCGCGGGTGCGCAGCCAGGTGCGCAAGCGCCGCTATACCGAGCGGCTGCGCGATAACTTGCAGATGTCGATCGAGATGGCGATCACCGACGCGCTCACCGGCTTGTTCAACCGCCGCTACATGGAGAGCCACCTGGCGACGCTGGTCGAGCAGGCGGCGTCGCGCGGCAAACCGCTCACCGTCATGGTCGTCGATATCGACTATTTCAAAGCGATCAACGACAGCCACGGCCACGATGCCGGCGACGACGTGCTGCGCGATTTTGCGCTGCGCATCAAACGCTCGATCCGCGGCATCGATCTCGCCTGCCGTTACGGCGGCGAGGAATTCGTCCTGGTGATGCCGGAAACCGACATGGCGGTGGCCGCCATGGTCGCCGAACGGCTGCGCCGGCGCATTGCCGCCGAACCGTTCGCGATCCAGCAAGGCTCGCGCGTCGTTCCGGTGACGATCTCGATCGGCATCGCAGCGCTACGCGACAAGAACGACACCGCGGCCAGCGTGCTCAAGCGCGCCGACCAGGCGCTCTATCGCGCCAAGCGCGACGGCCGCAACCGCGTGGTGCCGGACGCCGCTTGAGCTGCCGCGCACGCGCGAGAAACTTGGGATATCAGCTCATAAATCGCGGTCGATACGCGACGGTCAGGCAATGACCGCTTTGCCCCTCAAAGCGAACTCTCTAAGGCGGTCGTTGCGCGTCAGCTAACGGTTATAGCGGCATTTTGCGCCGCAGAAAACGGCGAACCTTTTCTCCATCGCCGACGAACCATCGTTTGGTACTTCGTTGCCGGGAGCGGAGCCCTTCCAGCCACTCAGTCGCAAACGTCTTTGAACTCAATGTCCAGCGTGACGCGCTTCACACGGACCGACTTCACCTCGCCGGCGGGCAGGCACAGGCAATCCAGCAACGCTCGCGCTTCGTCGTCGCAGTCCTTGCGGTGCTTTGTCGGCCTCTCCGTTGGCGGCGCCTTGAGATGCGGATCGATCGTATAGCTCATGCCGCCGACCGGGATGCCATTGACCAGCACGCGCACGACCAAAAGCGCGCCCGTGCCTGCGGACGGGACATCGGAAGGCGCAAAATCTGCGCCTGGCTTCAGCGTGAGCAGCACTTCGCGGCTGCCTCGCGCTGGCAGCGTAAATGAGCCGCCACCCGGATTGACAAACACAAACCCCCAGCCGCGTCGCGTCAACCAATCCGGGAGTAGCACGTCCAGCTTCACCCGGCCCTCGAAGGCGTAAGGGTTGTTGACCCAGAAGCGCCGCGGATTAAACGACGCTGCAAGTCCCGTCAGGCCGCCGCCGCCGGCCACTGGGGCGACGTTACGTTGACCAATATTGTTGTCGAACGGCACCAGCCGCCAGTGGGGCGTCGGCCCGATGGCGCAGGGCAAGCCGGATGCGGGGTCGTTGTTACTGACGTCGCCAGTCGCTGAGACGCTCATCAGCATGCATTCGTGGCCAACTTCGGAAGGGACCCACTGAAACGGACCGACCAGCACGGTTGCTCCGGGCGCGATGGTCCCCGGCACCGTGATCGAAGCGGTCGTCATCGCGCTCCAGTCGTCGGGCCACAGCAGTCCCGCGGAAGGCTTGCAATGATAGCCGCTCACCACGACGTTACTTGCCGCCTGTGTACCGCGGTTCGCGACGTTGACATACGCATAGTTTGTCTGCCCGACGATTGGCGTCTGGTGGTCAGCCGGTGTAGTAGCCGGGTTGGGTGCAAGCAGATTCCAGATATTGGTGTTTTCCCAGAAGTCCTCAAGGTAGTTGTACTGACCGGCGAAACCATCATCGATATAAACGTCGACATCGGGCGGCGCGCCCGGCGTGCTGACCGGCGTCGGCGCTCCGGGCGGTTGATAAAGCCCTTGCTGCTCGAAAGACCAGCGCACGACCTTTCCGATCGCCCCACCTGGCACGCTCACCGTGCTGCCGAACACCGTCGCGACCCAGGGCGTCGCCAAGGCCGCGTCGGCGTTGATCAGCGCCTGGGCGTAGGACGCCGCTGTGGTCAACGTCGTCGTGGCGAGCGGCAGGCTCGCCATCGCCCTCGTCATCACCAGCATGACGAAGCGGGAGGCCAGCGCCTGCTTGTCGAAATACGGCGAGTCGCCGCCGGTCGAGCGGTAGATGCGAAACAGCGTGGTCGACAGGATCTGTTCGGCTTGGTAGCCGCCGCCGCCGTCGTCCTGGGTGCCGCCCCACGCCCAACCCTGCGTCACGTCGCGGTCGTGCCTGCGGAGAGAACCTGACTCGTTGACCGGATCCGACAACAGCAACACCCAGGGAAAACTCAGGAAGCGGTCGGGCGCCTTCGATCCCGGGTCCACGTAGATCGCGCCGAAACCGTCGCCGCCATTATGAGCGAAACCCAAGAAGCCGCTATGGATGCGATCGAAAAGCATGCCGTGGACGAATTCGTGCAACGTCACACGCCAATCGGTTGCGATGCTGACCGGGCAGCATGGGCAATTTGGGCTGCTGCCGGCATTGGATTGTTCGTAGCCGCAGTCGATCGACGCGAAGCCATTGCCCGCGGCATTGGGGTTGGCGTCGGAGTTGACCGTGTTCAGATCAAGGAAATAAACCGTGATTGGGAATGTCGTATTCTGGAAGAACGTGGTGATCGGACTGTAGCCGAAGCTTTCCACCAGCCGGAACGTCTCATCGACGTGATAATACCCGCAAACTGCGGCGAAGCTGGGGTTCGACACCGAATACGTGAAGTCGGTCGCCGGGAGCGTGATCGTCGGCGGCGCATCGGCTCCGCCGCCCTGCGAGACCGTGACGTACTGCCCCGTGAGGCCCTGCGGGTTAGCCGCCGTCAAGCCTTGCAACGTCACATCGGTGCGCAACGGATCGAGCACCGTCGCCGCCGAGCAAGCCGTGATTGTGTTGTCGCCGGTCGTCGTTATCGGATCGGTGATGTAGACGCTGCCTGTCGCAAAGGCGATTAACGCCCGCAGATAGAGCACCGAGCAGGTATTGACCTCGACAAAGGCACGCTAATGCAGGCGGGGAAAGCGCGGCGGCAGCGGCAGATCGAACAGGACTTCGGTGACGACGTAGTGCTGTCCATCGACGATACCGCGAGCTGGAGGCGGAAGAGGCAAGGTCGGCGACTCCGCCGGGGCGACTCCGCCGCCCTTGCCGGAACCTGAACCGGGCCCTCCCTCGGGCAGGCGCTGTGCAGCGTCGTAGCGGTAAACCCACAATTTCTCGCCGTTGATGACGATTTCTCGATCGTCGGACGTGACGTTGAGCAGCTTTGCTAATTCCGGCGGTGTGATCCGGCGCGGCATGCACTTCGCGTCGTCCTTCGGTTTCTCGATCTTGATGTCCGTATGCAGCGTGTTCAGGGATGAGGTCGCGCGCAGCGGGGCTGTGAGCATGCTCACCGTAAACCCGGCCTGCCAGATCGGGAGCCCGAAATACGTTTGCTGGAAACTGACGGTCGCGGTGCCGGTGATGGCGTCCTGGCGGGCAAACCGCAGCTCGGCGCCAGCGTTCTCGATGACCTCCGACGGGCTCTGGGTCAACGCGTTCAACAACGCAGGATCGATGCCGTAAATCGTGACGACTTCGTGCAGATAAGCCTCGGCCAACTTCTGCGCATTCAGAACGCCGGTAAGGGGACCATATGGCTGTCCGAGGTGATTAAGACCGACGATGCGACCACCCGGCCCATGCTCGATTTGGACTGCCGGTGACATAATGAAGGCCATGGTGCCGCCCTCCCTCGGTGTCGACTCTTGCGCTTAGCCGCGATCTCCAATGATCGAAAGAACTCGCATCCTTTGCGGGCCCGACTGGCACTGTTGCCTTGGCTGGCCAATACATGGCCGGCAGTGCTTTGCCACTGCTGGAAAACACGACCGCCGGATAGTCACGAACAAATGAGAGACTTGATCGCTTCGGCCTCTATCGCGAATTTCAACCGACATTCCGCAGACGTCTCGACGATGCCCCCGGGCGAATGAGCAACTGAGTAAAAGTCGTGCTCTCGTAGAAATCACACTATCAGTGAAACAATGTGACGCCTCAATCACGAATCCGCGACCGCAAGTTGAGAAAATGTCAATAACACTGACCAGTTGTCATTGGATGCAATCACGCGGAGGCCAGTCTGACTTCAGGGAGCCGGCTGGTTAGCTGAGTATTGAGGCGACCTTACTTCGGTGCTCGGCGCAATAAGTCCGGCAGCGCGATTGTTCGCTTCGATCCTTCATGACGAAGCGCGCACCGCCATCATTGGTCGACCACGGCGGAGGGAAGCGGCGGGGCCGCATTGTTCAAAGACAAGAAGGGAGTCGTCTCCATGGAAGTTTTGCAACACAACTCGCCCAAAGCGGATATCGCCGGCGCGCTTATGAATTCACACCTTAAGCGGTAAGCACAATTTTTGTGGTTGACGCCAGTTTCCACATCGCGGCGCAGGCTTGGGCGTTGATTTCCGCAGCCGTTCCGCTAGCTTTTGAACACGGCGAAATTGCCAAATAAACGATGTCCCGAGCGCCAAGCGAACGGCCGGCACATCGTGCGATCTCTTCCGATAACCCTGCGGAATACTCAGGTCCGCCGCATCTCCTGAGTCCGTGGGGTTCGGCCGGCCCGGGAGCGGTGCGAGTGGCCTCCTCATATCGCCGCTTCCGGCCGGCCACCTCAGACATGGATTCATAAAAGACATGGACTCATAAAAGACATGGACTCATAAATCGAGGTCGATGGGCGATGCGGATTAACGTCCGCTTCGCGCCTTACTGCTCGTTCATGGTCTGACTTCGCATGTCGGCGTCGACCAGTTGCCGCCTTGACCGATTGGCGTCGGCCAGTCCCGCCATGCGAGAGATAAAGAATTGCTGTGAATGAAGAATGGGTAAGACATCCAAGTTCCGGTAGATTTTCCACCCGTAGTTTTCATTCGGCGGCTGCCCGCTATTCTTGATCTCGATACGGTAGGTCGGTTGTTTCTCATTCATGGCTGATCCCTAACGCGCGCTGTCGCAGGCGGCCGGCGGCCGGTGCAGAAAATTCTGTTACGTCCCGTCCGGGTCCGGGCGCATCGATCTGAAATAATGTTCGGCGTACTGGTAGTAGTTCTCTGCCTCGATCGTATTGCCGTTTTGGACTTCGGCACGAGCGAGCGCCAGATACCGCTCATAGCTTCTTTGCGCGTTTTGCGAGTTGTTCGGGTCGGGGCGGGCGGCATTCGACGTCCACCGTTTTGAGCGCGCGGCATACGAATTCGCCGGTCTGGGCGGGCGCGCGCCCGGAATTGTCGTTGGGCCATTTTGCATGGCTCACTCCTTGGTCGTTGTGGATAAAATGGTTCGTGTGGCACGGCCTTCGCCGGCGGCCGGTTCGCCCCAGAACGCGTGTTTGCAGCTAGAGCACCAATCGCTTCATACCGAATCGGTCGATGCTCAGGTATCTTAGTGGAGCACGATCTTTTCCGAAAACCGGTGTCCACCCTCCGATCAAGTCCGAGGGCAGGCTTTTCGGGATCATGCTCCGGCAGCGGCGCTAAAGGCTCCCGGAGAACAGAAGCACAATCCCTGGAGCTGGTTGGTTCAGTCGTCGCGTCGGTGCCTGCCGACTACACACGAAATAGATGAAGCAAACGTGTGCCCCATAGGACGGTAGCTGGAGAAATTGTCAAGGACGAGAGCGTCGGCCAAGGCGGCGTATGTCACTTCGTTGGCGTTTGCGGGCGTTTCAAAGGGTGTCGAGCGTCGTCTGCCAGCTTGAGCCATTCGGCCGCCATCTCGCGTTGGATGGCACGGGAATCCTGGTCTTTTGCCGCAGTCACCATGTGCAAACAATGCGCGGCGTAATGCGCGTATACTTTGTGCTTTTCATTCTTCGGGCCTGTCATTTTCCCTCCGCCACCGATCGATCGCGGGGAAAGTGGGGCCCGTTGGCGCCGTGAGTCTGTGCAAAATTGAACACCTTTCATGACAAGCCCCCGGCCGATTAGATAGGGGCCGCCGTGGTTCAGCAGAGATCGTGGTGATGAATGGCGGCCGCCTTAAATACGAAAATCGGCGGCAACCAGGTCGTAAGATCCTCTACGGCCGCGCTCATAAACCTCGGCTGCGGTGGCATAGATCAATTTGCGGTTCGAATCGAACGCTCCAAGCAGCCCGATCTCATCGGACCGCGTGTCGGGTTTGATTCTCCGCAACGCGTCGGCATCGACGAAAAACGAAGCCTCCATGGCGCTATCGTGCCCCCAAAACCGCACCGCGCCACGCGTTGCGTCATAAAAGCGGCTTTGGTTCGGAAAGCTAAGCGTCATGGCTTGGCTCGCGCGATGACTGAAGGGATCTGCCGAGCGAGCGCGTGGGCATCGTGCTTAAGCCTGCGCGCCGCGGAGCAAGGGATAGTCCATGCTGTCGTACAGGCGGCGAATGGCCTGGTTGTTATACCTCTCCTCGTCGACTTCGAGACAAGCTCCCAGGAGACACTCAGGCGGCAGCTCTTCGATTGCGAACCGGATGGCGTCCGCCGCGTGGCCAAATCGTCGGTATCCGATTGGTCGTCGCCTGGATTTCTGCTTGCGACTGGGGAACAGCTCCGCCGCGGCGTCATAGTCGAACTCAATGGCGGCTTGTTCGGCCGCGGCTTGTTCGACCGTGACTTGTTCGAGCGTGGCTTTTTCAATCATGACTTTTCCAACCAAAGCTTTTTCGACCATGACTACCAATTCTGCCAGAAAGTCAGGCAGTGCGATTGTTGAACGCCTTTGTAACACCCGCCTTGAGCGGCTCGGCGATATCGGTCGTCATTTTCTGAGCGAGCGCCGCGAGTTCCTGGGTCTGCGCCGTCATCGTCTCGAAATGTTTGCGCGCATGGGTGGTCGACAGCTCAAAGAACTCCGGCACGGACTTTACCGCCAGCATGGCATGGGCGTAGTCGAAGGCGGTGTTGGTATTGGCGCGCGCAATTTCGATGAACTTGAGATTGTAGTCCGTGGCGCCCTTGGCAGCGGTCGCATAGCTATTCTTGAAGAGATCGGTTCCTTCGTCGGTTGCCGCCTTGGCATTGTCGAAGCTGACCTTCGCCTGCGCAATGCCTTTGTCGGCGATCTCACGAAATCCATCCGTTGTCTGGGCTTTGAGTTCTGTCATGACGCTTGATCCTTTAAGGGGCAGTCCTGTTTTGCTCTCCGAACCGGCCGCCCTTGGCACCGGTTGGACGCTGGCAGAGAAAGTGTTTCAGTTCGGCCTTCATTGCAATTGAGACGCCGTCGTCCCGTTCGTCGGCTGAGCAAGTCTCTCGACGCACTCTTCGCGGCTGGCAAAGGGTCCGGAACAGATGTTGCCGTCACCCTCGATCGCGTACCAGCCGGACTTGATACCGCGCATGTCGGATTTGTCTTCACTGATGTAATGAGGAGCGATCATTGTGAGGTGCTCCAGTGCGCAACAGGTCATCGACCAAACCGGTCGAACGGCAGGCGAATTCACACCCGAGCTCGATTGCCCAAGCCCAAATCGTTGTTGCAGGTATTGTGCCTGCCGACGGCACCGGTGCTGCCAATTGGGAGAACAAAGACTTCGGCGGGTCTCGATTTTATGGGCAGCTTTCGGGCAAGACCTGCTTGCCCTGTAAACCATATGGCTATCCGAATTTTGAGCACAATAGGGGCAACGTTTAATTCAACTCGTCATCTTGCAACATTTGTGGATCGCCCTTTTCTTTTCAGCGACTGAAGGAACCAAATTCGACGGCCGATGGTTATATCGACGGTCGCGGGATGAGTTTTGGTCTCGAAGATCAGAAGCCCCAGCCCAAGCCCCCCAGCTCCCCGCTGGGGCTTTTCTTTCCGGCTGGTTCAAGTTTTGTTGCCGTCGCAATCAGGTTCAAGCCATTATGTTCAAAATGAAAACTCCAAAAACACTGGAAAAATACACGGCCGAACATATCGACGAGATCACCGATCGGATCATCGCTTTGCGGGTGCGCTGGCTCCGTCACGTAGAGACTCAACTCGCATCGCAGCAAAGTCGCTCCGCCCCCGCTCGCGACCACTACAAGCTTAGCGCCGAGGCTGCGGAGTAATCCGCCGTATCGATATAAGTGGCAGCGTGGTTGGTTAGCGAGGGCGCTTAAGTGGAGCGCTCATTCATTAATCGTAAATTTTCCGACGCGGTTCAATAACGAACAAGAAGACGCAAACGCCAGCTAAAGCTGCCAAGGCAAGCACTATAAAAAAAGTTTCCATGTGCTTCGCTCCCAAAATATCCAATAGCTCGAGATTGATTGTGCCGACCGACGGCAGCAGCTGCCTGTTATTGAACGGCGCGTTCGGTAGGTCGCCGTTTTGCCGGCAGCTCTCGGCGGGACATGGTCCCGCAGGCTTATTCACTGGGCGCTCTATTCCTTCGAATAGCAAGCGTGGTCTTTCGTCACGGCGCGACTGTTCAAAATTGCTCACAATCGGCAATAAACTCAGGACAGCACTTCGCGTATCTTCTGGCTGAGCTGATCGAGGGTAAATGGCTTGGCGATGAAATTGACGTCCGGATCAAGCACGCCGTTGTGAAGCACGGCGTTGCGCGTGTAACCGGTTGTGTAAAGTACTTTGAGGTTTGGACGCGATGTGAGGGCCGCTTCCGCGAGACGGCGGCCATTCATGTCCGGCATGACGATATCGGTGAACAGCAAGCCGATTTCCGGACGACTTTCCAGAATTTGCAACGCCTCTTTGGCGGACACTGCGGGAAAGACGGTATAGCCGAGTTCGCGCAAGGCTTCGGTTGTAACTTGTCTTATGCGTTCCTCGTCTTCCACGACCAGGATCGCTTTGGACCATATGCCGACGCGTTCGGGCTGCCGAACCACGGCGGCAGCATCGGCAGGTTGTTCCGTTCCGTAATAGCGCGGCAAATAAATCTTGACAGCCGTGCCGTGGCCGATTTCCGAATACAGTTTCAGATGCCCCTTCGATTGCTTGACGAAGCCGTACACTTGGCTCAGCCCGAGACCGGTGCCTTTGCCGACCTCTTTGGTCGTAAAAAATGGGTCGATGGCTCTTTCCATGGTCTCCGGCGACATGCCCGCGCCCTCGTCGGACACCGCGATCATGACGTATTGGCCGGCGATCAAATCGGGGTAATTGCCGACATAGTCGGCATCGAGATGGCAATTGAGGGTCTCGATCGTCACCCTGCCGCCATCGGGCATGGCATCTCGTGCGTTGATCGCGAGGTTCAATATGGCGTTTTCGAGTTGACCCGCGTCGGCATGGGTTCGCCAAAGCCCGCCGGCAAGCACCGTTTCCAGCACCGTCGCTTCGCCAAGGGTCTGCCGTAACAGCTCGGAGATGGATTTGACCATCTGATTGGCGTCAATCACTTTGGGCGCCAACGGCAACTGCCGCGAGAATGCCAGCAAGCGATGGGTCAGTTCGGCGGCACGATAGGCCGCGTCAGAAATACCGTCGATGAGCCGTTTGACGTCTTCACCCTTGGCAAGACGGCGCTCGATCAGATTCGCGCCGCTGATGATCACGGCCAACATGTTGTTGAAGTCGTGCGCCACGCCGCCGGTAAGTTGGCCGATCGCCTCCATCTTCTGCGAATGCCGCAGCAGCTCTTCCGCCTTCCGGCGGGCTTCGTTCTCGGCCTCCAATTGGCGCGTTCGATCCTTGACGGCCGCTTCCAGCGTTTCGGTAAAGGCGCGCAATTGCGCGGTGGCGCGCTTCTGGTCGGTGACGTCGATGCTGACGCCGACGACCCGAACCGGCTTTCCCGCCTCGTCGTAAAAAACCAGACGCCGTGCCATAATCCACCGCAACTCTTTGTCGCTTGGCCGCACGATGCGAAAATCAAGCTCGAATTCGCGCTGTTTTGCCGTAAGGGCATTTTGGATCGTAGCGCGCAGCCGGACCTGATCTTCCCGGTGAACGGTTGCGATCCAGCTGTCATAACGGCCGTCGAATTCCGTGAGCCCATACATCGCTCGCGCGCTCGGTGACAGGCGCACGGTGCCAGCCTCGACCTGCCAGTCGATCACGCCAATGCGGCCGATCTGTTCGGCGAGTGCTAGAATCTCGGCACTTTCGCTGGGACTGAATGCCGTAGGGGTATCCGTCACGATCTAGCCGCCGAGAATGCGCTTGGCGTCCGTCATCGCCCGCAATTTGCCGGCGGCGACGCTGCGGGGCAGGTGATTGAACCCGCAGGAGCTGGTGATGATGGTCTGTTCCGGCTCGAGCCATTTGTATTTTGCAATGCGCGCCGCAACAGTTTCGCCGCTTTCCACATCGGGGTCCTGCACGTCGACCGCGCCGACGCCGAGCTGGTGATTTCCCAAAAGCCCTTCGTAGTGGTGCGTCATATCGTGCTCGATCAAATAAGAGGTTGTTTCGATCTTGCAGACGAGATCGGCCTTGTAGCGGCCGGCGTCGAAGTAGCGATGGCCGATCTGTGCGTCATATTCCTTGCCGACCGCATAGTTGCCCTGGCAAACGTGCGTTGACGTGTGAATGTCGCCGGGGAGGCCCTCGATCGTCATATTGATTGTGTCAACAGCCGCGCCGACTTCGGCGTCGTCCGCCATGGTAAAAAGCGGTTCGTCGATCTGGATATGCTTGCAGCCGGCGTCGGCCAGTATCTTGAAATTGTACCGCAACAGCTTGCCGAGATCGCTCATCATCGTGGCGACGTCGCCGTAATGCTCGTCATAGGCCACTTTGGCCAGCATATGCGGCCCGGTCATGGTGATCTTGATCGGCTTGTCGGTCAGCGCCGACACGGTCTTGAATTCTTCCGCCAGGCCGAGATCGATATTATCCTGGATCCGCGCCCGGCAGGTCGCCGCCGGATGAAAGACGTTGGGGTCGTGCGGCGTGATCGGCTTCGGCTGCGTTGCGCCCTGGAACGCCGGAATTTTCTGCCAGAAGTAATTGAGCATGGCGTTGGGCGGCGAATGGCGATTGTGGGTGCGGCGATGCATTTCGCCGCCGGTGATGACGTCGATCCCGGCGCGCTCCTGGTCGTGGATCGCGGCCTCGCTGGCGCGGTATTGTGCGTCGCTCATCGCCGTCATCGACAGCTGACCCACCGACATCAGCCGGTCGAGCGGTTCGTACCAATCCGGCACGCTGTACGCGCCGATTACCGTGGTGGTGTATTTCGGATAAAGCTTCAAAAACGCCTGTCCCCGCTGGCTGTCGCTGTCATTGCGAGGTTAGCCCATTTTCCGGGCGGGAAGTTAAATAGAGACGGCAAGGGAACATTCGAGGCTTTCAGGCAGCAAACACAGCCAGCCGGCTACGGCAAAAGACATAGGATGAATATCACGGCAAACATCGGAGCCACTCCCGGTCTCGGCGGGCGTCAGCTTGAGGGTGACACTCTCAGTTTGACGGACGATTTGCGGATTCTTGGTTTTCAAGATGTTCGCGTTGATCCTCACCCATCGTAATCGCAATGCGATCTTTCAACTGGTCAAAATTGACCATGAATACAATGAAATGGCCGATACTGTGGGGGGCATAGCTGTGGAACCCGATTCCCTTCCGGGTGTTGGAGGGTGCGGCAGTTGAAGGAAGAGCGCCTTGTTCGACGTCATCAATACGTGGCTAGAAGCGGTGCGTTTCAGTGCGGATGTGCAGCGCGTCATGGCGTTACGCATGATGCGGCTGGCATCGGGTGGACCGCTTGCGGTCACTGAAGCGCGGCGGATGATTTCAGAAAAGGTCGTCGCCTTTGAAGCGTCGCAAGTGGCGATCGTGACCGCCTTGGCGACCGGAAGCGACTTCTATGCCGCGACCGCCGAGGCCTACGCGCCCTACCGGCATAGCGTGCGCGCCAACTGCCTCAGGCTGGACCCGTAGCGGCTTCGCTTGCGCCGGCCGCCGAGTGACTTGCCTTCGAATGATTCCGATTTTTCGTCCGTCCCACGCAAAAAGGGCGCCCGCAGGCGCCCGTTCCGCCGAACGCGCGTCCGTTTTACTTGATCTTGGATTCGCGAAACTCGACGTGCTTCTTGGCGACCGGATCGTATTTCTTCATCACCAGCTTGTCGGTCATGGTGCGCGAGTTCTTGCGGGTGACGTAATAGAAGCCGGTGTCGGCGCTCGAAACCAGCTTGACCTTGATCGTGGTGGCTTTGGCCATGTCTAAAACCTCGTTGCTGGCCGCCAACCTAGTCGGCGGGCCTTAAATGTCAAGAAAGTCCGATAGCAGGCGAGGCCCTAATTTGACGGCCCGGCTTTGTTGAGGGAACTGGGCGGTCGTTTGATGCAGATAGGCTCGCCCTTCGGAACAGCTGTGCAATCCCAATCGGGCCCAAAACCGGCGTTCGTAGGCCGACCCAAGTGTGAGGTTTTGAAGAGGCCAAGCAAGAGTGCGGCTAAGAGAGCGGCGCCCAGAATGATCGCGACAATGTCTCCGCCACTGAGAGGAAGCCACGGCCATCTCATCCGCGCGTGCTCCGGCATTGGACAATGATCGTGACGCTACGCGTCAGCCCTAAAGCACCTCGCGCACGAAGCGCTTGTTCAGCATGCGGTAGAGCGGCGCCGGGTGGTCGTAGCTCATGCCCGACGCCATGCGGTCCTGGAGCTCTTCCAGCGCGATCGCGGTGATGCCGGGCATGTCCAGCCGCCGCGCCTCGGTGATCGGTAGCCAGACCAGTTCGACCAGCTCCTTGTCGGGGCCGACGAAGCCGTCGGCGCGCTGCGCGATTGCCGCGATATCGGCGGCGAAAAAGCGGCTGTCGAAACGCCGCGGCCGCTTCGGTGGCGTGATGGCGCGGGCAATGAAATGGATGGCGCTGAGGTCGGGAACGATGCCGGCTTTGGCGAACGCCTCCCACGGCCCCGGCGGCGTCGTGATCGGGCCAACGCTCGGCACGCCGAGCATCAGCCCGGTCTCCTCATAGGTCTCGCGGATCGCGGCCAGCGCGAAGCCCGCGGCTTTGGCGGCGCTGGCATGCCTGACTTTTGTCATGAGGCGGGCGACGTGACGGTCATGCAAAGCGGCGAGCGTCGCCATCTGCCGATCCGACGGCTCGATGCGGCCGCCTGGGAAGACGAATTTGCCCGGCATGAAACGGTGCCGCTCATGGCGGCGGCCGAGCAACACCTTTGGCACGCTCTCGGTGCGATCGATGAGGATCAGCGTCGCTGAATCGCGCGGTTTCAGGTTCGGAAAAGTCTGGTCGCGGATGGTCTTGGTCAGCCGCTCGACCCGGTCGGCTGCGATGCCGCCCGCGATGGGCGGATCTCCGCTGGTGTCACTCATTATATGTCCGTCTCGTTTCTAGCGCCGGCGGCGGTGTTTGCGGCTTTGGCTTTGGCGGTCGCGGAACTTCGACCCGGCAGGCGGCTGATGTCCAGTCTTTTGCTTGACCGCGCCCGCATGGCGCACGAGCTTGAAACGCAGGGCGCCGGCGACCGGCGCCGCCTCGACCAGTTCCACCGTGACCGGATCGCCAAGGCGATGGGTTTCGGCATGGCCGATGAAGGCGCGGGCGGCTTCGTCAAAACGAAAATACTCGTCGCCGATGAAGCGCGCCGGGATAAAGCCGTCGGCGCCGGTGTCGTCGAGCTCGACGAACAGGCCGGCGCGGGTGACGCCGGAAATATGGCCGTCGAAGGTGGCGCCGATCCTGTCGGCCAGAAAATGCGCGATCAACCGGTCGGCGGTCTCGCGCTCGGCCTTCATGGCGCGGCGTTCGGTGGCGGAAATACTGGCGGCGACTTCGGCCAGCGCCGGTACATCGACGTCTTCGGGTAGCCCGTCGCCGCCGAGTTTCAGCCCGCGGATCAAGGCGCGGTGCACGACGAGATCGGCATAGCGGCGGATCGGCGAAGTGAAATGGGCGTAGCGGCGCAGGTTGAGGCCGAAATGGCCAAAGTTCTCCGGCGAATATTCGGCCTGCGCCTGGCTGCGCAGCACGACCTGGTTGACCAGCCGCTCGACCTCGCGACCTTTGACCTGGGCAAGGATGCGGTTGAAGCCGTCGGGTTTCAGCACCCCACCCTTGGGCAGCGCGATGTCGATGGTCGCCAAAAATTCGCGCAGCGCGTTGAGCTTTTCCTGGGACGGCTCGTCGTGGACGCGATAGATCAGCGGGACGCGCGCTCTTTCGCAGCTTTCCGCGGCGGCGACATTGGCCAAAATCATGAACTCTTCGATCAGCCGGTGCGATTCCAGCCGCGGCGGCACGATGACGCGATCGACCGAACCGTCCGCCTTGAGCAAAATTTTGCGCTCGGGCACGTCGAGATCGAGGGGACTGCGCTCGTCGCGGGCGCGGCGCACCGTCTCGTAGGCGGCGTAGAGCGGTTGCAGAACGGGTTTTACGAAAGGCTCGGCGGCCTCGTCGGCGCGGCCGGAGACGGCAAACTGCGCCTGTTCGTAACTGAGTTTCGCTGCCGAGCGCATCATTACGCGATGATAGGTATGCGAGCGCTTGCGGCCGTCGGCGCCGATCACCATGCGCACGGCGAGGGCAGGGCGGTCCTCGTTGGGCCGCAGCGAGCAAAGGTCGTTGGAAATGCGCTCCGGCAGCATCGGCACGACTCTGTCGGGAAAATAAACCGAATTGCCGCGGCGGAGCGCCTCGCGATCCAGCGCCGAACCGGGCCGGATGTAATGCGCCACGTCGGCAATGGCGACCGAGACCAGATGGCCACCGGCATTGCGCGGATCGGGATCGGGTACCGCGTGCACGGCGTCGTCGTGATCCTTGGCGTCGGGCGGATCGATGGTGACGAACGGCACCTGCCGCCAGTCTTCACGGCCCGCCAGCGTTGCCGGCTGAGCGGCGTCCGCTTCATCCAGCAGCGCGCGGGGAAAAACGTGCGGGATGTCGTGGGAGTGAATCGCGATCAGGCTGATGGCGCGTTCGCTCTTGATCGAGCCCAGTCGTTCAACGACCGAGCCCATTGGCAGACCGAGTCGGCCATTGCGCGCCACCTCGACAGCGACCAGATCGCCATCGACGGCGCCGCCTGAGCGATCAGCCGGGATCGCCATTTCGCGGCCGAGCTGTTTCTTGTCGACCGGCACCAGCC
>JBAUYI010000103.1:0-6168 GCA_049584715.1 Xanthobacteraceae bacterium
GCCACATCCTGGCCGTTGAGCTGAACGCGCGCGGTAACCTGGGCCAGGTCCATATTTGGCGGCAGCTGCACAGGAGCGCCGATGACGACAGAGCGTTGCTGCCCGTTGTCGGCCACGACCAGCTCCATCTGGTGCACAGGGTCGCCACGCGTTTCGATGATCTCGAATGACGGATGGATCACATCGACCGCGGCGCGGACTTGTTCGGAGGTGACCTTGCCTGCGAGGCCCCGGCCAAGGCGCACGCACAGCTCGGTCTCGAAGCCGGGATGGATCAACTCGGTCGCGCCGAACACATGACCGGTCGGCCGCGTTTCCAGGATGCAGGCGAATAACGGCTCGTGAAAACTGAACTGCTCCTGGATCGCCTTCGCGGTCAGGCCGACCTTCCAGCCGATATGGTGCTCGCCGGCGGCCACCCGACGGTCGATCAGCGCCAGCTGGATGCGGTAGGCTTCGTCCATCGTCAGCCGGTCGAAATAGGCTTGCGGGAAAAACTCGCCGCGCATGCGGGCGATCCAGAAGTCGTCGATGGTGGCTGCGAGGTCGATGGTCATGCCGCGATGACCTGCGGCAGGATCGGCGAGTCGGCGTCGAAGCGCTGGCCGGCGCGCAGGCAAAATGCCGGACGCAACAGCCGCTCGGCGACGACTTTAGTGTCCTCGTTGTCGCGCAGGATGAAGCGGCCGCGATCGTCGTAGAGAACCGAGACGTCGGCGGCATAGCCGGGCGTCAGCGCGCCAAGGCGATCGCTCATGCCGAGCATCTGCGCCGGATGGGTGGTCACCATCGGCACCACGTCTTCGAGCGCGATGCCGAGCGCCAGCATCGAGCTCATGGCCTGCGTCAGGCTGAACTTCGCTTGACCGCGGAACGGATGGTTCTCGTCGTCATCATGCTGGGCCGGGGTGCCGGGCGGCGGCGGCACTTCGGTGTTGTAGCCGTGCATGTCGGCGCCCAGCGTATGCGGCATGATGCCGGCGGCGAGCGCGTGCCGCGCGATGCGGTAGGAGAAATGACTGCCGTGGCCGACGTCGACCTTCAGCCCGGCGTCGATGGCGGCACGGATGACGCTGTGCACCTCGCCCTGCCGGTTGACGAAGCCGCCGGGATGGCGCGTGAACGGATGGGCCAAAACGTCGCCGGGCCGCAATTTCGGGATCACCCGTTCCAAAATCGTGTCGGCGTCCTCGCCGTTGGCGCCGTTGTCGGGCAGGCCCCACAGCGTGCCGAAATGCACGTAAAGCGGCAGCTCGGTGCGGCGGCCGATCTCGGCCGACATTTCCAGAACCTTGATGCCCCAGCGCGCGAAGCCGCCGATCTCGGCGTGGCCCTTGATGCCGCGCACGATGTCCTTGTTGGCGTTGGCCGCCGTCACGGTGGCATCGATATCGACGCCGGCCGGGCTGTAGAGATTGGGGTAGTAGTGGCCCTCCAGCCCGCCGACCAGATAGGCCGACAGGAAGGCAAAGACCTGCGTCGCTGAGGGCTCGACGATGAAATGCCGGAAGCCCGGCAGCGTCATGCAGGACGGGCCGCCCTGGTCGATCACCGTGGTGACGCCCGAGCGCACGCCGACCATGTCCGGGTTCAAGCCGAAGCGCCCGGTGACATATTGATAGACGTGGGCGTGGGTATCGATCAGGCCCGGCAGCACCAGCTTGCCTGAAACGTCGATCGCCTCGGTGGCGCTCGACGGCAGGATGGTCTTTTCGACTGCGGCAATGCGGCCGCCGCGCATGGCGACGTCGCGGATGCCGTCGATCCCCGACGCCGGGCAAATGACGCGGCCGCCGCGCAGCAGAAGATCATATTTCGGGTTCTCGGCCATCTCACAGTCTCATTGTTCGGCGCAGCTCGCTTTTTCCAGTTGAAAATTCTAATGCAAAAGCGGACCGCCAGCAATCGACGCCGCACCGTCGTTCCGGAGCCGAATTAACGGGTTCGGCCCCAGAACACGAGCCAAAACATTCTTTTCCTACGTGGGCGGCGTGAAGCGAATTCATTCGCTTAAGTCTTCGGCGCTCAAACAAAATTCTCTTATTTTTGTTTGCTGCATTGACTATTCGCCGCGCCGTGGCGAAATCAATCATCCGGTCTTGTTTGATCGGATCGCGGGTTTTGCAAATCTTAATAACAAGAAACTGGCAGCTTGCGCCGCGAAAAAACGCTAAAGCGCCACGAAGTGTCTTCGTGGGCTCCTCAACCATGGAGATGGACCGATGACGCTTGAGATTCCGCGTCGCGATTGACGGCTCGCCGCCGATCACATTCGTCCATTGAAATTTCCGCAAGGAACGCCGGCGACAACAGCCGGCGATGAGGATCGACATGTCCAACGCCCATGTTCAACGCCAATACGTCACCGACTTTCGCGTACCCAGCACGACCGAATCCACCGCTCTGCTCAACGAGGATTGGCTCGCCGTCATCCTCGGGCTTTTCATTTTCGTCCTCAGCCTCACCGCGCTGGTCCATGTCGATCTGATCGGCTGGGTGGTGTCGACGTCGGTGTGGAGCAATCTCGGCCTGGCGCTGGGGCCGGCGTCGAAAGGCTATGCCGCGCTTGGCGGCATCGGCGCGCTCATTACGACTTATGTCGCGCTCACTTTGGTGCTCACCGCCGGCGCCGCGGCGCTCAAAAGCGACGTGAAGCGCTTTGCCCTCGCTTTCACCGCGGTGTTCTGGATCGCCTATGCGAGTTGGATCGTCGGCAATTACGCGCATTTCGCCGCGGTGACGCCGGCCGAGCAGCAGAAATTCGGCATCTCCTGGTCGCTGAAGCTGACCAATGAGGGCGCCTATATCTTCGCGCTGATCTCCGGCCTCATCATCGCCAATTTCCTGCCGCGCTTCGCCGATGCGATCAAGGACGCGGTGCGGCCGGAGCTCTACATCAAAGTCGCCATCGTCATTCTCGGCGGCTTCTTTGCCGTCACCGCGGCGGGCAAGCTCAGTCTCGCCTCTTCGCTGATCCTGCGCGGGGTCGCGGCCATCGTCGAAGCCTATCTGATCTACTGGGCGGTGGTGTATTTCATCGCCCGCAAGTGGTTCGGCTTCTCGCGCGAATGGGCGGCACCGCTGGCCTCGGGCATCTCGATCTGCGGCGTCTCGGCGGCGATCGCCACCGGCGGCGCTATCAGATCGCGGCCGGTCGTGCCGGTGCTGGTGTCGTCGCTGGTCGTGGTGTTCGCCGTCGTCGAGGTGCTGATCCTGCCGTTCGTGGCGCAGACCTGGCTCTCCCATGAGCCGCTGGTCGCCGGCGCCTGGATGGGGCTGGCGGTGAAGACCGACGGCGCCGCGGTGGCGGCCGGCGGCATCACCGAGTCCTTGATCCTCGCCAAGAACGCCGCCGAGGGCGTGCACTACCAGCCGGGCTGGATTCTCGGCACAGCTGCGACCGTCAAGGTGTTCATCGACATCTTCATCGGCATCTGGGCTTTTGTGCTCGGCTATATCTGGACCAACCACATCAATGTCATGCCCGACTCTAACAAGGCCAAGCTGCGGGAAATCTGGCAGCGCTTTCCCAAATTCATCATCGGCTTCGTGGTGACGTTCATCGTCGGGCTCTATCTGGCGCTCGGCACGCCGGCCGACGTCGCCAAGAACGTCCCCGCCGCGATCGGCGAAGCCAACACCTTCCGCGTCATCTTCTTCATCCTGGCCTTCTTCTCGATCGGCGTGCTGTCGAACTTCCGCGCGCTATGGCGGGAGGGATTCGGCAAGCTCGCCGCGGTCTATGTGGTCAGCCTATTCGGCTTCGTGGTCTGGGTCGGCCTGTTGATCTCGTGGATCTTCTTCCACGGCATCACGCCGCCGCTGGCCAGCTGAAACGCAACGCTTGGAAAAATACACGGCTGGAAAAATGTACGACTATCAGGAGCTCATCATGTCGCAATACACCCAATCCGACCTGCGCGAGGAACTGCGCACCGCCCCCGTCGAGCCGCTGTTGCCGGTCGAGAAAAAGCTGATCGTCTGGAGCCTGAGCCTGGGGCTCACGCTCCTCGTCGTGCTGGCAGCGATCAACCACTTCTTTCCGGTGACGCTGTAGACGCGGTCTCGACACACCCGCATCAGCGCAGCTGACAAACGATCCCGGCCTCGCTGCTGGCGCCGCCGGTCACGGTCAACAACGCGACTTGCGGCGGCGGCCCCGGGCTGTAACGGCCCTGGTAGGAGGCTAGCGGCGGCGCGACGTGGAATAGCACGTTGCCGGTGCCGGGATGGACCGACATGGTGCCGCGAAACCCTTTCACCGTGGTGTAAATGTTGCCGGGGCCGACGGTGAAACCCAGCTCGGCCATCGCGCCGCTGGCGCCGGCGCACTGATAACGGCCCGCTGCCGGAAGGCTCTGCGCCACGGAAGCCCCGCCGCCGGCTGCAAGCCACGGCAACGCCGCGAGAGCGGCGGCAACAGCAATAATGATGGCTTGCCTGGGCCGTCGCATGGCCAATCCCCCTTCGCTTCCGGAAAATACACCAGCCCAGGGCGCTTTCGAGGGGCAAAATCGAACGCCGCGCAATGGCACAGGCGTAGCTCTTGACGGCGGAAAATTGGTTGCGGGGGTAGGATTTGAACCTACGACCTTCAGGTTATGAGCCTGACGAGCTACCGGGCTGCTCCACCCCGCGCCAAGGAGGCGATTTTGTGTGACGGTGATGTAGCAAGCGCCCCCCGATAAGGGAAGTGCGCCGGGCCCGATATTTCGCCATACTGGGCGGTGAAAGCCCTTAAATCGTGATGCACGCCCCCATAGACGCGGAAATGGCCGACAAACCTGCCTTGCAGCCCCGTGCGGCGATTGGACCGGCGGTGCGCGCCATCGCCGGCCATATCCTGTTGGGGGCTCGCTCGGCGTTGCTCGATCCGGAGCGCTCGAGCCAGGACGCGGTGCATGATTTCCGCCGCGCCATGAAGGAATGGCGTGCCTTGATGCGGCTTTTGGCGCCGTTCATCGCCGACGCGCCGCGCTGGCGCCACGACGCGCGCGACCACGCCCGCTCGCTGGCGCACGCCCGCGACAGCCAGGCGGCGCTCAATGCCTTCGACGACCTCCTCGACAAGGGCGTGGTGCTGTCGGAGCGCACCGCCTCAACCATCCGCGGCCGCATCGAGGCGCTGCGCGGCAGCGAGGAAGAGGCCGGGCTGACGCCGGCGCTGCGTGACGCTATCGTCGCTTGGCTCGATGCCGCAGCGGCGGCGATCGAGCAATGGCCGCTCGATCCGTTCGACTTCTCCTCGATCGCCGGACAATTGACCATCAGCTATCGCAGCGCGCGCAAGCGCATTCCCGGCGACTGGTCGCTGGCGAGCGCCGAAGATCTGCACGAATTGCGCCAGCGCGTCGTCGACCTGCGCTACCAGATGGAATTGATCGAGCCGCTGTGGCCGCGCTTCGGCCGGATGTGGACCGACGAAGCCGAACGGCTGCGCGACCGGCTCGGCCGCTGCCAGGACCTCGAAGTGCTCAAGCGGCTCACCGGACCGCACCAGCCGCTGGCGCATTGGCGCTCGCGCCTGACGCCGGCCTGCACCGAACGCACGACCGAGCTCGCGCAACGCGCGGCGCGCATCGCGATGCGGCTGTTTGCCGAAAAACCCAAGGCGTTCCGGCATCGGATGGAGCAGCTGTGGGAGCACGCGCGCTGAAAGCCGCGTCTTAGAGCATGATCCAGAAAAACCTGCTCTCGGACTTGATCCAGGGATGGCAAACGGTTTTCGGATAGGTGTATCGGTTGCTTCCGCACCGAGCCATCCCAATTTCGCAATCGAGATATGTGCCCACCAATGGGAAAATTATGCTTCTCCATTTGCACGCGATTGATCGGTTTCATTCTGTGATCCGCGTCGCGCACAAAATTTTCCGCAACGTGCGCTCGCAACGCGGCCTTGTGCACGGCGCAATCGCGGCAGATCATTGCGAAGAAAGTTCCACGCGTCAGCCTTGCTGACTGATTTATCCGACGCGCGGCCTCGGGATCGTTGGAACGAAATTCGTTAGACAGATTTGTTCCCGTGAAAACGCCAAACGGGGGTGTGTCACAACAGCGCGAATAGTCGTCAGGCTGCGATCCGCGGATTCATCCACGGCTTCAGCTCGGCGATGACTGCCACGTCGGGAGTTCACGTCTCAGCGGGTGACGCCACGCGTCATCCTGGCG
>JBAUYI010000104.1:0-21840 GCA_049584715.1 Xanthobacteraceae bacterium
GCGGGCTTGAGCACGACCGGGCAGCCGGCGGCGAGCGCCGGGCCGATCTTGCGCGTCGCCATGGCGGCCGGGAAATTCCACGGCGTCACCAGCACCGCGATGCCGGCCGGCTTGTGCTGGACGAAGATGCGGGCGCCGGAGGAGGGGGCGCGGGAGTTTTGGCCGTTATTGCGCACGGCCTCTTCGGCGTACCAGCGGAAGAATTCGGCGGCATAAGCGACTTCGCCGCGTGAGTCCGACAACGCCTTGCCGTTCTCTATGGTGATCAGCTTCGCCAGCCGTTCGGCATCGCGCATGATGAGGTCGTAAGCTTTGCGCAATATCTCGGCGCGCTCGCGCGGTTTCTTGGCGGCCCAGCCCGGGAACGCGGCGCTCGCCGCATCGACCGCGGCTTTGGCGTCTTCGACCGTCGCGCTGGCCACCGAAGCGACCTTGTTCTCGGTCGCCGGATCGATCACGTCGAAGCGGCCGCCGTCGGAAGATTTGCGCCATTTGCCGCCGATCCACAGGTCGGTCGGAACATTGGCGAGAAGATTGTCGTACATGGCCATGATGCACCTATCGGGCGGCTATGATGAAAGCGAGCGCCGCACCCGATCGGCGATGCGATCGGCGGTCGGCAGCGCGATGTCTTCGAGAATATCTGCGGCCGGCAGCGGGATGTGTGGCGTCGTGATCCGCACCGGCGGTCCGTCGAGCTCGTAGAACGCCTCGTCGGCGACGATCGAGACGATTTCGGCACCCCAGCCGCACAACCGCGGATTTTCCTCCACGGTGAACAGGTGATGGGTGCGCGCCACCGAGCCGAGAATGGTCTGGGTGTCGAGCGGCACCAGCGAGCGCACGTCGACGACTTCACAGTCGATGCCGTGTTCGGTTTTCAGTCTATCCGCCGCCGCCAGCGCGCGCGGCACCATCAAGGCCAGCGCCAGAATGGTGGCGTCCTTGCCGGGCCGCACGATCTTCGCCGTGCCGAGCGTATCGACGATCTCGCCATCGGGCACTTCGCCCTTGGTCGCATAGAGCGATTTATGCTCGAAGAAGATCACTGGATCGGGATCGCGCACCGCCGCCGCCATCAAGCCGATGACATCGCGCGGGCTCGACGGCGCCACGACCTTCAGGCCGGGAATCATCATGCACCAGTTCTCGACGCTCTGCGAATGCTGGGCGCCGAAGCGGGAGCCGGCGCCGTTGCCGGTGCGCACCACCAGCGGGCATTTGACCTGGCCGTTCGACATGTAACGGCTCTTGGCGAATTCGTTGGCGATATAGTCGAAGCACACCGCGAAAAAATCCGAGAACATGATCTCGGCGATCGGTTTGAGCCCGGTCATCGCCGCGCCCATGGCGGCGCCGAGGATCGCCTGTTCGGAGATCGGCGTGTCGCGTACCCGCAGCGGGCCGAATTGCTCGAACAGCCCGACCGTCGCCTTGAACACGCCACCGGCCTTGCCGACATCTTCACCCAAGAAGACGACGTCCGGATCGCGCGTCATTTCCTGGGCGATGCCGCGGGCCACGGCGTCGCGATAGGTCAGTTCCGCCATGCCCAGCCTCCATCGGCATAGACGTCGGTGGTGAGGATATCGAGCGGCGGCATCGGCGCCGCCTTGCACTTTTCGGTCGCGTCGTCGACTTGTTGCTTCACGTTGGCGTCGATGCCGGCGATGACGCTGTCGGCGATGCCGAATTGCTTGAGCCGCTCGCGATAGATTTTGATCGGATCGCGCTCCTTCCATTTTTCCAGTTCGCCCTCGGGGCGATATTTGGCCGGGTCGGCGCGCGAATGGCCGCTGTGCCGATAGGTCATGCACTCGATCAGCGACGGGCCGTCGCCGGCGCGCGCTTTTTCGTACGCCGCTTTGGCGGCGCGAAAAACCTCGTCGGCGTCGTTGCCATCGACGACGATGCGCGGCAGCCCATAGGCCGAGGCGCGGTCGGCGGCCGGGTGCTGCACGGCGGTGACGTCGCCGATCGGCGTGTATTCCATGTACAGATTGTTCTCGCAGACGAAGATCACCGGCAGCTTCCACACTGCGGCGAAATTCAGCGCTTCGTGGAACGCGCCGATATTGGTAGTGCCGTCTCCGAAGAAGCACACGGAGACATCCTTGGCGCCTTTGTACTGAGCGCGCCAGGCGGCGCCGCAGGCGATCGGCAGGTGCGCGCCGATGATGGCGTAGGAGCCCATGACGCCGTGATCGGTCGAGGTCAAATGCATCGAGCCGCCTTTGCCGCGCATCAGCCCGTTGTCGCGCTGCATCAGCTCGCCCAAAACCTTCTCGATCGGCACGCCGCGCGCCAGCGTGTGGGCGTGGCCGCGATAGGTGCAGAACGACAGATCGCCGGGCTTCATGGCGACGGCAAAGCCGGCCGCGACCGCTTCCTGGCCGAGCGACAGGTGGCTCGTGCCCTTGACCAGGTTTTGCAGGAACAGATCGAACGCGCGCTGCTCGGCCTCGCGGATCTCGACCTGGACGCGATACAGGCGAAGCCGCGTCTCCTCGCCGATATCGTCGTTGAGGTTCGTCTTCGACGCGAGCGCGCGATCCTCGACAGTGGCCATGGAATATCCTCGGAATGCCCAAAATAGCTTTGGGGCGGGGGCAACTTAGCGCCACTTGCGAAGGCGAGGCAATGTCACTGGTAGGCGGTTTGGGTGGGCGGCTTGCGTGGGACCGGATAAGTTCCTAATTGACGCAAACGGGAGATTTCGATGAGCCAACAATCCCTGGAATCGCAGAAACCCCACGACTACGTTCACCGCTTCTTTGGCGGCCGGCCGCTGGCTGTGGTCGGCCGGCTGATCCTGCTGTCGATCCTGGTCGGCGTCATCCTGGCGGCGATTGGCCTCGATCCGTGGAACATCATCGACTCGGTTCGCCGCCTGATCGTGCACATCTGGAATATGGGTTTTGATGCGGTGCGCTGGCTCTGGCAGTATTTCCTGCTCGGCGCCGTGATCGTGCTGCCGATCTGGTTCCTGGTGCGGCTGGCCAAGGCGCCGCGCGGGCAATAAAAGCCGGGCAGCCTGGGGCCGCCCGCATTCGCCTTTTTTGATCAACGTGAATTTTAAACGGGATGCCCGGCGCAAGGCCGGGTATCCGATCAATCTTCGCTCTGAGGTCCGCCGGGCGGCATCGGTGCGTCGCCCTCATTGGACATGGAATGGTCGCGCGGCCCGCGATGACGCCGGCGCCGGCGATGCAGCGGGAAACGATCCGGCGAACCGTCGTAGCCGTTCTGGCCGGGTTGATTGTTCTGCCCATTCGGACCGTTCGGCCCATTGGGCCCTTGGGGCCCTTGGGGCCCTTGCCCCTGTTGCGGCGACGGCTGCGGCTGGCCGCCGGTGATGAAGGACGGCAGCCGTTCGACGTCTTCGTCATGGGTCGGCTGGAAGTTTTGGTGCCGCGGCTGGTAGTGCTGCTGCGGCTGTTGATATTGCTGCGGCTGTTGATGGTGCTGCGGCTGCTGATGGTGAGGCTGTTGGTGCTGCTGCGGCGGCTGTTGCTCGCGCTGATAGTATGGCTGCTGCTGTGGCGCGAACGGCTCGCCGCTCATGGGTGGCTGGTCATCGCCGTCGTCAAACGAGTCGTCGGAGTCATTGCCGCCTTGCTGGGGTTGCTGCTGGTAGAACGAAGGCTGGGTCTGCCTCAAGTGTTCCTGCGCGGCGGCGATCAGGCGGAAATAATGCTCGGCGTGCTGGTAGTAGTTTTCGGCCGCAATCGGATCGCCTGAGCTTTGCGCGTCGCGGGCCAGCTGAAGGTATTTCTCGGCAATGTGAGACGCATTGCCCCTGATCTTCAGGTCCGGTCCGTTGGACTCGTACATGCGCGACAATGGATTTTGGTGATGGTGATGATGATGACCGCCACCGCCTTTACCGCGGTTGCGACCCCGCATGCGCTTGTTCTGACCGTTTCTCATGACTTGCTGTTCCGCCAACCCCCGTTTGCGGCGGCGCTGATGCCGCCGTTTCTTTTCATACGCTTACTGCTCTCGAGCTTACCGTTCTCACCATGTGTCACTCATGCCGCCGGCTCACAGCAGTAAACCGCCGGCAAATGCATTCACTTAACCCTCAACGTATCCTCAGCAATTGCTGCCCTCACCCTCGGCTTGACCGCGGTGTTGCAAACCCCCGTTGTGCGCGCGACTGTTCCATACAAATGCGCGCCAACCGATGAACGTCTCGGTATGAATGGTGGCGATCCCGTCTGCCGTCTGTTCCAGCTTTCGCTTTCCGGCTTTCGCTCTTTGCTGGGCCTGCGCTGCCAACCTCTGGGAGCCGAACTCTTAAAAGCCTGCTCCGGGCATTCGAGGCGGCGCGGCACCATCATTTCGGGCCGATTCCGTGGCCGCAAGCTAGTCGGTTCCGGCCGATATTCCAAGTGCTTTTTTGCCGGGGCCCCAAGTGGTTTTTGCCGGGGTCCAATGCTTCGCGCTCATGCCCGTTTTCTTGCAACGAGGGCGCGTGGCGTACCGTTAAGGTCGGGGTGCGGCGGTGCCGGCGCAAGCCCCGCCGCTGCAAATAAACGAGCCACCGGTTCCGCATGGCCGACGCCAAGCTCGACGACCAAAACCCCGCCGGGCGCCAGCAGGGCGGGCACCGCCGCGGCGATGGCGCGATAGAAGTCGAGCCCATCGGTTCCGCCGTCGAGCGCGAGATGCGGATCGAAATCGCGCACGTCCGGGGCGAGCGTGGCGATGTCGCCAGAGGCGATGTAAGGCGGATTGGACACGATCGCATCGAACGGTCCACGCAGGGCCGCGGCCATGTCGCAGGCGATGAACGTTGCCCGTGTCTGGGCGAGACGGCGGGCGTTGTCACGCGCCACCACAAGCGCCTGACAACTCATGTCGGTGCCAATGCCGAAGGCGTTCGGCAGTTCGGACAGCAATGCCAGAATGAGCGCGCCGCTGCCGGTGCCGAGGTCGGCGATGCGCAGTTTTCGCGCGCGCGGGCCGCCGGCGTCGAGCGCCGCGAGTGCCGCCTCGACGACAGTTTCCGTCTCCGGCCTCGGCACCAGCGTCGCGGCATCGACGCGCAGCGGCAAGCTCCAGAATTCCTTGTAGCCGAGAATACGCGCGACCGGTTCGCCGCTAAGGCGGCGGTTCGCCAAAGCGGCGATGGCACTTTCCTCATCTGCGCCGAGCTCGCGCGTGGCTGCCGTAGCAAGCGCTCCATGATCGAGGCCAAGCGCGTGGCCGACAAGGATGCGGGCGTCGAGGTCGGGCGTGTCGAGTCCGCCGGCACGAAATCTCGCCGCCAGCGCGCGGCGCATCTCGGCAACAGTACGCATATTCGCGCCGTCAGGTTTTGCAAGAGCGGCAGCGGCATCGACGTGTGGCATCAATTCACATCCTCGGCCGCAAGCAACGCCGCCTGGTTCTCGGCGACAAGGGCGTCAATGATCTCGCCCAGCGCTTCGCCTTCGAGAATCTGCGGCAACTTGTAGAGCGTGAGATTGATGCGGTGGTCCGACACCCGGGCTTGCGGATAATTGTAGGTGCGGATGCGCTCGGAGCGGTCGCCGGTACCGACCTGGCCGCGGCGTTCGGCGGCGCGCGCGGCGTCCTGTTTCTGCCGTTCGAAATCGTAGAGCCGTGTCCGCAGCACGGCCATGGCCTTGGCGCGGTTGCGATGCTGCGAGCGGTCCTCCTGCATCGTCACCACGATGCCCGACGGCATATGCGTCACCCGCACCGCAGACTCGGTCTTGTTGACGTGCTGGCCGCCGGCGCCGCTCGAACGCAGCGTGTCGATCTTGAGATCGGCGTCGTTGATGGCGATGTCGAGGTCTTCCGCCTCGGGCAACACGGCGACGGTCGCGGCCGAGGTGTGAATGCGGCCGGAGGCTTCCGTGTCGGGCACACGCTGCACCCGGTGCACGCCGGATTCAAATTTGAGCTTGGCGAAGGCACCGCGGCCACGGATCTCGGCGATGATTTCCTTATAGCCGCCCATCGAGCCTTCGCTCGCGGTGACGATCTCGACTTTCCAGCCTTGGCTGGTGGCGTAGCGCTCATACATGCGGAACAGATTGCCGGCAAACAGCGCCGCCTCGTCGCCGCCGGTGCCGGCGCGGATTTCGAGAATGACGTTGCGCTCGTCCATCGCATCTTTGGGAATGAGCGCGATGCGCAGTTCCTCCTCCAGCGCGGTGCGCCGCGCTTCGAGCTCGGGCCGCTCCTGTTCGGCGATGGAGCGCATCTCGGCGTCGGTCGACGGATCCTCGATCAGGCTTGCCAGCCCGTCGAGCTCGCGCTGCGCCTCGCGATAGGCCTTCACCGCCTCGACCACCGGGGCAAGCTCGGCGAACTCCCGCGACAGCTTCACATAGGTCTCCGCCGGCAGCGGCGCCGAGAGGTCGCGTTCGAGCGCGGCATGGCGGGTGACGAGGGCCGTGAGTTTCTGGTCGGGCAGCATCTTAGGATTTTTGTTGGAGCATGATCTTATCCGAAAACCGGTTTCCACTTTTCGGGATCATGCTCTAAATCTGCAGCGCTTCGCGGGCAGCGAAAGCTTTCAGCTGCTCGCGGATTGGTGCGCCGACATTGGGCTTGTCGATGAGCGGCCGAAGAAACGCCGCCGCCTTGCGGCAGTCAAGGTCGAGCAGCATCGCCTTGACCGGGCCCACCGCCGACGGCGTCAGCGACAGCGAGCGATAGCCGATGGCCGCCAGCGCCAGCGCACCGATCGGCTGCGAGGCCAGCTCGCCGCAGAGCGTCACCGGCTTTTTGTGTTCGTGGCATTTGTCGGCGATGTCCCTGAGCGCGCGCAGCACCGGCGCTGACAATGCATCGAACCGGCCGGAAACCCGCGGATTGCCGCGGTCGACAGCGTAAAGGAACTGCACCAAATCGTTCGAGCCGACCGAGAGGAAGTCGACCCGTTCGAGCAATTCGTCGAGCTGATAGAGCAGCGACGGCACCTCGACCATGCTGCCGACCTCGACTTCGTCGGGCAGCTTATGGCCGTGACGGCGCAGATGGGTGAGCTCGCGCTCGACCAGTTCCTTGGCCTGGTCGAATTCATCGACGGTGGCGATCATCGGGAACATGATTTTCAGCGCGCGGCTGCCGGCGGCGCGTAAGAGCGCGCGCAATTGCGTGCGCAGCAGCCCCGGCCGGTCGAGCCCGAGCCGGATGGCGCGCCAGCCCAGCGCCGGGTTTTCTTCCTCGACGTTGCGCATATAGGGCAGCACCTTGTCGCCGCCGATGTCGAGGGTGCGGAACGTCACCGGCTTGTCGCCGGCGGCGTCGAGCACGGCGCGATACAGCGTGTACTGCTCGCTGGTGCGCGGAAAATTCGGCGCCACCATGAATTGCAGCTCGGTACGGAACAGGCCGATGCCGGCGGCGCCGGTGTCGGCGATATGCGGCAGGTCGACGCTCAGTCCGGCATTGAGCATCAGGGTAAACTGTTGGCCGTCCTTGGTGACGCACGGCTTGTCGCGCAGCGCGAGATATTGCTGCTGGCGCCGCGCGCCGAGCCGCACCCGTTCGGCATAGGCCGCCTCCATGTCCGGCAGCGGCCGCACATGCAGGTCGCCGGCCGAGCCATCGACGATGATGGCGTCGCCCGGATCGACAATGCCGGTGGCGTTATCGACATCGCCGACTGCCGGGATGCCGAGCGCGCGGGCGACGATCGCGACGTGGGAGTGCGGCCCGCCTTCCTCCAGCACCAGGCCGCGCAGCCGCTTCCTGTCGTAGTCGAGCAGCGCCGCCGGGCCCATGGAGCGGGCGACCAGGATCGCGTTCTCCGGCAGGCTTTCGCGCGACGGCGCGTGATCGCGGCCGGTGAGCTGGCGCATCAGCCGATTGGCGAGATCGTCGAGGTCGTGCAGGCGCTCGCGCAGGAACGGATCGGTCTGCCGCAGCATGCGGGCGCGGGTGTCGGACTGCACGCGCTCGACGGCGGCCTCGGCGGTCAGCCCGGTCATCACTGCTTCTTCGAGCTTGTGCACCCAGCCGCGGTCATAGGCGAACATGCGATAGGCTTCGAGAATGTCGCGGTGCTCACCGCCTTCGACCACGTCGCCGTGTTCGAGCAACTCGTCGAGATTGGCGCGCAGCGTCTCGACTGCTGCTTGGAGATGCTTCAATTCCTTTGGGATGTCGTCGGCGATGAAATTAGTGACGACGACGCGCGGCTCGTGCAGCACGACGTGTCCCAGCGCGATGCCGTCGCTCAAGGCAGAGCCTTTGACGTGGACCGTGCGCCGCGCCGCCGGCTCGGCGCCGGGCAGAGCCATCGCCGAGAGCTCGCCGGAGGCGATCATCTCGGCCAGCACCATGGCGGTGGTCTGCAGCGCTTCGACTTCTTCTTCCGAATAGGTGCGCCGCGCCCGGTTCTGCACCACCAGCACGCCGAGCGTATTGCCGGCGCGCAGCACCGGCACGCCGAGGAAGGAGTGATAGATTTCTTCGCCGGTCTCCGGCCGGAAGGAGAAGGCCGGATGCGCTTGCGCGTTCGACAGATTGATGGCGCTGGCCTGGCTCGAGACCAGGCCGACCAGGCCCTCGTCCGAGCGCAGCACCGTCTGGTGCACGGCGTCGCGCTTCAGGCCTTCGGTGGCGTAGAGCTCCAGCGTGGAATCGACGCGCAGCACATAGACGGAGCAGACCTCCGCAACCATGTTGGCGGCGATCAGCACCACGATCTTGTCAAGGCGTTCCTGCGCGCTGACCGGCTCCGCCATCACTTCGCGAAGCCGGCGCAACAGCACGCGCGGACCGCCGAGTGCGCCACGCATGGGTCCCTCGGGCTATGCTTTGACCGAACGCAGACTGCGTCGCGCCGGCCCTATTCAAAGAGAAGTCAGCCCGGGTCCCAGTCCCGCGGCGACCACCCTCCCGCCTATATCGAATGCAGTATGCAAACCGCAAGCCAGAGACAGCGCTATGACGGCGGCTAAATTTGTGCGCCGCAACCAAAAACCGCGAAAAACGCCGTTTACGGTACCGTTTTATCGAGGCCGTAGAGCGAATGCAGCGTGCGCACGGCGAGCTCCGTAAACGCCGCGTCAATCAGCAGCGAAAACTTGATCTCCGAGGTGGTGATGGCGCGGATATTGATCGAACGCTCGGCCAAGGCGCTGAAGGCTTGCGCGGCGACGCCGGCGTGGCTGCGCATGCCGATGCCGATGACGGAGATTTTGGCCACGTCGGTGGCGCCGTCGAGCCGCGTATAGCCGATGGCCCCTTTGGCCTTGGCGATGGTGTCCAGCGAGCGCTGATAATCCGCCGCCGGCACCGTGAACGTCAGGTCGGTGGTTTTGCCGTCGGCCGAGACGTTCTGGACGATCATGTCGACGTTGATGTTGGCTTCCGACAGCGGACCGAAAATCGCCGCGGCCACGCCCGGCTTGTCCTGCACCTGACGGATGGAAATTTGCGCCTCATCGCGCGAGAAGGCGATGCCAGTGACTGTTTGCTGTTCCACGATCTCGTCCTCTTCGCAGATGAGGGTTCCGGGCGGGTTCTTGTGCGGGTCGATGTCTTCGGGCCGGTCGAAGCTCGAGCGCACGAAGATGCGCACGTTATGCACCATGCCGAGCTCGACCGAGCGCACTTGCATGACCTTGGCGCCGAGCGAAGCAAGCTCCAGCATTTCCTCGTACGCGATCTTGTCGAGCCGTTGCGCCCGCGGCACGACGCGGGGATCGGTGGTGTAGACGCCGTCGACGTCGGTGTAGATGTCGCAGCGGTCGGCGCGGATCGCGGCCGCAACCGCGACGGCAGAGGTGTCGGATCCGCCGCGGCCGAGCGTGGTAATGCGGCCGGTCTCCTTGTGCACGCCCTGGAAGCCTGCGATCACCGCCACTTCTTTTCGTTCCTTGAAACGCTTGATCAGTTCGGCGCCATCGATATCGAGAATGCGCGCCGAGCCGTGCACGTTCGAGGTCAGGATCGGAATCTGCCAGCCCTGCCATGAGCGCGCGTTGACGCCAATTCCTTCCAATACGATAGCCAGCAAGCCTGCGGTGACCTGTTCACCCGAAGCGACGACCGCGTCATACTCGCGGGTGTCGTGCAGGGCCGAGGCCTCGCGACACCATTCGACCAGCCTGTTCGTCGTGCCGGCCATGGCCGAGACCACGACCGCGACCTCATGGCCGGCGTCGATCTCGCGCTTGACATGGCGCGCGACGTTGCGGATGCGGTCGATATCGGCGACCGAGGTTCCGCCGAATTTCATCACCAGACGGGCCATGACTTCGGTTCGCAGCCTTCAAAGACGGACGCGCCGGCGGCGCCGGCGCATACATACCGGCGGGGTCAGGCGGCTGCAACCTGACCCCGCTTTATGCCGTGCGCGCGCCGGATGCGCTTAATTCTTGACGTATTCCTTGACGTCGGTGTCGGCGGTGAAGCCGCCGAACACATGGCCGTCCTTGTCGACGGTGACGCCTTCCGGCATTTCCGCCTTGGGGTCCGTCGCGGCGATGAAGGCCGTCACCTTGCCGTCCTTGACGCTGCCGATGCGGATGCCTTGACGGAACGGTGCGTTGACCTTGTCGCTCGATTGCGAGTCGGCGACATAGAGGATGTCGTCGCGGATGGCGACGCCGCTCGGCCGGCCAAACTGTTTCCATTCGGCGACGAATTTGCCGTCGGAATCGAAAATCTGGATACGGTTGTTGGCCCGGTCGGCGACGTAAAGCCGGCCGGCGGAATCCATGGCGAGCCCATGCGGCACGTCGAATTCGCCCTGCGCCGATCCGTGATGGCCCCATGCTTTGATGAAGGTGCCGTTCTTGGCGAATTTGACGATGCGGTCGTTGGTGCCTTTGACCGGGAAATCGCCGTGGCCGTCGGCGACGAAGATGTCGCCGCTCGGTGCGACGAGCACGTCCGATGGCGAGTTGAAGGTGTCGGAACCATTGCCGGCGACGCCCGGCTTGCCCAGCGTCTTCAGCAGTTTTCCGTCGGCGGAGAATTGCATCACCGTCTGGTTCTTGCCGTCGGTGACCCATACCGTTCCGTCGGATGCCGCGGCCAAGCCGTGGGGCCAGGCGAACTGGCCCGCCCCGAAGCTTGCAACCAGCTTGCCCGTCGCGTCGAATTTCTGGATCGGCGCGACATTCGAGCCTTCACAGGTTTTGCCCGCGCAACGGTCGAACACCCAGAGGCTGGTACCGTCGCGGTCGATGTCGACGCCGATCGCCTGGCCCCACACGCGGCCCTCGGGCAACTTCGCCCAATGTTCGACGACATGATACGGATTCGGTGCGCTGTTCGGATCGTCGGCCTGGACTTGGCTGCCGGAGACGGCAATGGTGCCCGCGATGGCCGTGCCGATGAGGCACGCATACAGCATGAGTCCTGCGCGTTTGCGCATGGCGTCCTCCCTCGAATTTTTGCACTGTACTTGCGACAGCTCAACGGCAGCGTGCGCCGTTTTGCGTGACGCCGCAAGCGCCTCGCGACGCCGTCGCAGCAATTGTCACGTCGTATTGGGGCATGATACAGACAGCCGAAATTTGAGAAGCAATTCAGCCGCGTCGTTGCGTTGTGTGAGGGTGCGAAATGCCGGCCGTGATCGACCCCGTGACCGGGCTTGAGCTTTACGAGCTCAGCCATCGCTGGGGCATGTATACGCCGATCTTCCCGGGCTACGAGGAGATCAAGCTCGAACGCATTACCCATCACGCCAAGCAAGGTGTGATGACGCACAAGATCACCACGATCTTCCACACCTCGACGCATCTGAACGCGCCGATCCATCTCGTGCCCGGCGCGCCGGCAGTCGGCGATCTCGCGCTGCAAAAGTTTTTCGGCACCGGCGTCGTCGTCTCGATCCCCAAACGAAAATGGGGATTGATCGAGCCATCCGATCTCGAACGCGTAAAACCACAGATCAAAGCCGGCGACATCGTCCTCATCAACACCGGCTGGCATCGCAAATATGCCGACAGCAAGGAATATTTCGGCTACGCGCCGGGCCTGAGCAAGCACGCCGCGGTGTGGCTCGTCAAAAAACGTGTCAAACTCGTCGGCATCGACACCGCATGCATCGACCATCCGCTGGCGACGTCGCTCGGACCGCATCGTAACGGCCCGCAGATCAAATATCTGCTCCCCGAATACAAGGAAGCCACCGGCCGCGAGGCGATCAAGGATTTCCCGCAATGGAATGCGGCGCATCGCACGTTGCTCGAAGCCGGCATTCCGACGATCGAGAATGTTGGCGGCGATATTGATGCGCTCAGCGGCAAGCGCTGCACGTTCCAGGGTTTTCCGTGGAAATGGCATGAGGGCGATGCCTGCGTGATCCGGCTGGTCGCCATGCTCGATCCGAAAGGCACTTGCCGGCTGGAACGCGGCGCGGGGCGCAAGGCAGCGGCAGCAAAGGCATCACCGGCCATCAAAAAATCGGCGCAGGGCACCGACAGCTTGCAATTCTTCGACCTCAGTCATCCCTGGGGCCACGGCATGCCGCAATGGCCGTCGCGCGCCAATCTCAATGTCCGGGTCGTGGAGTTTCACGCCAAGGACGGCCTTCTGGTGCAGCAGTTCGAAGGCATCATGCATCGCGGCACCCATATGGATGCGCCGATCCACGTGGCGGAGAACACGCCGACATTGACCGGCTATCCGCTGTGGCGCTTCTTCGGCACCGGCGTTGTAGTGTCGATCCCGAAAGGCAAGTGGGGCGTGGTCACGCCGAAGGATTTGCAGCGCGCCGAACCGAAAATCCAGAAGAACGACATCGTGATGATCAACACCGGGAGCCACAAGAACTACGGCGATAATCCCGATTACTTCGCCTATTCGCCCGGGCTCTACAAAGAGGCCGCGGAGTGGCTGGTGGAACGCGGCGTCAAACTCGTCGGCATCGACGTGCAGGCGCTCGATCATCCGCTCGGCACCTTCCTCGGGCCGCATGGTCCGGGCCCGGCGCAGCCGCATCTCGATGTCGAGTACAAGGCCGAGACCGGCCGGCACATCATCGAGGATTTTCCGTACTGGGAGCCGGCACACAAGATCATGATGACCAACGGCATTCCCGGCATCGAGAATATCGGCGGCGATATCGATGCCATTACCGGGCGGCGCTGCTCCTTCTTCGCGTTTCCGTGGCGCTGGCCGGAAGGCGAGGGCTGCGCGTTGCGCGTCGTCGCCGTGCTCGATCCGAAGCAGGCGTTTCGTTTCGAAACCGGACGATAAGCCATGATCTCCGAACCGCTGCGCAATCCTCTGTCGCTGTTCGACGTCAAAGGCAAGGTCGCCATCGTCACCGGCGCCTCGGGCACGTTCGGCCGTGCGACGGCGCTGGCGCTGACCGCGCTCGGCGGCAAGGTGCTGCTCGCTTCCGGCAGCAAAGGCGAGCTCGACGAGGTTGTTGCCGAGGTGCGCGAGCTCGGCGGCGATCCGGCCGTGATGGTCCGCCGCCCCGATAGCCTCGCCGATGCCCAGGCGATGCTCGATGGTGCGCTGCAAAAATTCGGTCGGGTCGATCAGCTCGTCGTCGCTTCGGGCTTCAACAAGCCGGGCTTCATTCAGGACTTGGACTACGAAGACTGGCAAGCGGTGATGGATGCCAATGTGCGCGGCATCTGGTTCATGGCCAAGGCGGTCGGCACCTATTGGATTGACAAGAAAGTCAAAGGCAAGGTGCTGGTGATGTCCTCGGTGCGCGGCCGGCACGGCAATGTTTCCGGCTACACCGGCTATTGCACGTCGAAAGGCGCCACCGATTCTTTGACGCGCGTGCTGGCGACCGAGTGGGCCAAGCATGGCATCACGGTGAACGCCATCGCGCCGACGGTTTTTCGTTCCAAGCTGACGGCCTGGATGTACGGTGACAACGAGCTCGGCCAGCAGACCCGCGCGCGTTCGCTGTCGCGCATCCCGCTCGGCCGGCTTGGCGAGGTGGAGGATTTGGTCGGCATGGCGATCTATCTGCTATCGCCGGCGTCCGATTTTTGTACCGGCCAGATCATGTATGTCGATGGCGGTTACACCGCGGGCTAGTAGGCGCGCGATCAATCGTCTTTCTTCGGCGCAATCGGTTTCGGCATTTCGCCAAAACAAGTGGCAGTCGCCATCATCGAAGACCAGAATGCGACCCACAGCAAAGCAGGCATGACCGTTTCTCCTCTACGGATTGGTCAATTAAAACCGGCGATGCAATAACGTTTATGCTGCACCGCAGTTCCTTGAAACACACTGGCGTGAGGGCGACGTGAGCGAGCCTGGAAAACAAAAAATCGGCGTCATCGGCGGCGGCCTGATGGGCCACGGCATTGCCTATCTGTTCGCCGCGGCTGGCCATCCGGTCGGCCTGTTTGAGCCGGTGGCGGACATCCGCGCTTCATTGCCGAAGCGACTGCAGGCGATCGTTGAGCTTTTCGGTGACGATGCGGCGCTGCTGCAACGAATTGAAACCCACGACCAGCTTGCGCCCGCAATGCGGGGCGCGGCCTTCGTGTTCGAAGCGGCGCCGGAAAAATTGCCGCTGAAGCAGAAGATTTTCGCCGAACTGGAAAGCGCGGTCGCGCCGCAGACGATCCTCGCCAGCAACAGCTCGGCTATTCGGTCGACCGAGATCGGCCGCGATCTCAAACATCGTGAGCGTGTCGTCGGCACGCATTTCTGGAATCCACCTCACTTGGTGCCGCTGGTTGAGGTCATCCAGAACGAAAAGACCAGCGACGCCGTAGTGCGCGCGACGATGGATTTGTTGCGCCATGCCGGAAAAGTCCCGGTCCACGTGCGACGTGACATTCCGGGCTTCGTCGGCAATCGCTTGCAGCATGCCATGAAGCGCGAAGCGATCGCGCTGGTCGCCGCCGGCGTCTGCGATGCCGAGACCATCGACACCGTCGTCAAGGAAGGGTTCGGCGCGCGCACCGCGGTGCTTGGGCCGATGGAGCAGTCCGATCTGGTCGGGCTGAACCTCACCCTCGATATCGCCGAAGTGCTTATCCACGACCTCGATCGCACCGCGGGCCCGCATCCATTCCTCCGCGAAAAAGTCGCGGCCGGTAAGCTCGGTATGAAGACCGGTGAGGGTTTGCGCAAATGGGGACCGGGCGAGGCCGATGCGGTGCGTGAGCGGCTGTCGCGTTTTTTGGTCGAGCAGGCCAAGGCACGCAAAAAGAATTCGGCTCAGCCCTCATAGGGCAGTCCGACATATTGCTCGGCCAGCGACGCCTGGGCGTGCTCGGAGGCCAGCAGATAGTCGAACTGATTGAGCCGCATCTGTTGCTCGAACGGCGTCTCGTCGGGGAAGCGGTGCAGCAGCATGGTCAGCCACCACGACATCCGCGCGGCGCCCCAGACGCGGCGCAATGCCATGTCGGAATAGCTGTCGAGGTAATCGGTCTTGTTGTGGCGACAGGCTTCGGTCAGCGCGCGCGACAGGTAGAAAACATCCGAGACCGCGAGGTTGAGGCCCTTGGCGCCGGTCGGCGGCACGATATGGGCGGCGTCGCCGGCCAGGAACAGCGTGCCGTAACGCATCGGCTCGGAGACAAAACTGCGCAGCGGCGCGATGGATTTTTCGATCGACGGCCCGGTGACAATGCGGTCCGCCATGTCTTTGGGACAGCGCGCCTTGAATTCTTCCCAGAAGCGGTCGTCCGACCAGTCTTCGAGCCTGGTGTCGAGATCGCACTGGATGTAGTAGCGGCTGAGCATCGGATTGCGCTGCGAGGCGAGCGCAAAGCCACGGCTGTGATAGCAATAGCAAATCTCCGGATAGGGCGGCGTCTCCGACATGATGCCGAGCCAGCCGAACGGATAACTCTTCTCGTAGGTCTTCGCCAAAGCCGCCGGGATCGATGCGCGGCTGACGCCGTGCGAGCCGTCGCAGCCGGCGATGTAGTCGCAGTCGATCCGTTGCGCCGTGCCTGCCTTTTCGAAGGTCACGTAAGGTTTGCCCGACGTCAGATCGTGCAGCTGCACATCGGCGGCTTCGTCGATCACTTGACCGCCTGCGGCGTCGCGGGCGGCGTAGAGGTCTTCGGTGATATTGGTCTGGCCGTAAGCCATCATCGGCTTGCCGGTGTATTTTTTGGTGTCGATGAGAAAGTGCGGCCGGTCTTCCCAGACGATGCTCGAGCCATCATGGGGCGCGCCTTCGCGATCCATGCGTTCGCCGAGCCCGACTTCGCGCAATAGCGCGACGGTGCCGGCCTCGAGCACGCCGGCGCGAATCCGTTCCAGCACGTACGCGCGGGTTTGGCGCTCAAGCACGATGCTATCGATACTGTTGCGGTCGAGAATATGGGAGAGCAGCAAGCCCGCCGGCCCGCCGCCGATAATGGCGACTTGCGTGCGCATCAACCGCTAATTCCCATCGCCTCGACAAATTCCCGCCGCACCTCGGCCGGCTGGCCGTAATGGTGGCGGAATTCCTTCAGCCGCTGGCGCAGGATCGGGTCCTTGTCGAACTCCGCAAGCGTGAGGCCGTCGGTATTGAGCTCGCGCGCCATGTTGGGCAGCGCGATGCACTGCGCCTCATTGGCGCTGCGGATGATGCCGCCGGGTTCCTTGCCGGCCGCCATGGCCTCGAGCTCCGCGAAGAAACGGCCGCGCATCATGGTGATGCCGATGTCGCTCGAACGCAGGTGCTCCTTGGTGCGGTCGGCGATGCGGCCCTGGCCGGCCCAGGCGACGATGTCCTGGTTGATGACGTGGCTGGTGATGAAGCGGCCGGTTTCGTCCTGCAGCGGGCTGACCCAGGTCGGCACGCGCTCCTGCACGTAAGGCTCGCGGCCTTTCGGCACCCGCATGAAGAACCAGGCGACGCTGAGCGTGTTCTCGTCGTCGACCGGCACACGCCACTCGAAATGGCTGCCGAGATAAAAACCGTTCGGCCATAGCGCGACGCGCCCGACGGTCCAGTAGCGGTCTTCCTCGCTTTGGCCTTCGCGCACGCGCTTATAGATGAAGCCATGGCCGAAGGCCTCGAACTTGAGCTTCAGATGTTTCGGCGCGACGTTGGCATCGGCGCCGCGCATGCGGGCGCCCCAATTGTCGTGCATCCACTCGAAGTGCACCGGGTCGATGGAGTTTTCCTGGCACTGAAACCAGTTGCACGGCACGTCGGCGAGCACGATCTCGCGAAAGCCGTTGCGCCAGGTGAATGGCTCCCACACCGGCAATTCCGGCGCCGGCAGCGGGCCGAGATACGCAAATAGCAGGCCGGCGCATTCCTTGACCGGATAGGCTTTGGTCTCGCAGCCGGCCTTCGACGGCTTTGGACTGGTGGTGTCTTCATAGGGCTGTTCGAGGCAGCGGCCGGTCTGGTCCACCAGCCAGCCGTGATAGCTGCAGCGGATGCCGGTCTCCTCGACCCAGCCATAGGCCATATCGGCGCGGCGGTGTGGGCAGTGGCGGTCGATCAAGCCGTAACTGCCGCCGCGGTCGCGGTAAAGGACGAGGTCCTCGCCCATCAGGCGGACGGTCTTGATCGGGTTGCTATCGAGCTCGCTGGCACCGGCGATCGGCTGCCAGTAGCGGCGCAGCAATTCGCCCATCGGTGTGCCGGGTCCGACGCGGGTGAGCATCTCGTTGCGGGCGGCGGTGAGCAAGCGTTCCTCGCTGGTTGGCCGATATCCGGTGGTGATTATTTCACCTCTGGGCGCGGATCGGGAAGGGGATAGCGTTAACGGCGCCGATGGCGGCGAAATTGCAACCGAATCAGCCATTTTGCCGCGCGGCGCGGGATTTCGATTCAAATCCAAAATGTTTTTTTATCGGCGATTCAACGGGTTTCGTGTTCCATGCCGGCATGAGCGCAGCCGAAAAAGTGGGCCGGGACGCCGGCGCATGGTTCGTCGAGGCGGATCATGTCAGCGTCACCGCGCTGGCGCGGCGACGCTCGCGCGCCCGCATGGACGAGGACCGCGCCAAGTCCGGGCGCGTCGTCATCGTTTCCTCGCTGTTTGTCGTGGTTTTTACCGCCGCCTTGCTGATCGGCGGCCATGCCGCGATCGACCCGATCTTGCAGTCGGCGGTGGACGCGCGGGAGACCAAGGGCACCGGCGATGTCGTCGTCACCATGCCCGATGGCATATTTTGCCGGCGCATGTCCTTTGACAACGTGACGGCGGAAATCGTCGAAGGCGGCATCGAGCGTTGCGCCAAGGACATTGTCGGAAATCGGCCACGCCCAAGCCGGGGTTTTGCCTGGCACACCCATTGAACCGGCGGCCATAGGCCTGGCCCGTTATCCAGAGTTCTTCGCCTGGACCATCGACGGCGGGTCCGCTACTTTCGCCCCGGAATGAGAGTTTTTCTCAAGACCGGGATAGGACAGATGCGGACCACGCTTTTCGTTTGCCGGCTGGCATTGCCGGTCTGCGCGTTGCTCTTTTGTAGCCTTCACCAAGCCGGCGCCCAGGGCGCAGCCCCGGGCTCGCCCCCCGTCAACGTTGAGCAAATTTGCACGCCAGATGCGATGCGGCTGTGTTCCGAGTTCATCCCGGATAGGGTGAAAGTCACCGCCTGCATGAAAGCAAAGCACGCGCAGATCAGCAAAGAGTGCCGCGTGGCCATGGCCGGCGGTGGAGGCGGCGGCGGCGGCGGGGGCAGGGTGCACCACTATTACCACCATCGCCACGCGCATTAATTGAGCAGAAATCGCGACTGATCATTTTTCACGCTGAAATCGTCGGGGCGACCTGAGCTGCGGCGCGGCGTCGCGTGGGCTGCGCCTTGAGCGCTGTCGCCTGAAAATGCCATGGTCAGCCGCTAACGGTCCGTTGGCGACCGGCACAGCGTCGGGGCGGAGTTTTTCCAGGAGGGGTGATGCGTAGCGCCGCACCGCGATGGTGGCTCGGCATATTTGTCGCCAGCGCGCTGGTCGCGGTTCTCGTCGAACTCCGGGCGCAAACCGCGCCAAGCGAAGACACCTTGGTGCTCGAAGCCGATCAAGCGCTCGGCGCAGCCATGCGTGCCGACGACAAATCGATCGCTCGCAAGCTGCTGTCGCTGCAATTCACCTTCGTCGATGCCAACGGCAAGATTCACGAGCGCAAGGATTTCCTTGCCGATCTGAAAACCGCTGCGGCGGCTCCGCCAAGCGATCCGGTAGTGAAGCTTTACGGCCGCATCGGCATGGTCACCGGCCACCGCAAAACCGTCGACGGCCGCGACGTGTTCTTTCTCGACATCTGGGCCAAGCAGAAACGCGCCTGGCGCGCACTGGTGAGCCAGGAGGTGGTGCTGGCCACGACCGATACGCCGCGCCCTGCGCCGGCCCAGCCGAGCGCGGCTGCAGTTCCTTACGATTGCAAGAATCCCTGTCAGACGATTCCCTATCGCGTGCGCTCGCCGGCCGAGCAGGACATCGTGAATTCGTTCCAGGCGATCGAGAAGGCCGCGATCGGCCACGACGCCGCCGAATGGGGCAAGCACGTCGCCGACGAATTCGTGCTCTACGGCAGCGGCCGCGCGCCCATCACCAAATCCGGACGCATCGCCGCGATCAATCGCCAGAAGGAGAACGGCACCGCGGTAACGGTCGGCGAGGTCGAGGCCATGCGGCTATCGGTTTACGACGACGGCGCGGCCATGATCGCAACCCACGCTTTGCCGGACAATTCGCGGCCGCCGTATCAAGCCGCGCGCGTCTGGGTCAAGCGTAATGGTCAGTGGCAAATGGCGGTCAGCGTACAGACCGATATCAAATAACAATCTTACTGCAGCGGTTTGATGCCGAGATCCCTGGCGAAGGCCGCAACCGTAGCGCGCTGCTCCTCAATCGATCTGCCGAATTCGTCCGGCCCGCCGATATTCATCAGCTGACCCGTGATCGTCAGCCGGTCTTCGACCGTCGCGTCGGCTATGGCGCGGATATCGGCGGTGATCCGCTCGCGCAGCTCGAGCGGCATCCCCGGCGGACCGAACAGGCCGACAAGGCCGTCGAGAGCAAGCGCGGGATAGCCCGCTTCGGCGACGGTCGGGACGTTCGGCTCGCTCGGCGCGCGCACGGTATTGGCCATGGCAAGCAGCTTGATCTTACCGGCTTGGAGCTGCGGCCGCACGATCGCGAGCGCCGACGAATAGACTTGCACCCGATTCTCGGCGAGGTCGTTCGCGGCGTCGACCGGGTTGCGATAAGGTACCTCGACCATGTTCAGGCCGAGCTGCTTCAGCCAGCCGGCAAATACAAATTCGTGAGCCCCCGTCACGCCGGCCCAATCGAGCTTTCCCGGCTGCGCGCGCGCCAGCGCGACGAGGTCGGCGAGTGAAGCGACGGTCATTGCGACGGGGATCGAAATGGCAATCAGCGTGTTCGAGACTCGCGTGATCGGCACGAGGTCGCTCGGCTTGTACGGCAGATTGTCGTGCAGAAACGGATGTGCCGTAAACGATGACGACGGGGCGAACAGCAGGACGTGGTCATCGTGAGCCGTGACGAAAGCGTTGATGGCGACAAGTCCGTCACCACCGGGGCGGTTATCGACGATGACCGGCTGTCCCCAGCGCTGCGCGAGCCGATCTGCCAATAGCCGCGCGCCGATGTCGGTTCCGCTGCCCGCGCCTAGGGTTAGAATGAGGTGGACGGGACGGGTCGGCCAATCGGCCGCTACTGATGGCGTCACGGCCACAATCAGGGCGGCGAGAGCAACGAAGACCGGCAAGGCGCAAAAGTACATAATCTCATCCCATTCGCGCTTACATCCGTCCGATGGTGGACGCTTCGGCGCGAAGTTTTAGCTCTCCAACCCCGTCGGCACGTTTTTATTCTCGCTCTCGAGCTTCATGCCGGCGGCGAGCGCCATGGTTTCGGCCAGCGCCGCGAAATCCTTGTCCAGATATTCCTTCGGGTTCTTCTGCAGCATGGCGGCGCCGAAATGGCCTTGCAGCACTTCGCGCGTCGCCGCCGTTATCGGCATCGGCACGTCCACTTCGCGGGCGAGCTCGAGCCCGAGATCGAGATCCTTGCGCAACAGCTCCGGCGTGAACGTGGTGGTCCAGTCGAGATTGACCAGCGCCGGCGATTTGTAGGCGGTGAACATCGAGCCCATCACGCCGTTGTTGAGGAAGGCGAGGAAAGCGTGGCGCGGCACGCCCATCTTGTTGGTCAGAAGCGTGATCTCGATCAAATTCTCGATGACGACGCCGAGCATGACGTTGTGGGCGATCTTGCAGACGCGGGCGAGCTCGCCGTCGCCGACATAGGACACGCCGCGCGGCGCGAACACTTCGATCAGCGGCGTTGCGGTCTTGCAGGCGGCTTCAGGGCCGGAGACGACCGCGGACAGCTTGCCGGCCTTGATCACCTTGGCATTGCCGCTCACGGGCGAGGCGACGAAATCGGCGCCGAGCTGTTTGAGCTTGTCGCGGATCGTTGCCGATTCCTCGACCGCGATGGTCGAGCAGTCGACCACGATCGGCGGTATCTTGCCGCCTTGGCTGCACACGCCGTTCTTGCCATACAGCACGTCCTGCACGTCCTTGCCGGTGGCGACGATCGAGAACAGCACGTCGACGTCTTTCAGCTCGTGCAGATGATCGACCACCTTGCCGCCGATTGCGGCAAGCGGCTCGGCCTTGGCGCGGGTGCGATTCCAGATCGTGACGTCATGGCCGGCCTTGATGAGCCGCTCGGCCATCGGGAAACCCATGCGGCCCATGCCGATCCAGCCGATTTTCTGCGTGTTTTTCGTGGCCATGTTTTTAACTCCTGTGCTGTCGGGCGCTGTCCTATCACAGGGGGCGGACACTGCAACGGCCGCAGGGGATCAGATATATGTGAGACGGCCCAGAAGGCGGCCTTGATCGCATGGAACGCACTCTGTTCGTGTTACCGATCTTGTCAAGGATCGAAGACCGCCGGAGGCGGCGGCGCTTCGCGCCGTCCTTGAC
>JBAUYI010000105.1:0-13408 GCA_049584715.1 Xanthobacteraceae bacterium
CGCTGATCTCCGGCGGCACCGGCTCCGGCAAAACCACGCTGCTCAACTGCCTGACGCGCTACATCGACGACGACGAACGCATCATCACCTGCGAAGACGCCGCCGAACTGCAATTGCAGCAGCCGCACGTGGTGCGGCTGGAAACGCGGCCGCCGAACCTCGAAGGCGAAGGTCAGATCACGATGCGCGATCTGGTGAAGAACTGCCTGCGCATGCGGCCGGAACGCATCATCGTCGGCGAAGTCCGCGGCCCGGAGGCGTTCGACCTGCTGCAGGCCATGAACACCGGCCACGACGGCTCGATGGGCACGCTGCACGCCAACATGCCGCGCGAGGCGCTCTCGCGCCTCGAATCCATGATCACCATGGGCGGCTATGCGCTGCCGTCGCGCACCATCCGCGAGATGATCTGCGCCTCCGTCGACGTCGTCGTCCAGGCGGCGCGCTTGCGCGACGGTTCGCGCCGCATCACCCACATCACCGAGGTGATGGGCATGGAAGGCGACGTCATCATCACCCAGGATATTTTCACCTACGAGATCCTCGGTGAAGACGCCAACGGCAATCTGCTCGGGCAGCACAAGTCGACCGGCATCGGCCGGCCGAAATTCTGGGAACGCGCGCGCTATTACGGCGAGGAGGCGCGGCTCGCGGCCGCGCTCGATGCCTCCGACCCCGCGCGCGAATTGGTGCGAGGCTAGGCCATGCAGGCTTACGGTCTTTTCTTCCTGGTGGCGATCGCGATCGGCGGTGTCGTCTGGGTCTTCATCTATCCCATTCTGTCCGGCGAGCGGAATACCGAACGGCGGATGGCGAGCGTGGCGCGCTCGGAGCCGGCCGCGGCGCGGCCGACCCGCGTGACCCAGAAATCGCGGCGCGATCAGGTCGAAGGCTCGCTCAAGGAGCTCGAAGAGCGGCAAAAAAAAGCCAAGCGCGTGCCGCTGTCGATCAAGCTCACGCAAGCCGGCCTCGACTGGTCGAAGCGCCGCTTCATGGTCACCGCCGGCACGCTCGGTGCCGGCGCTTTCCTGGTCGCGATGCTGTTGGGCGCAGGGCTTGTGCCCGCGCTCGGCTTCGGTTTCGCGGCGGGGTTCGGTATGCCGCTGTGGCTGTTGAAGTTCCTCAAGAAGCGGCGCGAGGCGAAATTTCTCAATAATTTCCCCGACGCCGTCGACGTCATCGTGCGCGGTATCAAGGCCGGCCTGCCGTTGCTCGACAGCATCAAGATGATCGCCAGCGAAGCCGAAGACCCGATCAAGAGCGAGTTCCGCGGCATCATCGAAACCCAGACTGTCGGCATCCCGCTCGGCGATGCCTGCGCCAAGCTCTACGAGCGCATGCCGGTCGCCGAAGCGAACTTCTTCGGCATCGTCGTTTCCATCCAGCAGCGCGCCGGCGGCAATCTTTCGGAAACGCTGGGCAACCTGTCGCGGGTGCTGCGCGACCGCAAGAAGATGAAGGCGAAGATTCAGGCCATGTCGATGGAGGCGAAAGCCTCCGCGTCGATCATCGGCTCGCTACCGATCGTGGTGATGGGGCTCGTCTATTTCTCGAGCCCGGCCTACATCGAGCTGCTTTGGCTCGAGCCGCTCGGTCGCATCATGCTGGCTTGCTGCGGGACGTGGATGTTCATCGGCATCATGGTGATGCGCAAGATGATCAATTTCGATTTCTAAAGGCGCGTCATGGGTTCTTTGATCTCGCAGGCGCTCGATCCGGCCGTCATGACGATGTTCTTCGCCGGCGTCGCCGCGATCGCGACGGTGCTGACGCTCGCCATGCCGTATCTGGTCACCGACACGCTCGACAAGCGGATGCGGGCGGTGGCGCTGGAGCGCGAAAAAATCCGCCAGCGCGAGCGCGAGCGGATGGCGCAAGGCAGCAAGGCGGTGCTGCGCCAATCGCCCAAGCAGTACATGAAGAAGGTGGTCGATAACTTCAATCTGTCGAAATGGGTCGGCCAGGAAGAAGCCCGCGCCAAGCTCGTCCAAGCAGGCTATCGCGGGCAGGCGCCGTATATCACGTACCTGTTTTTCCGCATGACGATGCCGATCGCCATGCTGCTGGTGTCGCTGTTCTATATTTTCATCGTGCTCGAGCTCGACTATCCGCCGATGATCAAGTTCGCCATGTCGATCGGCTGCGCCTATATGGGCATGCAGAGCCCGAACTTGTTCCTGAAGAACAAGATTCAGCGGCGGCAGCTGTCGCTCAAGCGCGCGTTTCCCGATGCGCTCGACCTGCTCCTGATCTGCGTGGAATCCGGCATGTCGATCGAAGCGGCGTTCCGCAAGGTCAGCGTGGAGGTCGGCACCCAATCGGTGGCGCTGGCCGAGGAACTCACGCTGACAACGGCGGAATTGTCCTATCTGCCGGATCGCCGCCAAGCCTATGAAAACCTGGCGCAGCGCACCGGCCTCGAAGGCGTCAAAGCGGTGTGTCTGGCTTTGCAGCAGGCGGAACGCTACGGCACGCCGCTCGGCACCACGCTCCGCGTGCTGGCTCAGGAAAATCGCGACATGCGCATGTCGGAAGCCGAGAAGAAGGCCGCAGGCCTGCCGCCGAAGCTCACGGTGCCGATGATCGTGTTCTTCCTGCCGGTATTGTTCGTCGTGATTCTCGGCCCTGCCGCGATCCGCGTGATGGCGCTGCAATAACGTAGCCTGATCCGTCATTGCGAGCGAAGCGAAGCAATCCAGAGGGCGGCGCGAGCCTCCTGGATTGCTTCGTCGCGGAGCCTGTCATCGGGCCGCGCGACTTCGCGGGGGCCCGTTGGCTCCTCGCAATGACGATTGAATCAGCTCGTGCCGCCAGCGGCGCGCGCCACCGGCTTCGGTTTCTGCGGATCGTTGTTGCGCGCCAGCATTTTGCGCAAATAGGCGACATTGGCGGCGGCCTGGTCGGGCGGCAGATCGGCGCTGGCAATCTGCTCGGCTTCGGCGAAGCGGCCTTGCAGGCCGACGACCAGCGCCAGATTCTGCCGCACGCGCGGATCGACCGAGCGGTGCTCGGCGGCGCGGCGCAACGTCGCTTCGGCGTTGGGTAGGTCCTTCGACAGCGCGTAGGACAGGCCGAGATTGGACAGCACCGCCGGCTCGTCGGGAACGATCTTCAGCGCCGTCTGGTAGTAGCGCTGCGCCTCGGCGTGGCGGCCGAGCTGATCGAGCACCGCGCCCTGGGCGGAGAGGATGCGCCAATCGGGCTGATCGGGCGAGTGGGCGCGGCCGAGCACGTCGAGCGCCTGGTCGTAGTCGCCGGCGTCGGCCAGGGCGCGGCCATATTCGCCGAGCACGGTTTTGTTGTTGGGATTTTGCATCGACAGGCGTTCGAGCACGGCGACGGCTTGGGCGCGCTGTCCGGTGGCGCGTAGCGCCTGGGCATAGTGCAGCGCGACGTCGACCTTGGTCGGATCGGCGTGGTACTGCGCGCCATAGCCGTCGAGATCGCGCCGCCAGGCCGCATCCGACGGACTGGCGGCGGCCGCCGCGGGCGGAAGCGTGCCGGTCGTTTCGGCCGTCGGCGAGATCGTTTGGCATCCCGCGGCCGCGGCCGCGATGACCGCGAGCAGCGAGCCGGAAGTTAAAAGGCGTGCAGAGCGGTATCGGGTCGGACGCATCGTGTTTGCTGCGATGAGAGCCGGAAAGGCGGGAGCGCGCCGTTGCCAAAACGTCGGTCAGCAATAGACCGTTAACCCTAACGAGCGGTTAACGCCGCGGAACGCCTGCGTTCTTGGGCTTCGCGCGGCAGGCGGCGCCGCATTACGCCGGCACCATGGTGTCGCTCGGATCATAGCTCGATGCGTCGCCCTTCGGCCGCTCGCCGGCGATGGCATGGCCTTCGACCATGTAGTGCACCGCTTCGGCGATATTGGTGGCGTGGTCGCCGATGCGCTCGATATTCTTGGCGCAGAACAGATAGTGGATGCACAACGAGATGGTGCCGGGATCCTCCATCGTATAGGTGAGCAGCTCCCGGAACAGCGACACATAGAGCGCGTCGACTTCCTTGTCGCCCTGCCAGACGCGCAATGCATTGCGCGGGTTGCGATCGACGAAGCTGTCGAGCACCACGGCCAATTGCGAGACCACCAGCGTCGCCAGGTGGCGCAAGCCCCGCATCAAGGTGCGCTGCGAGTTCTCGCCGCTCACCGCGATGACGCGCTTGCCGACGTTCTTGGCGAGGTCGCCGATGCGCTCAAGGTCGCTGGCAATGCGCAGCATGGCGACCAGCGCCCGCAGGTCGAACGCCATCGGCTGGCGCAACGCAATCGTCGCTACGGCCTTTTCCTCGATCTGCCGCAGCATGCGGTCGACGGTTCCATCCATCGCAATGACGCAGCGTGCCAGGCCGACGTCGTGGCGCGCCAGCGCGTCGATCGAATCGGTGACCTGCTTCTGCGCCAGCCCGCCCATCTCGGCGACCATCTGCGTGAGCTTGCTCAGGTCGCTGTCGAAGACGCGTTGGGTGTGGTCGGACACATTCATGATCTGATCGCAGCCGTTGGCGCTCATATTGCGGAGCCTGCCGCCGCGCTCACGTGGTCCAGCCGGCGGCACAAAGCGCGATTAACGCCTTGATGACTCTACGATTCGTGCGTGACGATGCGATGACATTGCGAGCGCGGAAAGATCAAACAGAGTTTCGAGCGCGACAAAAAAAACGCTTCGCGGTTTTGTGGTTTCATTTCTGTCACACCAAGGCGGCAGAAATCCTGGATCGATTCGAAACGGCGATCTCTATGACTTTTACCGCGATGCCATCGGGGCTTGTTGAAGCGATCGGCGCGGCCGGCGCTGTGTTGACGACGCTGTGCTGGGTGCCGCAGGCGGCCAAAATCATTCGCGAGCGCGACACAAGGGCGATTTCGCTGCCGGGCACGGCGCTGTGCGTCATCGGCGTCTTGCTATGGCTGGTTTACGGGCTGGCGATCGTCGATGCACCGCTGATCGTCTCGAGCATCGTGACGTTCGCGATGACGTTCATCATCCTGGTGCTGAAAATCCGTCACGGCTGAACTATTCAATCGTACACCGTGTCGAGGTAATGCTCGGAATCGACGACCGCCTCGATCACGGTCGGCCCGTCGGCGGCGAGCGCGGTCTTCACCGCCTTTTCCAATTCCTCGGCGCTGCGCACGCCGTGCGCCGGCACGCCGAAATAATGCGCTGGCGGTTCGCGATAATCCTCGGCCTGCAGTTCGGTGCCGTAGAGCGGGAACTGGCGGCGGATCTGCTTGACCTTGATCAGCGCCAGCCATTTGTCGTCGAGCACGACGATGGGCAGCGTGATGCCGAGCCGCTTGGCGGTAGCGACCTCGCCGCAGGTCATCTGGAAGCAGCCGTCGCCGATCAAACAAACAACCGGCAGATCGGGGCGCGCCAGCTTGGCGGCGATCGCGCCGGGCAGGCCGAAACCCATGGACGACCAGCCATTGGTGATGAGGAAGGATTTTGGCGCATGCGCCGGCCATTGGCTGGCGATCTGATGGGTATGGGCGCCGACGTCGAAGGCCAGCACGCCGTCGCGCGGCAGCGCGCGACGCACCGCGTCGATCGCGGCGTGCGCGGTGAACGCTGCGTTCGCCGGCCGCAGCGCCGCCGCAAAGGCGCGGCGATGGCCAGCGATCTCGTCCGGGAGCCACGTGTCGGCCGTCGCAGCGCGCCCAGCGAGGCGCGTCAGCGACGACGACAGATCGCCGATGACTTGGTGGGCGAGCCTGACCCCGGGCGCGACATCGGCTGGCTCGATGTCGATCTGCAGCAAGGGCACGTCGCCGATCCAGGCTTCGAATTCGACTTCGATGGTGTCGTAGCCGAGGCCGACGATGAGATCGGCGGAACGAAGCAGCCGGCGCTGCACCTGGCGGCAGGCGCGTTCGATGCAGCCGAGCGACAGCGGGTGATCCTCGTCGATCAGGCCCTTCGCCATGGTCGTGGTGGCGAACGGAATATTGAAATGCTCGATCATGCGAAGCGGCAGCGCCGGATCGGCGAGCCGCATGGCGGATGCGCCGAGCACCGCGATCGGCCGCCGCGCGCCGTCGATCAATTCGATGGCACGCTCGATCGCCGCATCGGCAGCGGGCGCGAGCTTGGTCGGCGCCGCAAGCGCAGGCACCGGCTCGTTGGTCGCCCCCAGCGCCACGTCTTCGGGCAGGTCGAGATGCACCGGCCCCTGCGGCTCGCTCAAGGCCAGCGCGATGGCTGCGGCGAGCGTCGCGCCGATCTCGCCTTTGCGCAGTTGCAGGGTCGCCTTGGTGATCGGCTTGAACAGCGCGTGATGATCGATCCACATCTGGATACGCCGGCCTAGCTGATCGGTGTTGAGATTGCAGGTGATGGCGATGAGCGGCGAGCGGTCCAGGTACGCGCAGCCGATGCCGGTTGCGAGATTGGTCGCGCCCGGCCCCAGCGTGGCGATGCAAAGTCCCGGCGCGCCGGTGACGCGCCCGGTGACGTCGGCGGCAAAGCCGGCGGAGCCCTCGTGCGCGGTGAGCACGAATTCGACGCCACACTGGCGCATCGCTTCCATCAGCGGCAGCACATTGCCGCTCGGAATGCCGAAGCCGCGGGTGATGCCGGCCGACTTCAACGTGGCGACGATCAGGTCGGCATTGTTCATGGGACGACGCGGGCTGGCTGCATAAGCCGAGCGTTATGACACACTTCCGACGCAACGAGAAAGTTGTTACGGTCCGCGCGCTCCGAGGCAGGCAGGACAATCGATGAAGGCAAAAGCGAATGCAACGCGGCGCGCAACCGAACGGCCGCTCGACAAGGCTTTCATCGACGACCTCGTCGCCGCCAACCGCACGCTTGCGCGTTTGAACGTGCTCGACGCTTTCGGCCATGTCAGCGTGCGCGACCCGCGCAATCCGCACCGTTATCTGATGTCGCGCTCGATTGCGCCGGAATCGGTGAGCGCCGCGGATATTCTATTGCTCGACCTCGACAGCCAGACCGTCGATGCCAAGGACGACGGCAAGCTGCTCTACCGCGAACGCTTCATCCACGGCGAAATCTACAAGGCGCGCCCCGACGTCAACGCGGTGGTGCACAGCCACTCGCCGACCGTGGTGCCGTTCACCGTGACGCGGGCAAAACTGCGGCCGCTGTTGCACAATGCCGGCTTCCTCGGCCTCGGCGTGCCGCTGTTCGAGATCCGCAAAAGCGTCGGCGACGGCACCGATCTGATGATCCTGACGCCGAACCTCGGCAAAGACCTCGCCAAGAAACTCGGCAAGGACGCCGCCGTGGTGCTGATGCGCGGCCACGGCGATTCCGTGGTCGGGCCGTCGCTGCCGAACGCCGTGTTCCGCGCCTATTACACCGAGATCAATGCGCGCCAGCAGCTCGCCGCCATCACCATCGGCGGCCCGATCAATTTCATGACCCGGGCGGAGGCGCTGACCTCGAACGACGCCATGCTGCGCGCCTCGGCGCGGCCGTGGGCGCTGTGGCGCAAGACGGCGCTGGCGCAAGGGTGAGTAGCTCGCGATGAATCGGATCGCAGCGCTCGTTGCCGCTTTCTCCTTGTTCACGTCGTGCGCCGGCGGCGCGATCGCCGATCCGATCGCCGACTTCTACCGCGGCAAGACCATCCGCATGCTGATCGGCTATGGACCGGGCGGCGGTTACGACCTTTACGCGCGATTGGTCACCGAATTCCTGCCGCGCCATCTGCCGGGCAATCCGACGATCCTGCCGGAGAACATGCCGGGCGCCGGCAGTTTCGTCGCGGCGAAATATATGGCGGAGGTGGCGCCGAAGGACGGCACCGTACTCGGCAGCCTGGCGCAGACCTTGGCGCTCGACAGCGCGGTCGGCGGCCCGGCCAAGGTGAATGCCGCGAATTTTCATTACATCGGCCGCGTCACCACCAATATCGATACCGGCGTGGCGCTGCCGGCGTCTGGCATCAAATCGTTCGAGGACGTGCGCAAGAAGGAATATTCCATCGGCGCATCGGGCGGCGGCTCGACCACGGTGCTGTATCCCGTGGCGCTCAACGCCTACGCCGGCGCCCAGTTCAAGATCGTGCGCGGCTACAAGGGCACCACCGAAATCCTTCTCGCCATGGAGCGCGGCGAGGTCGACATCACCGGCGCCTACGGTCTGCCGGGGCTGCTGGTCAGCCATCCCGGCTGGATCAACCAGGGCGAAGCGACAATCATCTATCAGGCCGCGCTGAAGCGCCACCGCCTGTTGCCCAACGTGCCGACGCTGCCGGAGCTTGCGGCATCCGACGAGGGCAGCGTGATCCTGCGCGCGATCGCCGGCACCGCCGAGATCGGCCGCTCCGTGATCGCCGGACCGGACGTGCCGGCGGACCGGCTCGCGGCGTTGCGCGCGGCGTTCGCGGACATGCTCAAAGACGCCGATTTTCTCGCGGCTAGCGAGCAGCGCCACTTCATGGTCGATGCCGGCAGCGGCGAGGAGATGGATGCCATCACGCGCGAAACATTGGCGTTGTCGCCCGAGGTCCGCGCCAAGATCGGCGCGATGTTGAATGCGATGTAGTTTTTGGGCTGCACCTAGGGGAAAATGAATGTTCAAGCTTTCGGTTGCCGATCTGGATTCGCCTTCGTATTTCGTCGCGGTCGCCGCGGCCGACCTGGGTTTCTTCAAAAGAGAGGGCATCGACGTCGAGCTTATGCGCGAGTTCGGCGCGCGAAACGGGCCGGAGCGGTTGCGCGACGGCACGTTGCATTTCTTCGGCGGCCCGGCCTATGCGGCGACCCGCGCATTTCCGGCTTGGAAGGGCGCCAAGCTGTTATGCGCGCTGTCGCAATATTCCTACTGGTTCTTGGCCGTTCGCGCCGACCTCGATGTCAAGCGCGGCGATGTCGGCGCGCTCAAAGGCCTGCGCATTTCCTCGTCCATGGAATCGCCGGTGCTCGGCCTGCGGCATCTGTTGGCCGAATCGGGACTGAACGTGGAGCAGGGCGATACCCAGATCGTGCCGGCGCCGCCGACCCAGGCCGGGCGCTTTATGGGTCACGCCGGCGTCGAGGCCATCAAGCAAAATCTTGCCGACGGCTATTGGGGCAACGGCATGCGAGTCGCGCTTGGCGAAAAGCTTGGTGTCGCCAAAATCCATCTCGATCTGCGCCGCGGTGACGGCCCGCCGGGCGCGCGGTGGTATAATTTTGCCGCGCTGACCACGACTGAGCGGTTGATCGAGGAAGAGCCGCAAGCCGCCGCGGCCGCGGTGCGTGCGATCGTGAAGACGCAAAAGGCGCTGCAGGCCGATCCGTCGCTGTCGACGGCGGTCGCCGAACGTCTGTTCCCGCCCGAGGAAGTGCCGCTGATCGCCGGCCTGATTGCGCGCGACGCGCCATTCTACGATGCGAGCATTTCACCCGAGGCCATCGAGGGCTTGAACAGGTTCGCCATGGCGAGCGGGCTCACGCCTGAGCCGGTCGCCTACGAGCAACTGGTGGCCACGCAATTCCGCGAGCTCTGGAACGGATAGTGTCGCTGCAGAGCGCCACCTAACAAAAAAGTAATGTTCGGCGCGGCAGCTGACAAAGAAGTAATAGTGTTGCCCAAATCCGGCCATCGGTCGGTCATCGCGGCGTCGCGGTTCCACAGCATCAGCGGACTTGGATTTCGGCTTGGGTCTTGAGGGCACGCCCATGCGACGCTGGTGGTCCGATGCGCGCCACTTTCAGATCGTGGCGCTCTCGTCTTTGTTGCTGGTCAATTTTACCTGGATCGATTTTGGCGCGAAGCCGCTTTACAGCGCGCTGGCGATCCTGTCCGCGCTGGCGACCCAGGTCGTTTGCTCGCGGCTGGCCGGCTTGCCCAATATCGACCTGCGCTCGCCGCTGATCACCGGCTTGTCGTTGAGTCTATTGCTGCGCGCCGACGCGGCGTGGCTGCCGGCGCTAGCCGGAGTCATCGCCATTGCGTCCAAATTCATTTTCCGCATCGATGGCAAGCACATCTGGAATCCCGCAGGCTTCGCCATCGTTGTCCTGCTGTTCACGCAACACGGCGTGTGGATATCGCCGGGTCAATGGGGCACCAGCATCTGGCTCGCGGCGCTGTTGGTCTTTTTCGCGATCCTTGTGCTGCAGGCCGCGCAGCGCTCCGACATCGCGCTGTTCTTCCTCGGCAGCCATGCCGCGCTGCTCGTTGCCCGTGCCGTATGGCTCGGCGATCCGCTGGCCATTCCGCTGCATCAATTGCAGAGCGGTTCGCTGCTGATCTTCGCCTTCTTCATGATCTCCGATCCGCGCACGGCGCCGGATTCGCGCCTCGGCCGTTTGCTGTTTGCCTTGGGCGTCGCGGCACTGGGGCACTATCTCGTGTTCTTCATGCAAATGCGGCCGGCGCTCTATGTGGCGTTGATCGCGCTGTCGCCGCTCACGCTGCTGCTCGACCGGATCATTCCGGCCAAACGCTTCGCATGGATCCCACAAGGAGCTTCACGATGAAGAGCCCATTGCTGTCCCGGTTGAAGGCGGGTGTCGCGCTCACCGCGATCGTCGCGCAGCTCGCCGTTGCGGCGGGACCGGCCAGCGCGTTCTGCGGCTTCTACGTCGCCCAGGCCGACGCCAAGCTGTTCAACAAATCCTCCAAGGTCGTTTTGACCCGCAACGGCCAGCAGACTGCGATCACCATGGCGAGCGACTACGAGGGCGAACCCAGTGAATTCGCCCTGGTCATTCCGGTGCCGTCCTTCATCAAGAAAGATCAGATCAGCGTCGTCGACACCAAGACCATCGATCATCTCGACGCCTATACCGCGCCGCGGCTGGTCGAATATTTCGATCCCGATCCATGTGAAGACCGCTACGTCGCCCGGGGCGGGGGCCCGATGCCGACCATGGCGGCGCAGACTGCGTTGCCGGCCCCGCCGAACTATCCCGGCGTCAAGGTCGAGGCGCGTTACGACGTCGCCGAATACGACGTCTCGATCCTGTCAGCCGAGGACAGCGACGGCTTGATCCGTTGGCTGACCGACAACGGTTACAAGATTCCACGCGGCGCCGAGCCGGTGATCGGCAGCTACATCAAGCAGAAAATGCATTTCTTCGTCGCCAAGGTGAACTTAAAGCGCATGCAGGACAGCGGACGCGCCTATCTGCGGCCGCTGCAGGTGCGCTACGAGACGGCGAAATTCATGCTGCCGCTGCGGCTTGGCACCGTCAACGCGGACGGGCCGCAAGACCTGGTCATCTACGCGCTGACGCCGCACGGCCGCATCGAGGCCAGCAATTATCGCACCGTCAAGGTGCCGTCGGACGTCGATGTGCCGCTGTTCGTCAAGAATGATTTTGCGAATTTCTATAAGGCGACCTTCGAGCACGCGGTGGCGCGCGAGGGCATGCACGGCGTGTTCATCGAATATGCCTGGGACATGGGCTGGTGCGATCCTTGCGCCTCAGCGCCGATGAGCAAGGCCGAGCTCACCGAGCTTGGCGCGCTGTGGGATGGCGGCGACGGCAGCGTCGCCAACCGTTTCCCGCCTGTGCCGGGCAACGGCAACGATCCGTTCGTGACGCGCTTGCACGTGCGTTATGACGCCAAAAGCTTTCCCGAAGACCTCAATTTCATCGAGACCAGCGACCGCGAGAATTTCCAGGGCCGCTACATCCTGCACCACCCCTCGACATCGACGAGGGCCTGCGCGGCCGCCGAGGCGTATCGCGCGTCGCTGCCGCAGCGCTTCAAGACCGAAACGGTCAATCTGGCCAACCTCACCGGCTGGTCGCGAGACGAAATCGCGGCGCGGATGGCGGCCGCGGGCAAGGATATTTCCCGCGAGCCGTGATACGGCTACGCCGGATCACACCGACGCGTGCGCCACGCCGTGCTTGGCCTTGAGCGCATCGCCGGCGGCTTCGTAAAAACTCGCGCCTTCCGGCAGCACGATCGATGCCGAGCGCACGGCATGGGTTGCCGGATCGATGCCGTCCGGTTCCTTGCCGTCGGCGACGGCGCGCGCCGCCTTGGTCAGACGTTGCCGCGCCATGATCACGCCGTTGTCGGTCGAGACCAGATTCTCTTTGCTGCGATCCTGAATCGGCCCGGTGCTTTCCTGGATCGCGGCGTCCTGCATGGCGATGCCTTTGACGCCGGAATAGGACTTATGATGCTTCTGCGCCAGGCGGTCGATCATGTAGTCGTTGTCTTTGTTGATCACCGGACGGAACGAGCCGGGAATGAGATTGACGTGGATGCCGCCGCCGTTGCTCATAACCTCGAGTTCGTGCGCGCTCAGCGGCCGCGCCGGATGATGCGTAAAGCACCACGACATGCAGTTCTCGTCGTCGATCGGTACGAAGGCGTGGCCATTGAGCGCATTGTCGCCATAGGGCGGGATCATGGTGTGGAACGGCATCACCCACTGGGTGATGCGCCAGTAGAGATTGCCGGGCGTCGCCGGCCGGCGCACGCCGATCACCATGCCGCCTTTGCTCTCGATCACTTCGAAGCGCGCGTCGGTCTCGCGGGTGAATTCGGCGCCCTGGCCGACGTGGAGCGGATCGCTGCGCAGATCGTGGCGGTGCAGGAAGGAGACGTGGACGGAATCGATGCCCCCTTCGAGCGCTTGGAGCCAGTTGCATTCCTGCGTGCGCTTGGAGACGAAGCGGTGTGAGCCCGGCACCGTCGCCCATTCGAAATTCGGCAGCGGCGGTTTGAGCGCCGGCGGACCCATATAGATCCAGATCACGTCGCCCATCTCGGCGCAGGCGTAAGACGTGAGCTTGATCTTGCCGCAGAAGCCGCTCTCGGCCGGCTCCGACGGCACTTCGATGCACTGGCCGGTGACGTCGTATTTCCAGCCGTGATAGGGGCAGCGCAGCCCGTTCTCCTCGTTGCGGCCGAACCACAACGAAACGCCGCGATGGGCGCAGAACTCATCCATCACGCCGACGCGACCAAGCGTGTCGCGAAACGCGATCAGCCGCTCGCCAAGCAGTTTCACCCGCACCGGCGGGCAATCGGGCTCGGGGATTTCCGACGACAGCAACGCCGGAATCCAATAGCGCCGCATCAGCGCGCCCATCGGCGTGCCGGGGCCGGTGAGCGTGAGGAAGTCGTTCTGCTCGCGTGTGGTCATGCGCGCACAATATCACGGGTTCCGCGCTGGTGGGAATTGCGTCAAACGCAGGTGGGGCCACACTGTTCCGCAAAAATGGGCGAACGTTTTGCGCCAAAGCCAGGGAACGCTCCGCGGTCCCGACGCATTAGTTTGTGCGACCTAACAGAGAGGAGACGCACCTATGCGTGCAATCATGCTTGCCACGGCGGCCGCCTTCATCATGAGCGTGCCGATGGCGGCTGCGGTAAAGGCCGAGGACACCACGGTCATCAAGAAGGATGTCGACGGCGACCGCAGCAAGACGATCATCAAGAAAGAAGAGCCGCGCGACGTGGAAAAGAAGGTCATCATC
>JBAUYI010000106.1:0-28508 GCA_049584715.1 Xanthobacteraceae bacterium
ACCTTCCCGGCTCGAAGGATCTCGAGGCCGACTGGGTGAAGCTCAAGTGCGGCAACTTCAACAAGGTGACGCAGAAGTGCGGCGGCGCGTCGTAACGGCGGCACGCTGAGGTTCAAGTTTGCGGGAAGGCGGCGAAAAAATCGCCTTCCCGCTGCTAGGCCCCGGGATTTGCAATACTGGTGGGCGGCCAACCCACCCCACTCTGCCGTTGTATCAGGCTCGCAAGACTCAAAATCCTCGGTTCCTCGAAGCGCGGCGCCACGATCTGGATTCCGACGGGCAGTCCATCCCGCGCCAGGCCAGCCGGCGCGCTCGCGGCCGGTAGACTGACAAGCGTGATGAGAAACGCCGGGGCGATCCAGTCGATGTAGTTTTCGAATTTCTGGCCGTTGAGCTGGTCGGGGAAATTCATCTCCAACGGATACGGTTTTACCGGCGCGGCGGGCGTCAATAGAATATCGAAACGCTCGAACAATAGTCGAAAGCGATGGTACACCTCCTGCCGCTTCTGCTCGGCGGCAGCAATATCGAGCGCCGTCAGCTCGAGACCGGCCTGAACATTGCCCTTTAGGTTCGGGCCGAAACGCTCAAGCTCGCCCAGGCGCTGGTATTGCTGGCCGACCATCCAGAGGCCGCGCCAAGCCTGATAAGGGTCCCGTCCATCACCTGCATTGAAGTCGATCTCTTCAACCTGCGCACCGGCAGCACCAAGGCGAAGTGCCGCGCTACGACAGATGTCGCCGACTTCGGCGTCGACTCCAATCCCCGCAATGTCTGAAACGTAAGCGACACGCAGGCCTTTTGCATCGGTACGGCGCTCAACCTCGACCAGCGCACTCTGCCATGGCGGCGCGACCGAAATCGGCGACAGGTGGCTGAAGCCGACGATCGCGTCGAGCATCAGAGCGGCATCTTCGGCGTCTCGCGCCAACGCACCGTTCACTTGGCCCGGGTCCCAGGCCAGCGGCATTGGATAATTGGGGGTAAGACCCGGCGTTGGCCGGATGCCGACAATGCCGCAAAACGCCGCCGGAATCCGGATCGAGCCGCCGAAATCAGTGCCTTGTGCGATCGGCACCATGCCGGTCGCGACGGCCACGGCCGAGCCTCCAGAGGATCCCGCCGGACTCAAAGCCGGATTCCACGGATTGCGCGTCGGACCGAACAAGACATTGTTGGTATTGGCGCCGCAGGCGAATTCCGGCGTGTTGGTCTTGGCGAGCACGATGGCCCCCGCCGCCTTGAGGCGACGCACGACTTCGGCATCCTCGTCGGGCACATAGTCCTTGTAGAGCGGAGAAGCGAAAGTCGTGCGGATGCCGGCCGTCGGCGTGATGTCCTTGATCGCAACCGGCAGGCCGTGGAGCAGACCGAGCGGCTCGCCCTTTGTGACGGCGCGTTCGGATCGGCGCGCAACATCTTGCGCCTGTTCTACGGCAAGCGTGACGATTGCGTTCAGCTTCGGATTGATCGCGGCGATCGCCGCGAGGTGAGCGTCGAGCACCTCGACGGGACTTACCGCGCGTTCGCGAATGAGCCGAGCCAATTCACGCGCAGATTTGCGTGTAAGCGTTACGTCGGCCATGGCATGCGTCTATTTGCCGGACCAGTGCACAAAACGCCGTTCGACCAGAAGGAAAAGCAAATTGAGGCCATATCCGAGCACACCGGCGGCGAATATAGCCGCATACATGCGGGGCATGTCGAACAATTGCTGCGCCTCGAACACGCTATGGCCGAGCCCATCCTGGGAGCCGATGAACATCTCGGCAACCACGATGATGACCAAGGCGAGCGAAACGCCGTTGCGCAGGCCGACGAAAGTCTGCGGCAGGGATTCGAGCAGCGTGACGTCGAACAGCACGCGCAACCGCGAAGCGCCCATCACTTTCGCCGCCAAGAGCCGCGTCTTGCGCGCGTTCATGACGCCGTAAGCGACGTTAAAAAGGATCACCAGGATGGCGCCAAAGGCGGCGACCGATATTTTCGTCTCGTCGCCAACGCCGAACAGCACCAGGAACAGCGGGAACATGGCGGACGCCGGCGTCGAGCGAAAAAAGTCGATGACGAATTCAAGCGAGCGATAGAGCTGTTCGGAGGAGCCGAGCACAATGCCGAGTGGAATGGCGATCACCGCGGCGATCAATGTCGATGCCGCCGTCCGGTACACCGTCTTGACGAAGTCGAAGCCGAGCGCCCCGCCGTTCATGCCTTGCCATAAAGCCTTGAATGTCGCGATCGGAGACGGCAGCAGCACCGGATCGACCCATTGCTGCCACGTCGTCAGCGACCAGATGGCGAGGAGACCGGCGACGCCGACGATCGGCAAGAGGGGTTTGAAGCTTTCCGACCTCACGCCCGCCTCACCTCGCGTTGGAACACTTCGAGACAATGCGCCTTGGTACGCACAAATTCCGGATCGGACAGTGTCGCATCCGTTCGCGGCCGAGCCGCCGTGACCGGGGTAAAGTCGGCGACCCGCGCCGGGTGCCGGGACAACAGCAGGACGCGGTCTGCCAGAAACACCGCCTCTTCGAGATCGTGCGACACCAGCACGGTGGTGGTGCCGGTTTCCATGAAAATGCGTTGCAATTGCTCGCGCATGAACAGCGTCATTTCGTAGTCGAGCGCGGAGAACGGCTCATCGAGAAAAAGGATCTCGGGCTCGACGATAAGCGCCCGCATGATCGAGACTAGCTGCTGTTGGCCGCCGGACATCTGATACGGGTAGAGATTGAGGTCGAGCTTGATGCCGAGATGCGCAACCAGCTTCTCGGTGCGGGCGCGTTGCTCGGCCGGAGCGACCCGCATCATCTTGAGCGGATAAGCGATGTTGTCGAACGCGCGCAGCCATGGAAACAACGCCTCGCGATAGTTCTGAAAAACATAGCCGAACTTGATCTCGTTGAGCAGCATGCCGTCGAACAGAATCTGGCCGGCTTCAGGCGCGATGAGGCCGGCGACGATGTTGATCAAGGTGCTTTTGCCGCAGCCATTCGGCCCAAACACCGAGATCAACTCACCACGCGGAATATCGAGATCGAAATTGTCGTAGATGACGGCCTTGTCGAAGCGCTTTGAAAGACCGCGGATAGTGACATGCGGCCGCTTCGTTACGCCGACCGCCGGCGACGTTGACGGCACGCCCGTCGATTGCAGTCGAAGGGCGTGCGGCGCGGCGCTCATCCGGCGTTACTCCTCGCGGGCTGGCCTCAGAATGACTTTAGGTCCTGCTTCACGTCGATCTTTTCCGGCACAACGCCGATCTGCTGACCGAAATCCGCAAATTCCTGCAAATAGCCGAGTTGCTTAGGACTCATATCCTTGGTCATGATGTAGCCAAGCATCGGAACCGTATCGACGACGTTGTCGGGAGTCATCGTGTTCTTGGCGAGGTATTTGCGCGCCGCTTCGGGGTTGGCACGGATGTAATCAATGGCCTTGGACCAGGCTTGCGCGAAGCGTTTGGCGACGTCGGGGCGCTTAGTAATGAAGTCGGTGGTGAAGGCGCAGCCGGCCGCGTATGCGTCGGCGTCGGGATTGCCCAAAATGTATTTGGCGATCACGCCTGCCTCGATGGTGTCGGCGATGCCGAGATTGTGCATGATGGTCGCGCTCGGTTCGAGCGTGTAGCCGCCGTCGAACGTGCCGGCCTTCATGGCGTTGACGTGCTGGCCCATGTCGAGCTGGTCGATGGTGTAATCGCCGTCCTTCAGGCCGACCTTTGCCAGAATTCCTTTGGCGGTATTGAGGTTCGCCGGCCCCGGCGCCGACATCAGCTTGAGGCCCTTGAAGTCGGCGAGCGACTTGACCTTGTCGGCAAGGCCGGAGCGCACGACGAACTGCTCCATTTTATATTTGGCGTTCTGGCTGTGCATGGCGACGTACATCGCCACGCCCGGCTTCTTCACGTCGGCATTGAGGCCTTCGAGCGTCACCAGCACCGCGGAAACCTCGATCTGATTGGTTATCAACGCCGCGACGTTCGGCGGTCCACCCATCAGGACGCTGGTCTCCGGGTCAAGGTTGAGGTCCTTGAAGTAGCCGAGGTCGCGCGCGACGAAATACGGCAGTGACGAGCTGATCGGGAAGACGCCGACCTTGACCTTATCCGGCCCGGCCGCATCCTCGGCCATCGCGGGCGCCGCTGCGAACAGGATCGCTCCGGCAGCCGCCAATAGCAGGCCGCGAAGTTCTAAATGTATGCTTCTCATCGCCCCTTCTCCGGTATTGGGCTCAGGCCGGCTTTGCGGCCGCCCCAGCCGATTTGTGCAAGTTCTGTGCCGTCATCATTCGCCGGCATCGACAATCGCGATGACCGGACCGCCGCCTTGCGGGCCCTGATGCATGGCATCGACGGACACGAAAACCGCCGCATCGCCGATCGCTGTCGCCGCGACGCCGCCTACCGCGGCCTTGATATGACGATGCCAAGGCACATCGGAATCGTCCATCATGATCTGGCGCCGGCCGCGTAGCGTACCACGCCGGTCGGCTTCGCATTTCATGAAACAGTTCACGACGCGTCCATTGAGATCCTCGGCGCGCGGACGTTCCGGCAGATCAAGGCCGGCATTGCGAATCGACTCGTAGATACCGTCGATATCGAGTGCGTCTTTCATCACCGAGTGGCCGATGCGATAGCGGCCGCCGGCGCCGGGCTTGTTGCCAAGCAGCACGATCTGCGCCTGCGTCAACTCGACGCCGGACGAGCATGACGCCACCGACGAATAAAGATCGAGGTTGTGACAAATCTCTTCGGCCTTCGGCATGCCGATTTCGCCCAGAGCCACGGCGATGCCGAGCCCGGTGGTGCCGTTCGATACCCCCATCGAATTGTGCACTTCGCAGGCGACGCTGCGGCCGCGCGATTGCGCGTCGCGCACCGACTCGATCGTCAAGAGCGGCGTCTTGGTCTGCACATAATGGACATCCGCCGGATTATCTATACCGGCATCGCACATGGCGGCCTTGACGCTGTCGGCGACTTTTTCGACCATGGCCGGCCGGCCGATATCCTCGGGCAACAGTTCCACGCTCATGGCGGTGCCGATCGCCAATCGCGACTTCGACGCCGAACCCGTTTTGTCGTTGCGGGCAAATATCGTCGCATGCGGCGTGATCACGCCGTCGCAGCCGCCCGACCACACCATCGGAATGAGCGCGATCTCAGGCTCCGAGCGCTTGCCAAGGTTCATCAGCGTCCGCCGGAACGCCTGGTCGGCGAGAATGCGCGTGAAATCGTTGACACCGCCATTGCCTTCGGTCTTGCCGATCACGGCAATGACCTGGTCGGCCGAGAACTGGCCGCTGCCGATGCAGGCTTCCAGCCCCGAAGCGTCTTGCACGGTCTTCAACTCGACTTTGGCGACTTCAATTGCCATTGCCTGCGATCCTCGTCTGACTTTGTCCGTTCAAGCTGAACGCTGCCACGGTTTGAACTCGCCGTTTAGCATTTTTTTAAACCCGTCACCGCGGTCGATGATGACCCGGTCGCCCCGCCGCTCGGCTGCACGCTTTTCACGTAATTCTTTTGTCGCCTGTTCGTCGATGGTCGAAGAACCGTCATCGCCGCTCTGGCGGACGATGACACCGTAATCGTCGCGTGCAGCGGCGGCCGACACTTTGCCGTCGATGATGTCGCGCAGCACCAGATCAAGCTCGCGCTCCAGCGGATCGCCCCAGCCGCCGCCGCCGGTGGTGCGAACGCGGACAATCTGGCCGGCCAGAACCGGCTCGCCATCGACTAGGCCGCCGAGGTCGCGCGGCACACCCTCGATATCGATCGTCACGCAGAACGGCAGACCGGCCTTGCCGCCGTTGACGCCATAACAGCCGAGCCGTACCCGGTCGGCGGTGACGATCGTTCGGCAATCGACCAGCGCGCGATAATGTTTCTCGTAGCCGAGCCCGCCACGGTGCTTGCCGGCGCCGCCCGAATCCGTTCGCAACGCCAGCTTCTCGACCAGCAGCGGGAAGCGCGTCTCCGTAAACTCAGCCGGCTGATTACGCGAATCCGGGACGATGTGGATGGCATCATTGCCGTCGGCGTAATAGCGCCCGCCCGATCCGCCGCCGAGAACTTCACGCGACAGGAACGACTTGCCATTCCGGTCGGTGCCGTAGAATCCGGTGTAGCGAATGGTCTCCTGATCCGCCGGCATGCGGCCGTCGACGGCTTGCGCAACAACACCGGCAAGAAGCCCGAGGCAGCGCAACAGCACGAACGACCGCGCATTGGTCGCCGCCGGCCATTCCGGCGTGATCAACGTGCCCTTCGGCGGGAAGACGACGTCGAAAACCTCGCAGACCCCTTCATTCACGTGAATTTCCGCCGCCCGCTCCGGCGTATCGGCGAGATTGCGCAAAATCGGCGCGATCCATTTGATCAGAAAAGCGCCGCCCGCGTAGTCGGCAGGCCAATTGATCGGCCCCACGGATTGCGGATCGGTGCCGGTGAAATCCAGCGTGATGCGGTCGCTGGACTTGATCATGGTGATCGCAAGCTTGTGCAGCTTGGGATCGGTCAGACCGTCGTGCTCGACATAATCCTCCCAGCGGTATTCTCCATCGGCGATCCTCGGCAACAGCTCGCGCCGGAAAATGTCGCGGCATTTATCGAGGATCGCCTGGAAGCACGCCTCCACGGTCTCACGACCGAAGCGCTCGAACAACTCAGCCATGCGGCGCGCACCCATGACGCAGGCCTGCACCTCGCTATCGAGATCGGCGGCCAGCGTGTCGGGCACCCGCGTATTGCGCTTGATGATCGTGAAAACTGCTTCGTTGCGCACGCCCGCGCTGTAGAGCTTGATCGGCGGGATGGCGAGCCCTTCCTCGAACACCGTCACCGCCGTTCCGGGCATCGAGCCCGGCACGCGACCACCGATATCGTCGTGATGTCCGAAGGCCTGGATATAGGCGACGACCTCCGCGCCGTGGAACACCGGAACCGTGCTGCACAGGTCGGGCAAGTGGCCGATCGAGCCTTCGGTGAGATACGTGTCGTTCATCAGGAACACGTCGCCCGGCTGCATGGTATCGGGCGGAAAGTCGCGCACCACCGCGTTCGGCATTGCCGAATAAGATCGCCCGGTGAGCTTGCGGCAGTAGCGATCGAACAAGCCGACGCGGTAGTCGTGAGCTTCGCGGATCATCGGCGAGCGCGCCGTGCGCTCGATGGCATACTCGATCTCGGCTTCGATCGAGTTGAGAGTGCCCTCGACGATTTGCAGGATGATGGGATCGATGTCGCGCGCGCCCAGTCGAGGCGCCGTCGGCCACGGCCAGACTTGCGATTGCGCGTTCATCGGCAAACCTTCATCAGCATGCCACGCCGGCATTGTGTTGCACGATCAAAATACCGCGCTCGTCGACCTCAAGCCATTGGCCTGGAAAAACAACCGTCGTCGAACCGAATTCTTCGACCACGGCGGGCCCGTCAAGGCGAAAGCCAGCCGGCAACGTGGATCGATCATAGATCGGCGTGTCGTGGAAGGCGCCGCCGAAATAGACCGGCCGATCGCCGCACCGCGGCGTTGCGCCTGTCGCGAAGCCGAGCTTGGGAATTGTCGGACGATCGATCATGCCGAAGCCTGAGACGCAAAAATTGACGATCTCTACCTTTTGCCGGCCGGCATAGTTGTATCCGAAAGCTTTCAGATGCGCGGCGTGGAAAGCATCGATGGCACCGGCGATGAACCCGGCATTGACCTGCCCGGCGGGAGCGGGCACACGGACCTCCATGGACTGCCCCGCGTAGCGCACGTCGGCTTCCCGCGCGAGCCTGATGCGCCCGCGTTCGATGCCATCCTGTTCCAACGTCGCCACGGCGTCGCGCTCAAGGCCCGCGTAAATATCGGCGACATTCACAATGTCGATCGCGTCCTCGTGCGTAACCCTGGTCACGATGTGATCGGTGCGCCAGTCCACGGCCAAGAGGCCGAACGCCGACAGATTGCCGGGATTAGGCGGCACAATGCAGGCCTTCATGCCGATGATATCCATCACCGCCGGAGACTGCGCGGGGCCGGAACCGCCGAATGAGAGCAGCGCGAATTTGCGCGGATCGATGCCGCGCTGGATGGTCATCTGCCGGATGGCATTGGCCTGATCCCAGTTGGCTATTTCGATGATGCCCTCAGCGAGTTGCTCTGGGCTCAAGTTACCGGGCAGCCGCGCCGCAAGTTCTGCGATGCCTTCGCGCGAGCGGGCGACGTTCAAGCGTATTCCGCCGCCGATGAGCGCCGGCGGAATACGGCCGAGGACGAGATTGGCGTCGGTTATCGTCGGCTCATGGCCGCCATTTGGGTAGCACATCGGGCCGGGCTCGGCGCCGGCACTGCGCGGGCCTACTTTGAGGTGCCCCTCGCGCGTGAGCCAGGCGATCGAACCGCCGCCGGTGCCGATGGTCTTGATATCGATCATCGGCACGCGCACCGGAAAACGGCCGACTGCGCCGCCATTGGTGACACTCGGCTTGGCATTCTCGATCAGGCAGAGATCGGTCGAGGTGCCGCCGGCGTCCAGCGTCACCAGATCGGGAAATCCCGCGACTTCGGCAATAACGGCGCTGCCGATCGCACCTGCCGCGGGTCCCGACAGCGCCGTCGTGATCGGCTTGCGCATCACTTGCTCGGGGCTGGCGACGCCGCCGCTGGACTGCATCACCAGAAACGGCTTGTCGCGCAGGCCGGGTCCGAGCTCGTCGTGGGTACGCTTAAGATAGCGGCTCATATGCGGCTTGACGAACGCGTCGACCAGCGTGGTGACGGCGCGCTCGTATTCGCGATATTCCGGCAGCACGTCGCAGGATAGCGAAACGATGCAGTCCGGATAATCTTCGGCGAGGATTTCTGCGACGCGGCGCTCGTGCGCGGCATTGGCGTAGGAGTGCAGCAGGCAGACGCCAATCGCCGTAATACCCTGCTGTCGAAAAAAACGCGCTGCCGCCCGGATGCTGGCTTCATCGAGCGGGCGCAACTCTTCGCCGAGAAAATTGAGACGCCCGCCAACCTCACGAACGTGGCGGAGCGGGACGATGCGCTCCGGTTTGACCCAAAAATAGGAGTTGCCATAACCCTCCGGCACCGCCTGACGTGCGATCTCCAGGATATGACGAAAACCTTCGGTGACGATCAGGCCAAGCCCCGTGATCTCGCCCTGCAGCAGCGCATTGGTCGCGACCGTCGTGCCGTGAGCGAGGCCCGCGAGATCGTCCAAGGACGCGCCGGCGAGGATCGATTTGACGCCGTGAACCAGCCCGATCGCCGGGTTTGATGGCGTGCTCGCGACTTTCGTCACGCGCATCGCGCCGGAGGAGGCATCGACGCAGACGATATCGGTGAAAGTACCGCCGGTATCGATACCGACCCGCAGATCTGGGCTTTTTCCGGACATCATTCGCGCCTCACGCGTCAGCATCGGCATGCGATGCCCGACGAGTCAATGTGGAACGCCGGCCGTGCGCAACGGCCGGCATCCACCCAACGAGGAGGTGCGACGGCGCCTATTTCATCGCCTCATAGACCGCGTGGGTCCAGGCGCCTTCGGGCTTCTTGGTGATGACCGGGTCGGACTTTCCGCTCATCAGAATGCCGACTGTGCGATCGTAATCCTTCGGATCGAGCTCGGCGTTACCCGTGTCGAGCAACTTGCCGACCTCGCCCATCATACGCTTCTGGTCCTTCTCGGTTTTCGCGCCGGTCGTGTCGGTGGCGAGAATGATCTTCACCGCCTCGTCTTCGTGCGCCTTGGCGTAATCCCAGCCCTTCATCGACGCTTTGACGAACTTCGCCATCTTGGCGACGAAGGCCGGATCTTTCAGCTTCGCCTCCATGACCCACAACCCATCCTCCATGGTGGCGACGCCTTCCTTCTCGTAATTGAAGACCACGAGATCGCTCGGCTTGAAGCCGCCATCGATGACTTGCCAATATTCATTGTAAGTCATGGCGGAGACGCAATCGGCTTGCTTTTGCAGGATCGGATCGACGTTAAAACCCTGCTTGAGGATCTTCACACCGCCCGGCGAGCCGTCGGTCTTGTAGTCGAGCTTCGACATCCAATTCAGGAACGGGTATTCGTTGCCGCCGTACCAGATGCCGACAGTCTTGCCCTTGAGATCCTCGGGCTTCTTGATGCCGGTGTCCTTACGGCAGACGAGCTCCAGGCCCGAATGTTTGAACGTTTGCGAAATATTGACCAGCGGCACGCCCTTTTCGCGTGACGCCAGCGCCGACGGCATCCAGTCGACCACGACATCGGCGCCGCCGCCGGCGATCACCTGCGGCGGAGCGACGTCCGGACCGCCGGGATTGATGGTCACGTCGAGCCCCGCGTCCTTGTAGAAGCCTTTGTCTTTGGCGACGAAGTAGCCGGCGAACTGGGCCTGCGCGACCCACTTGAGCTGGATGGTCACCTTATCGGCGGCGTGAGCGGTCGTGAGCGGAAGCGCGAAGGCCGCGGCCGCCGTAATCATCGTTATTTTTCTCATATTGTCGTACTCCAAGAGGATATAGGAACCGCCGAGTCAGGTCCGATAGGATGGATGCCAGAAAGTTGTCGCGCGCTCGGCGAGCGCGACAATCCCGTAGAAGGCCATCCCGGCAAGAGCGGCCAGCGCGATTTCGGCCCACACCACGTCGAGCGCCATCCGACCGGCCTCGATCGAGATACGAAAGCCTATTCCCAGAGTGGGCGTGCCGAAGAATTCCGCGACGATGGCGCCGATAAAGGCCAGCGTCGAATTGATCTTCAGTGCGTTGAAGATAAACGGCATCGCTGCCGGCAAATAAAGCTTCGCCAGCGTCTGCCGGTGTCCGGCACCATAGGAACGCATCAGATCGCGTTCGATATGTCCCGAGGCGTCAAGACCCGCAAGCGTATTCACCAGCATCGGGAAAAATGTGATGACGACGACGACCGCGGCTTTCGACGGCCAGTCGAACCCGAACCACATGACCATGATCGGCGCGACGCCGACGATCGGCAAAGCTGAGACGAAATTGCCGATCGGCAGCAGTCCACGTCCGAGAAAGGTATACCGGTGAGCGACTGCGGCGACGAAGAAACCGGCACTGCAACCGATGACATAGCCGGTGAGCACGCCCAGAATGAAGGTCTGGAAGAAATCCTGCCACAGCATCCAAGGCGAGCCGAAGAACCGCACGGCGATCGCGCTCGGCGCTGGAAACAACACCGAAGGCACGCCAAAACCGCGCACCGCGACCTCCCACAGATAGAACACGAAGGCGCCGAACAGCAGCGGTATGGCGAGATCGATGATGCGAGAAACCGCATTGTCGTGCGGCTTGACCGCAGCCAGCCTGGCTACGCCAAGCCACGCCGCAATCCACGTCGACAGCACGGGTAACCACAAGCCCCATGTTGCATAACCGGCAATCGTGGGGTCGCGAAGCAAGGCAAGCGTCACGTAGCAGCTCAGCACCACGCCGGCGAGAGTGACCGCGATCGACAGCCGCGGAGCAACGAGCGCCGCCCCCGCATACAGCACAGCCGCCAGCAGCGTCGCCGCAAGCAGCCCCGGCCGGGCGAAAAGGTCTGGGGTCGGCTCGCTCGACAGCGGCAGGACGGCTGCGGCCAGCATGCCAAGCGCGGCGGCAAAAAACGTGAGGCGCTGCCAGCTCAAGATCATGCGCGCGCTCCCATGAGCTGCGCCACCCAGCGCTCGGCGAGGCTGACCATGCCGATCAGCCCGACGGCGAGGACTGAGGCGGCCACCAGCGCCGCCCAAATCTGGATCGTCTGTCCGTAATAGGAGCCCGCAAGCAGCCGCGCCCCGATCCCAGCTTGCGCGCCGGTCGGTAGTTCAGCGACGATGGCGCCGATGAGCGATATCGTGATCGAAACCTTCAGACTGGTGAAAAGGAAAGGCACCGCCGACGGGCAGCGCAGCTTCCAAAATATCTGCGCCGGCGTCGCCGACCAGGTTCGCATCAAGTCGCGCTGGATCGGATCCGGCGAACTCAGGCCCTTCACCGCGCCGATGGTGACCGGGAAAAAACACAGATAGGCCGAAATGATTGCCTTCGGTAACAGCCCGCGAAGCCCGATCGCACCCAACACGACGATGACAATCGGCGCGACCGCAAGAATTGGCACCATTTGCGAGCAGATGATCCAGGGCAATAGACTCTTCTGCAAAGTGCGCGCGTGCACGATCAGGACGGCGAGGATGATGCCGAAGATGGCACCGAGCAGAAAGCCGACAAAGGTCGCCGATAGCGTAACCCAGCCGTGATACACGAGGCTGCGCGGCGACGTTATCGGCCAGCCGAAAACGTCCTCCGCGAAAGTCTGTATGATCTGATGCGGTGCCGGCAACAGCGGCCGCTCCGCGCTCAAGGTGCCCGCAATCAGGTCGCCGGTCGTGTAGTGGATTTCGCCGCGCTCGAATGCGTCGCGCACGATGTTCCTGTTCATCAGTACCGCGGCTACGTACCAGATTGCGATCAGGGCCAGCACGATCACGATGACCGGAGCGTATCGGACGACTGCGGGATGCCACCGAATCTGGGCCGGGCGTGCCGCGGAAAGCGTGCTACTCGTCACGGGCACGCTACTCGTCATAGGAATGCCCCGAACGCAGCCCGGAGCGCACGCGCTGCGCGATTCTGATGAATTCCGGCGTCTCGCGAATTTCAAGCGTGCGGTCGCGCGGAAAATTGCAGCTGATGATGTCGATGATCCGCCCCGGACGCGGCGACATCACCACGATCTTCGTCGATAGGAATACCGCCTCGGGAATCGAGTGGGTGACGAACACGACCGTCTTCCCAGTCTGGTTCCAGAGTCGAAGCAGTTGCTCGTTGAGATGATCGCGTACGATCTCGTCCAGTGCCCCGAAAGGTTCGTCCATCAACAGCAGCGCGGGCTCGAAAGACAGGGCGCGCGCGATCGACGCGCGCTGCTGCATGCCGCCGGAAAGCTGCCATGGATATTTGCGCTCGAAGCCGGACAGATTGACGAGCTTGAGATATTGCTCGACACGCCTGCGCCGCTCCGCGACATCAAATCCCATGATCTCGAGCGGCAACATCACGTTGCGCTCGATGGTGCGCCACGGATAAAGCGCGGGTGCCTGGAAGATGTAGCCGTAGTGGCGCTGCACGCGCGCTGCTTCCGGCGTAACACCATTGATCAGGATGGTCCCAACAGTGGGACGCTCGAGGTCGGCGATGACGCGTAAAAGCGTGGTCTTGCCGCAACCCGATGGGCCAATGAAGGAGACGAAATCGCCCTCGGCAATATCGAGGTCGACGTGCGATAGTGCCTCGACCTCGCCATCAGCCGTTTGGAAGGTCAGCGAGATCTCACGCGCGCTTACCGCGAGCGCTTCCGGCCTGCTTGCGGCGCTGCCTTCATGGGTTGATTGGTCGGGGGCTCGCATGGGTTCAACCACATGCAAGGGCGTTGCAAGCGCCGGGCCGAATGCCGTGCTTTGGCCTTCCGTCGGCAAAGATAGTACAGTGCGGGGGCTCACCAAAAAATATTGGCAGACGCGGGCCCGAATCCCGCGCCCAATATTTGCCCACGCTGAGAGAATATTGGGCATGCCAAATCATGAGGATCGCCGGGCCTGTAGCTTTCTGTCGGCCTGAATGCATATTATTTTGACTCGTCCCGGCGATCCTTTCCATAGTCCGCGCCAAGCGCAGCCGCTTATTTTGATGGTCGCTCCAGCAGCATGAAACCAGCGCCATTCAGGTACATTGCCGCTCGCACGCTCGAGCAAGCCCTGGCGCTGAAGGCTGAATATGGCGAGGAGGCGCGCTTTCTCGCCGGCGGCCAAAGTCTCGTGCCGACCATGAATTTTCGGCTGACCCAGCCGGCGGTTCTGATCGATATCAATCCCCTGACGCAGCTTGCGGGAACCCGGCAATCCGAGCCCGAAAGCCTGCACATAGGCGCCCTGACACGCTATCGGGACCTGGAGCGCGATCCGGCGACGGCACGAGACCTACCGCTTGTTGCCGAAGCATTGCCTCATATCGCGCATCCGCAAATCCGCAACCGCAGTACGATCGGCGGCAACCTCGCGCATGCCGATCCGGCGTCCGAATTGCCCGCCATCGTCGTGGCGCTCGCCGCCAGATTGCGCGCGCAATCGACGCGAGGCGAACGATGGATCGCCGCATCGGAATTCTTCACCGGAGCGCTCGTCACCGCGCTGGCGGCGGACGAAATGCTGGTGGAGGTGGAACTGCCGGTCGCAAAGCCGCGCTCCGGGACTTGCTTCATGGAGGTGGCGCGCCGACGCGGCGATTTCGCGCTCATCGGCGTGGCCTGCATGGTGCGAATTGATGACGACGGGCGATGTGCCGAAGCGCGGGTCGGCCTGTGCAATGCGGGCGACAAACCGATCTTGGCCAGCGACGCCGGCCAGTCGCTTGCCGGCTGGCCGATCAGCACGGCGCAGATCGATCAAGCGGCTGAGTTGGTTCAGCGGGCCATCGACCCAGGCGGCAGCATCCACGCCAGCAAAGAATTCCAGCGGCATCTCGCGGGCGTGCTGACGAAGCGCGCCTTGATCGAGGCGAACAAGCGGGCACAGCGTGAGCTCTGACAGCCACGACGTCACGGTAACGGTGAACGGCGCGCAATACCGGCGCCAGGTCGAATCGCGGCTGCTGCTGAGCGACTTCCTGCGGCATGATCTCCTGCTCGCCGGAACTCACGTCGGTTGCGAGCACGGCGTATGCGGCGCCTGCACGGTGATCTTCGACGGCGTTGCCGTTCGCTCCTGCCTGATGCTGGCGGCGCAGGCCGACGGCCATGCTGTCATGACGGTCGAAGGTCTCGCCGCCGATCGCGAGCATCTGCATCCTCTGCAGGAATCCATGCGCGACTGTCATGGATTGCAATGCGGCTATTGCACGCCCGGCATCCTGATGACCATGAAAGCGTTCCTTGAGGAAACGCCGGCGCCGGATGAAGCGCAAATCCGCGAGGCACTTTCCGGCAACCTCTGCCGCTGCACCGGTTACCAGCACATCGTGGACGCTATGATGCTTGCCGCCGAACGGCTGCGGAGTTGATCAAATGACAACCCGCAATTTCGGCGCTCCCATCACACGCAACGAAGATGCCCGGCTGCTCAGCGGCCAGGCGCTGTTCGTCGACGACGTCGAGCTTCCCGGCATGCTGCACGCAGCCTTCCTGCGCAGCAACGTCGCCCACGCCCACGTCCGCTCGATCGACGTTGTCGCGGCGCGCGCGCGTCCGGGCGTCGTCGCGGTCTATACCGCCGCCGATCTCGGCGCATACTGGGCTCCAGGACCGCTCCTGGTGCCGCCGCCGCCGATCGCCGGCATCACGTTCAATCAGCGCACCCAAGTGCCGTTGGCCAAGGACAAGGTGCGCCACGTCGGTGAGCCGTTAGCCGTCGTCCTGGCGGACAGTCGTTACATCGCGGAGGATGCGCTCGCGGACATCGGCGTCGAACTCGATCCGCTGCCCGCGATTGTCGATCTCGAAAAAGCACTCGATGACGCCAGCGTGCGCGTCCACGAGGATGTGCGCGGCAATGTCGCCGCCCATGCGCGCCAGAGCCGGGGCGACTACGCCACCGCCCGTTCGCGCGCCGACCATCTGGTCGCCCGCCGCTTCCTTTACGACCACGGCGCCTCGTCGCCGATCGAAACGCGCGGCATCGTCGCCAATTGGGACAGCCGCGCCAATCAGCTTACGATATGGGACACCACCCAGGCGCCGGTCTTTCTCCGCAACGGGCTTGCCGGAATGCTGGGTTTGAGCGAGCGGCAGGTGCGGGTCATTGCGCCTTTCGTCGGCGGCGGTTTTGGGCCGAAGATCATGCTGTTCTACCCTGAAGAGGTCGTCATTCCATGGGTGGCGATGAAACACAATCGCCCCGTCAAGTGGATCGAAGACCGCCTCGAACATTTTTTCGCCACCACGCAGGAGCGCGGCCAGACCCACGATGCGGAAATGGCGCTATCGCGCGACGGCCAAATCCTCGGCATCAAAGACACGTTCTTGCACGACACCGGCGCCTACAATCCCTACGGCCTGACCGTGCCGATCAACAGCCAATGCACGCTGCTCGGCCCCTATGTGGTGCCGCACTACGACAGCACTTTTACGGCGGTCTTCACCAACAAGCCGATCGTCACACCCTACCGCGGCGCCGGCCGCCAGCACGGCGTCTTTGTCATCGAGCGGCTGCTCGACATAGCGGCGCGCGAGCTCGGCATGGACCGGGCCGAGATCAGGCGGCGGAATTTCGTTCCGGCCAATGCGTTCCCCTACAACAACGAGATCATCTATCAGGATTTCACGGCGCTGGAATACGACAGCGGCAATTACGAGCCGATACTCGACAAAGCCCTCGACATGATCGGCTATCAAAAATTCCTTGCCGAGGAACAGCCGCTATTGCGCGCGCAAGGCCGCAACGTCGGCATCGGCATTGCCTGTTACGTCGAAGGCACCGGCATCGGACCCTACGAAGGCGCCAAGGTCCAGGTGCAGGCCAACGGCAAAGTGAGCGTGGCAACCGGCATCGGCACCCAGGGACAAGGACATTTCACCAGTTTCGCCCAGATCGCCGCGGATCAGGTCGGCGTCGATGTCCGCAATGTCGATGTGGTGACCGGAGATACCGATCAGTTCTATTGGGGCGCCGGCACCTTCGCGAGCCGCGGCGCGGTCGTGGCGGGCAACGCCGTCAACGAAGCCGCGAAAGTGGTGCGGCAAAAAATCATGCGGCTTGCCGCCGAGCATTTTGAATGTGCGGAGGAGGATCTGGAAATCGCCGATGGCGCAGTTTCCGTCGTCGGCGTGCCCGGTCAGGCCGTCAAGCTCGGCGCGCTGGCGCTCAAGGCCAATCCGATGCGCGGTGCGGTGCGTCCCGGAACCGAGCCGGGACTCGAATCCACGCAATATTTCGGACCGCCGCGCGGCGCCACCGCGAGCGGCGTTCACGCCATGATCGTCGAGATCGACCCACAAACATTCATGCTCAAGGTCCTCAAATACGTCGTCGTGCATGATTGCGGCAACATCATCAATCCATTGATCCTGGCCGGCCAAATCCATGGCGGTGTTGCGCAGGGGATCGGCAATGCCTTCTACGAGCAACTCGTGTTCGATGAGAATGGCCAGTTGCTCAACGCGTCGCTCGCCGATTACCTGCTGCCGAGCGCGCTCGAAGTGCCCCGTATGGAGATAGCCCATCTCGTGACGCCGTCACCGCTCAACCCGCTCGGCATCAAAGGCGCCGGCGAGGCGGGCGCTATTCCGGTCGGCCCACTGTTCGCGCAGGCCATCGAGGATGCACTCGGCCTTGCGGATCGCAAGGTCGAGCTGCTTGAAATTCCGCTCAGCCCGAACCGTCTGTTCGAGCTGACCACAAAATCGCAATGATCCTGGTCACCGGCGCCGCAGGCAAGACCGGCAAAGCCGTCGTCAAGGCGCTGGCGGCCAAAGGCGCCAGCGTGCGCGCCTTGATACGGCGGCCGGAACAGGCGGCGACACTCAAAGCGCTGGGCGTGGCCGAGGTTAGCCTCGGCAGCTTCGATGACCCCCGCTCGCTGTTGCTCGCCGCAGCGGGCACGCAGGTGATCTATCACATCTGCCCCAATGTCAGCCGCGACGAACTGAACTTTGCAAGAGCCGTCACGGTCGCGGCGCTTGCCCAAAATGTCAAACGTTTCGTCTATCACTCGGTCCTGCATCCGCAGATCGAGGCGATGCCGCATCACTGGGCGAAAATGCGGGCCGAAGAGATGCTGCTCGCCGCGGGCCTCGATCTGACCATCCTGCAGCCCACGGCCTATATGCAAAATCTCTTCGGGGCGTGGCGCGGTATCGTCGAGGACGGCGTTTTGCGCGTCCCCTACCCGGCCGACACACGGCTGAGCCTCGTCGATCTGGATGACGTCGCCGAGGTCGCGGCGCGGGTGCTCACGGAAGACGGCCACGTCAGCGCGACTTACGAACTCGTCGGCACGTCACCGTTAAGCCAGACCGAGATCGCGACCGCGATCAGCGCGGCGCTGAACCGAGACATCAGCGTCGCGGCGGAGTCAGTCGAGACGTGGGAGGCGCGCGCCCGCGCTGCCGGGATGGGTGAGCACCAGCGTGTGACGCTCGCGGCGATGTTCCGCTATTACGCCCGACACGGTCTCATCGGGAATCCCCGGACGCTGCGCTGGCTGCTCGGCCGCGCTCCGAACAACCTCGCCCACTTTGTCGCAGTCCATGATAACAGCCTGACGGCGCGCCAAAACCTAACCGGTCGGCGGCGCAGTTAGCTCCAAAAATGATTTTCGAACGGCGGCGATGCCTTCCGGCGTCACGGTCATGCCGATATGGCCAATGCCCGGCACGATCGTGATGGGCAGATCGGGCCGGGCGGGCTTAAGCAAGGGCGCGAAACGGTCGGGAAAAAACAGTTCATCGCTACCGCCGACCAGAAGCGCAGCCGGTTTTTTGCTGCGGCCGAGCGCCGCCAGATAATCGTGCGGCGCGCCGAAATCGATCGCGAGCCGGAACGAATAGACGCTGGTAAGGTTCGGAGCCTTCGGCGAAGTGGCGAAGGCGACGATGGGTAGTCCGTTGAACCAGTCGACGCCGAGGCGATTCAATAGCGCGAGCACAATGATGCGCGGTTTCGCCACCGAGACCCAGCCGCCCATGTCCGGACGGATGGTCGGCGCGCCCGGCGGCAGCAGCGGCGAGATCATGATGAAGCGATCAAACAGTTTCTCATCGGGAGTGGCGATCACGCGCAGAACGAAGCCGCCGCCCGAAGAAAAGCCGATCAGGGAAAAACTAGAGCCGGGATGCAGCGGTCGTAACACCGCCACGAAATCGGCGAGATCGTCCTCGAGCTGGCCGATATGATCGATATCGCCGCTGCGGCCGAAATTGCCATGGCCGCGCAGAACCGGAACGTAAACCGAGGCGCCAGCATCGCGCAGCGCCTTGGCAAGCAGATGCAGGCCAGCGCCGTCGTCGGACGAGCCGTGAATCAGCACCACCGCTTGCGCGCCGCCGCCGTCATAAACCCGATAGCCGAGCTCGGTGCCGTCGCGCGCCGGATAAGTCCGTATCGCCGGCAGATCGCTGAAATCGACCTTGGCGAAGGGTTCGCTGACCGAGGCCAAAGTCGGCGGCTTCACCGGCACGTCAAATGCCAGTACGATTCCGAGGCCGCCCAAAACCAAGGCGATCAAACCAATGAAAACCCAAAGCACTTTGCGCATCCTCTGGTCCTTTGGACCGCTTATTGCCGAAACGCCAGCTAAATCTGCCGCGCGCCATTATTGCACGCATTGCCACGATCGCTTATATAACGGGCTCGGGCGACCAAGATGGTCGTTGCCCAGAACGAACCAGAGAAACTTGATTGTCAGGCCCGTCGTTAGCGGCGGGCCATTGGCTTTTGGGGTCCTGCAATGAATCGCTCCAACCGGACCGAACACATCCGGATCACGTCACATCCGGAGCCAGGCGGCAAACTGCGATTCCCTATCGAATGGGCGGCGCCGACCGCTCGCGAGCGTGGCCCGGTGATCGGCACGGTATCGAAGCTCGGCGACCGTAACGCCATCGGCAGTCATGGCGGCTCCTATGCGCTCTATCGCGCGCTTGCGGTTTCCGCACGCGCGCTCGATCCGATCCGGCGGCCAGACCTGACCAACACTTATCCGGCCGTCAGCATCGGACCGTTCGCGCAATGGGCCGAACCGCAACGCATCGTCTCGCTCGATCCCTGGGGACATCTGGTTGCCGAGGCTTTCAAGACGGAAATTGCAGAAGGCGTCGACATCCGTCCGACCATCGCCATCACCAAGGCTCGGCTCGATCTTCATGAAATGCAAAGCGCCGTCGCCAGCGGCCGGCTCAAGGCCGATGGCGACCTCGTGCGCGTCAACGGCAGCATAGCGGTCTCGAAAATCGCCATCGACCCGGTGTGGTACCTGCCCGGCATCGCGGAGCGCTTTGGCTGCACGGAAACGACCCTGCGTCACACGCTGTTCGAACAGGCTGCGGGCATGTTCCCCGAGCTCGTCACGCGACCGGACCTTCAGGTTTTCCTGCCGCCAATCGGCGGGACGACTATCTATTTGTTCGGCGACATTGCCAAGCTTTCCGATCCGGCGACGAAAATCACCTGCCGGGTGCACGACGAATGCAACGGCTCGGACGTATTCGGTTCCGACATTTGCACCTGTCGCCCCTACCTCATCCACGGCATCGAGGAATGCGCGCGTGGCGCGCAAGACGGCGGACTTGGCATCGTCGTCTATAATCGCAAGGAAGGCCGGGCTTTGGGCGAGGTGACGAAGTTCCTGGTCTACAACGCGCGCAAGCGGCAGGAAGGCGGCGATGCGGCCTCAACCTATTTTGAACGCACGGAGTGCGTGGCCGGCGTCCAAGACGCGCGTTTTCAGCAATTGATGCCGGATGCGATTCATTGGCTGGGATTGCGGCGAATCGATCGCTTCGTTTCCATGAGCGACATGAAATACGACGCGCTTGTCGGTCAGGGAATCGAGGTGGTTGAACGCGTTGCCCTCCCCGATGAATTGGTGCCCGCCGACGCTCATGTCGAAATGGCCGCCAAAAAAGCTGCCGGATATTATTCGCCGGAAATGCCGCACCCTGAGGATTTGGCCGCTTCGATCGGCCGTTCGCTCGAGAAATATTGAGCGCTATTTTTCAGCTGGATTTCATGAACTGCGATACGGCCGCTGCTATTTCTCTTTTGAATGCCGGGGCCGTTCGCACCCGCGCAAAGCACCTTCTGAAACTCGGTCTCGAGGATAAGCTGCCGAACTTTCGCGTCGATCTTGGCCGGCTCGGTGACACGCTCGATCTCGTCGTCGCGACCATGCGAAAGAAATATCCAACGCTTGAAGTACCGTTCCATTCGCGATGGCGGCACTTCGTCGTGGACGGCGTGAACCGTTTTGACAGCTTGGCGCGCAGCGCGGTTTCGACGGAACGGCTGGCTCGCGCGCGCGCGACCTTCGACCTTGCGATTGTCAGCGTCTTGCTCGATGCCGGCGCCGGCCCGCAATGGCGCTACCGCGACGCGGCGACCGGAAAGTCTTTCGGCCGCTCCGAAGGGCTCGCACTCGCAAGCCTCGACATGTTTGCCCGTGGTGCTTTTTCTTCCGACATGAAAGACCCGCTGCGCGCCGACGCGGCCGTCCTGGCGAAGCTCGAAGCCGAGGAATTGCAACGCGGATTTCAGGTCACGAACGCCAATCCGCTTGTCGGACTGGAGGGACGAGCGGAGCTGCTACGCGCCCTCGGGCGACATTCGGCCGCGCGTCCCGACATATTTGCACGCAACGATAGGCCGCGGCCCGGCGGCCTATTCGACCACCTCGTCGCAAAAACCAATGACGGCTCGATCGCGGCGCCTCTCATCCTGGCCGAGCTTCTGCTGCAGTTCGGGCCGATCTGGCCGTCGCGACTCACACTCGGCGGCGTGTCGCTCGGCGATTGCTGGCGGCATTCCGCCATCGTCACGTCGGATTCGACAAGCAATCTCGTCCCGCTGCACAAGCTCTCGCAATGGCTTGCCTACTCATTGATCGAACCGTTGCAACAAGCCGGACTTACCGTAACCGACATCGACGGCCTTACCGGTCTCGCTGAATACCGCAATGGCGGTCTATTTGTTGACACTGACGTGCTTACGCTGCGCGATGCAAAACAAGCCGCGCGCGAACACGACGTCGGATCGGAGCTCGTCGTAGAATGGCGCACGCTTACCGTGGCGCTGCTCGACCTGCTCGCAGATGCCGTGCGCGGCCGCCTCAAGCTCGATGCCACCGTGCTGCCGCTGGCGAAGGTTCTTGAAGGCGGCAGTTGGGCGGCCGGCCGGGCCATCGCCTTCGCGCGCCGCGCCGATGGCGCGCCCCCCATCAAGGTCATCAGCGACGGCACGGTCTTCTGAACACGGAACGGCGATCCGCGCCGGGGAGAAAAGCTATGCAAGGCGTTATCGTCGTCGATCACCCGCTGGTCCAGCACAAACTCACGCTGATCCGCGACAAGAATCGCTCGACCAAGGCATTTCGCGAATTACTCGCCGAAACCGGCATGCTGCTGTGTTACGAGGTCACGCGCGATCTGCCGTTGACCAAGGTCGAGGTGCAAACACCGCTCGCACCCATGATGTCCCCGCGTATTGCCGGCAAGAAGCTGGTCTTCGCCCCGATCCTGCGCTCCGGCATCACATTTGCCCAAGGGATGCTGGACCTCGTGCCGGCGGCGCGCGTCGCCCATATCGGCCTCTACCGTGAGCCCAAGACCTTTGGCGCCGTGGAATATTACTTCAAGGCGCCGACGGATCTCGCCGAACGCCTTGTCATCGTCGTTGCGCCGGTGCTCGCGACCGGCAATACCGCGGTTGCCGCAATCGATCGGTTGAAGGAGCACGGCGCCAAGCAAATCCGCTTCGTCTGCCTGGTCAGCGCTCCGCAGGGCATCGACCATTTGCGCAGCATCCATCCGGACGTCGCGATCTGGACAGCCGCGGTCGATGATGCGCTCGACGAGCACGCGTTCATCCTACCGGGCCTCGGCGACGCCGGCGACCGCGCCTACGGCACGAAGTGATCGACGTGACACCGGATGGCGGAAAAAGCAGGTTGAACACGTTGCGGTGCGTCTGCCATGGTGAGGACGCCGGACGCAGTTTGGGGGAATTTGGCAGTGGAAACAGTCGTTACGGGATGGCGGCGCAGCGCTATCAGATGGCTGCACATCGCCTCTCGCTTAGCATGGATCGCAATGCCGGTCGCAGAGATAGTCCCTATTGAGCGTTCCATTCCGATAGCGTGGATCGCTGCCGCGGCATTGACCAGTTAAGTCGCGAAGGAATTTTTGCGATGTCGTCTCCACCCTTCTCCGAGTATCCGCGAGACCTCGCGGGTTACGGGCGCAATCCGCCCGATCCGCGCTGGCCCGGCAGGGCGCGCGTCGCCGTGCAATTCGTGGTGAATTTCGAGGAAGGCGCGGAAAACAGCGTCCTGCACGGCGATAAGGCATCGGAGGCTTTCCTCACCGAGGTCATCGGCGCGACGCCGTGGCCCGGCCAGCGCCACATGAACGTGGAATCCATGTACGAATACGGCTCTCGCGCCGGATTCTGGCGGCTGTGGCGAATTTTCACGGCACGAAAGCTCACAGTGACCGTATTCGGCGTTGCCAATGCGCTCGCCAGGAACCCGCAAGTGATTGCCGGCATGCGCGAAGCGGGCTGGGACATCGCGAGCCACGGCTTGAAATGGATCGACTACAAGGACTTTTCCTACGCCGACGAGGCCGCCCACATGCGCGACGCCATCCGCATTCACACTGAGACCACGGGCGAACGGCCGCTCGGCTGGTATACGGGCCGCACATCCGCGCACAGTTTGAAGCTCGTGCTCGACGACGGCGGCTTTTTGTATTCGTCGGATTCCTACGCCGACGATCTGCCTTATTGGATTAAGGGACCGAAGGGCCCACACCTCATCATCCCCTACTCCCTTGATGCCAATGACATGCGGTTCATCAATGCGCAGGGTTTTCCAAACGGCGAGGACTTCTTCACCTATCTGCGCGACACGTTCGACACTCTCTACGAAGAAGGCGCCCAGGCCCCAAAAATGATGTCGATCGGTCTGCACTGTCGATTGGCTGGGCGCCCGGGTCGTGCCGCGGGACTCACCCGGTTTCTCGATCACATCGGCAAGTTCGATCGAGTGTGGGTGGCGTCGCGCGTCGACATTGCGCGGCATTGGCACCGCGAGCACCTTGCGCTCGCAGCCAATGCGCCTGTCATTGAGTGAGGCAGCGCGGTAGCCATGGCACAAGTTACCCTCGATGACCTCAACGGCATGGACCGGCATGCCTTTGTCGCGGCGCTCGGCGACATTTTCGAGCATGCGCCGTGGGTCGCGGAAGCCGCCCACAACGCGCGACCGTTTCCAAGCTTGAATGCGCTTTATGAGACGATGACCGCTGCGGTGCGCGGTGCTGGCGATGCCCGCCAGACGACGCTTATCAACGGCCATCCGGATCTTGCGGGCAAAGCCGCCCGCGAGGGAACGATGACGGCCGACTCCAAGCATGAGCAATCGAGCGCGGGGCTCGACCGACTCTCGGCGGACGAATTCGCCACGTTTCACCGGCTCAACAATGCCTATCGCGAAAAGTTCGGCATGCCCTTCATCGTCTGCGTGCGCCGGCACGGCAAGGAATCGATCCTGCGCCAGTTCGAGCAACGCCTCGGCAACGACGGCGCGACCGAACGCGGCGCGGCGCTGAGCGAAGTTTTCCGGATTGTCGCGCTTCGGCTCGATCAGCGTGTTACGGCGCCGGATCGCCTTCGCGTGCACGGCCGTCTTTCGACCCATGTGCTCGACACTCATGCTGGATGCCCGGCGTCAAGCGTTGCGATCGAACTTTTCGAAGTCGCATCGTCGGGCGAGCCACATCTCCTCTCGCGCACGATGACAAATGTAGATGGCCGCACCGACCACCCGCTCATCGCGGAGCAACCGATTCCGATCGCTCAGTATGAGTTGCGGTTTGGTATCGGCGCGTATTTTGCGCGGCTGGCAGCACCAGTCGCCGATCCACCCTTTCTCGGTGTGGTCCCCATCCGGTTCGCGGTCGCTGAGCCTGAAGCTCATTATCACGTACCGATCATTGTCACGCCGTGGAGTTACTCCACCTATCGGGGCAGTTGATGGAGAAGCTGGCACTCTGGATCAAGGATCCGCTTGCCATATTTGCGGACAGTGCAGGGCGAGGTATCGTGCTGCAGGATGGCCGTATCGTGGAGCTGGTCGCCACGGGACGCAGTCCGATGGCGCAAAATGTCGAAATATACGATGCCAGCGAACACGTGGTTCTGCCGGGCCTCATCAATACCCATCATCATTTCTACCAGACCCTTACCCGGGCCGTTCCAGCGGCGCTTGACCGCGAACTGTTCCCCTGGCTGCAGGCGCTGTATCCGATTTGGGCGCGCCTGACGCCGCAGGCGCTCGATCTCGGCATGACGCTGGCGATGGCCGAACTGCTGCTGTCCGGGTGCACCACGACGACGGATCACCACTATGTGTTTCCTGCCGGACTCGAGGACGCCATCGACATCGAAGTCGCCGCAGCGAAACGTCTCGGCTTGCGCGTTCTGCTGACGCGCGGCTCGATGAACCTTTCGCAGCGCGACGGCGGGCTGCCGCCCGACAGTGTCGTGCAGGACGAAGACGCGATCCTGGCCGACAGCGAGCGCGTGGTGGCGCGCTATCACGAGGCCGGCCAGGGCGCGATGGTCCAGATTGCGCTTGCGCCCTGCTCGCCATTTTCGGTCACGACCTCGCTGATGCGTTCGACGGCGGACCTTGCCGCCCGGCTGAACGTACGCATGCACACCCATCTCGCCGAAACCGAGGACGAGAACCGGTACTGCCAGGAGATCCACAACTGCCGTCCGCTGGACTATTTGGAGGATTGCGGTTGGCTCAACGATCGGGTCTGGCTCGCCCACGGCATCCATTTCGACGCTGGAGAAATGAAGCGGCTAGCGCGCGCCGGGACGGCAATTTCCCACTGTCCCTGCAGCAACCAGACGCTGGCGTCCGGCACCTGCCCGGTCTGCGCCATGGAACAGGCCGGCGTACGGATCGGCATCGGTGTTGACGGTTCGGCGTCGAATGACGGCTCGAATCTGATGCAAGAGGTCCGCGCCGCATTCCTGCTGCAACGCAGTCTTTACGGCGTCAAAGCGGTTAGTCATACCGACGCGCTGCGTTGGGCGACGAAAGGCTCGGCGGCTTGCGTCGGGCGAACGGACATCGGCGAGATTGCCGTCGGCAAGATGGCGGACCTCGCGCTGTTCAAGCTCGACGAACTGCGTTTCTCCGGCAGCGGCGATCCGCTTGCCGCCCTTGTGCTGTGCGGCGCGCACCGCGCGGATCGCGTCATGGTGGGGGGGCGCTGGATCGTCAAAGACGGCGAAATCCCCAATCTCGATCTCGGCGAGCTGATCAAGCGCCATTCCGCGGCGGCCCGTGCACTGCAGTCCCTCGCTGACTGATTTTTTGCTAAGCTGCTCGAACGGGATAATGGAGATCGATCATGCGGTGCCGCGTTGCGTTGTCCATCACTGCGGCAATCGCGTTGCAAGTTTGTTGTCTAAGCGCACAGGCCGCAACCAGCAATTTCCCGTGCGACGCCTTCGCGAAAAATTCCGACGGCTCTTGGACCGTGCTCCAGACGACTTATCTCGAGGGCCCCAACATCAAGGTCCAGCAAGACGCCACTTTCGCGCCTGGTCGCGTAGTCCTCGGGTACGACATCGCGGACATGATCGCCAAAGCATGTCCGAACGCGGTGGTGGCGCCGCCGCCGGGCACGGAACCGGCTGCGGCTCAAGGTGCAGCACCAAGCACGGGGTTAAGGACTGCGCCAGGCACGGCGCCGAGCGCGGCCGCGCCGCAACCGCAGTCGTTCCTGGCGCGATATGCGGACGCCAATGGCAACCTCGACGTCCGACACCTGACCTGCGGTCACCTCGATGACACTTCCGCTGAGGAAGCCGAGCTGTTTCTCTCCTGGTATAGCGGCTGGTACTCCGGTGTTGCCAAGAACCGCGGCATTAACCTGGCTCGTATCCGATACGCCATCCGCAATGTGGTCGCCTATTGCAAAGGCGACCGCAACAAAAGGCTCACCGACGTCATGGAACAGATGTTGAAGTAGGAGATACGGTGGGCGAACGAATATGTCGCCAGGTAGACGTGAGAAACTGTTTCAATAACAAAACGAAGACCGCCCGGTTTTTAGGCTGGGCTAATTCTTAAGCATGATGTTGGCTGCCCGATCAAGATTACGTCATGCCAGCCATTCGTCGAGGCGCGGGCTCTAGGATTTTCGCCGCGTCGCAATAGCTTCAACTGCAAGGCCGGGGCGACGGAGCGCGAACACAAGCGCGCTCTCGCAGCGAAACATGGAGTGGAACTATGCGGACTAACCTCATTGCGGCTATCGTAGCGGGCGGGTGCGTGCTGGGAGTCCAAGCTTCGGCATTCGCTCAAGGCGCTGCCGCATATCCGAATACTGCGCCGGTATTGACCGAGCCCGCGCCTATCGCGCCCGAGACTCGACCGGGCGCATATGTGCGCGTGCCGCCAGCACAGCCATATTACGACCAGTATAGCGACTATTACGGCGACAATCACGGCCAGTACCGCCGGCAAAGCCGCTGAGCGCTCCGGTATTATCGGCCGTCAACACGATCGCCAACACCATAAAGACTCACGGAGGGGATGCTGACCGGACCAAAATCCGGTCAGCGTTGTCTTGCTCTGTCGCGGTAAGGTCGTGGATCGATTGTGGAGAAGGCGATCACTTCCCCGGAATCTTATCGTCCACGCCTTTGACGTAGAAGTTCATGCTCAAGATCTGGCCGGGGTCGAGCTGGTCGCCGCCCTTGCATTCCACCGTCTTACCGTCCTGATCGGTGATCGGGCACTTGAACGGCTTCAACGCGCCCGACGTGATGGCGGCCTGCGTATCCGTCGCCATCTTCATTACGTCGTCGGGCATGTTGGTATAAGGCGCCATCACGACCATCCCCGAGTCAAGACCACCCCAGGTGTCTTCGGAGGTCCATTTGCCGTCGAGCACGGCTTGGGCGCGCTTGGTGTAATAGTCACCCCAGTAGTCGGTGTCCGCGGTGAGCTGGGCTTTCGGCCCGAACTTGATCATGTTGGACGATTGGCCGAAGGCATGGATGCCGCGCTGCTCCGCGATCTGCATGGCGGCCGGCGAGTCGGTGTGTTGCGTCAGCACGTCGACGCCCTGGTCTATGAGCGCCTTGGCGGCGTCGGCTTCCTTGCCGGGATCGAACCAGCTGTTCACCCAGATGATCTTCACCTTCATGTTCGGGTTGACCGACTGCGCGCCAAGCATCGTCGCGTTGATGTTGGAGATGACCTCGGGGATCGGAAACGAGACGATATAGCCGAGCACGCCCGTCTTCGAGATCTTGGCTGCAATTTGGCCCTGGATGTAGCGCCCTTCATAGAAGCGGGCAGCATAGGTTGCCATGTTCTTCGCGCGCTTGAAGCCGGTGGCGTGTTCGAAGAACACGTTCGGATATTTTTTCGCCACCTTCAGCGTCGCGTCCATGAAGCCGAACGACGTCGTGAAGATCAGCTTGTGGCCGGTACGGGCAAGCTGTTCGATCGAGCGTTCGGCATCAGCGCCCTCGGGGACGTTCTCAAGGAACGTCGTCTCGACCTTGCCGGCGAGCGCCTTTTCCATGGCCTTGCGGCCGACGTCATGCTGGTAGCTCCAGCCAAGGTCGCCGATCGGCCCGACATAGATGAATCCGATTTTCAGCTTCTCAGCGGCGAAGCTCGCCCCGAACGTTCCCACGGCGATCGTAAAGACCGCCGCCATAGCGATAATGTTCCATTTCCTCATGACTTCACTCCGGGTTGGAA